>JBJMWW010000186.1:0-3549 GCA_045809945.1 Chthoniobacterales bacterium
ACCGCGGCTTATCTGCTCTCTAAAAACAACGTGGACGTCACCGTCCTCGAAGCGGACCCGGTTTACGTCGGCGGCATCTCGCGCACCGCAACCTACAAGGGATTCCACTTCGATATCGGCGGACATCGGTTCTTCTCGAAGTCGAAAGAAGTTAATGACTTCTGGAATGAGATTCTGCCTAACGACATGCTGAATCGTCCGCGTTCCTCCCGCATCTTTTACGGTGGCAAATTCTTCAGCTATCCGCTGAAAGCCTTCGAGGCGCTGATGAAGCTCGGGATTGTGAAATCCACGCTATGCGTCCTTTCCTATGCGAAGGCGCGCCTCTTCCCGATTCCGAACCCAACCAATTTTGAGGACTGGGTGACGAACCAGTTCGGCAAACGTCTCTTCAACACGTTCTTCAGAAGCTACACCGAGAAGGTCTGGGGAATTCCGTGCAAGGAAATCTCAGCCGACTGGGCAGCGCAGCGCATCAAGGGCCTCTCGTTAGGCAGCGCGATCAAGAACGCGCTCCTGCCGAAGAAGCAGCCGAAAGATCCGAACCAGGTAATCAAAACCCTGATCAACTGCTTCAAGTATCCGCGCAAAGGTCCTGGCATGATGTGGGAAGAATGCGCGCGTAAGACTACCGCGCTCGGCGGTAATATCTTCATGGGCTGCAAAGTCGTCGGCTGTGAGTATGACGAACCGAGCCAGACTTGGACGCTGCAGTTCAAAGACGAGCAGGGGAATGTGCAGTCCTTGCATTCCGAACATGTCATCTCCTCTGCGCCGATGCGCGAGTTGGTTCGGGGTATTCAGCCGCCGGTTTCGGAGCGTGCGAGACGCGCGGCCGATAGCCTGAAGTATCGCGACTTCCTCACCGTCATGTTGATCCTGAAGAACCGTGACGCGTTCTCCGATAACTGGATCTACATCCATGATCCGGCGGTGAAGGTTGGCCGGATCCAAAACTTCCGTTCCTGGTCGCCCGAGATGGTGCCGGATCCGGAACTGGCCTGCTACGGCTTGGAATACTTCTGTTTCGAGCACGACGGCCTCTGGGATTCTTCCGACGAGCAACTGATCGAACTCGCCAAGAAAGAACTGATGCAGATCGGCCTCGCGAAAGAAGGCGACGTCATGGACGGAACAATCGTTAGGCAGAAGAAGGCCTATCCGGTCTACGATGACGACTATTCGAAGCACGTGAACACGGTTCGTGAAGAACTCGACAGCCGCTTCCCCAACCTGCACCTGGTCGGCCGCAATGGGATGCACAAGTATAACAACCAGGATCACGCCATGATGACTGCGATGCTCTGCGTCGAGAACATTCTAGCTGACACAAAGCTTTATGATCTCTGGCAGGTGAACGGTGACGCGGAGTACCACGAAGCCGGCGAAGAATCACAGGAAGTCACGACGGGTACTGGTCTGCGGATGGTTCCCACGCGCGTGACCACGCCGGAACTCGCGTCTGAGAATACGTAAGCCCGACTAACGACCCAAAATTCAAAAGGCCGCGCAGCAATGCGCGGCTTTTTTATTGCCTAACGACTGCTGTTCTACTCGGGCAAGCCGTCCATCGGCACGCACGAGCAGAAGAGATTGCGGTCGCCGTAGACGTTGTCGATCCGTGCGACAGCCGGCCAGAACTTCGCTTCACGCGTCCACTTCGCGGGATAGGCGGCGCGCTCACGCGGATAAGGCCGATCCCACGTATCCGACGTGACGTGCGTCGCCGTGTGCGGCGCGTTTTTCAGCACGTTGTTTTGCTTGTCGGCTTTGCCGTTCACGACTTCCTGAATCTCGCTGTAAATCGAAATCATCGCGTCGCAGAAGCGATCGATCTCCTCCTTCGACTCGCTCTCCGTCGGCTCGATCATCATCGTGCCCGCGACCGGGAACGAAACGGTCGGCGCGTGAAAGCCGTAATCCATCAGACGCTTCGCCACGTCTTCGACTTCGATCCCTGCGCTCTTGAACTGCCGCAGATCCACGATGCACTCGTGCGCCACGGTGCCGTGTTTGCCTTTGTAAAGCACCGGGTAGTACTCATCGAGCCGCTTCGCGATGTAGTTCGCATTCAAGATCGCCGTCTTGGTCGCTTCCGTTAATCCGTCGCCGCCCATCATGCGAATGTACATCCACGAAATAGTGAGGATGCTCGCGCTTCCGTATGGAGCTTGCGAAACGGGGCCGGTGTTGTCGTTAGGCGTGGAATCAATCCGCGGTTTACCCGGCAGGAACGGCACGAGATGCGCGGCCACGCCTATTGGGCCCATGCCCGGTCCGCCGCCGCCATGCGGAATGCAGAAAGTCTTGTGCAAATTGAGATGGCAAACATCGCCACCATAATCGCCCGGCCGGCAGAGACCGACCTGCGCATTCATGTTAGCGCCATCGAGATAAACCTGTCCGCCGTGCGAATGCACAATCTCGCAAATGTCACGGATGCCCGGTTCAAAGACGCCGTGCGTCGAGGGATACGTCACCATTAAAGCGGCGAGATCGTTAGCGTGCTGATCCGCTTTCACACGCAGATCGGCCAGATCGATGTCGCCTTCTTTCGATGTCGCAACCGGCACAACTTTGAAGCCAGCCATGACTGCACTGGCCGGATTGGTTCCATGCGCCGACTGCGGGATCAGGCAGATTTTGCGATGAGCTTCGCCGCGCGATTCGTGATAGCCCCGGATCGCGAGCAGGCCGGCATATTCACCCTGCGAACCAGCATTCGGTTGCAACGAAACCGCCGCGAAACCGGTGATCTCCGCCAGCCATGCCGCAAGGCCGTCGCACATTTCACGATAGCCGGCCGTCTGCGAGTCGGGCGCGAATGGATGCAGCTTCGAGAACTCCGGCCAAGAGACCGGAAACATCTCCGCGGTCGCGTTCAACTTCATCGTGCACGACCCAAGCGGAATCATCGACGTCGTGAGCGACAGATCGCGAGCTTCGAGGCGGCGCAGGTAGCGCAGCATTTCCGTCTCGGTGTCGTAGGTATTGAAGACGGGATGCGTCAGATATTCCGACTGCCTAACAAGTGCTTCGGGAAGCGGAAAACGCTCGCCGGTCAGCGCGTCGTCATCGAAGTCGCGCACGTTCGTGCCGCGCAAGAGCGACATCAGGGTCTCGACATCCTCGTCTGTAGTCGTTTCGTCGACGGCGATCCCGACGCTGTGTTCGCCTAACGAACGCAAATTGCAGCCGGCATGCTCCGCGCGTTGAATGACATCAGCGCTGCTCGCTTTACCGAGCTCGACGCGAATCGTGTCGAAGAAATCGTCGTGCGCGACTTGAAAGCCGAGTTCCTCGAGGCCTTCCGCCAGGCGCGCTGCGTTGCAATGCACGCGCTCCGCGATCGCCCGCAGTCCACGCGGTCCGTGATAGACCGCGTACATCGAAGCCATGACCGCGAGAAGCACCTGCGCCGTGCAGATGTTGCTCGTCGCTTTGTCTCGCCGGATGTGCTGCTCGCGTGTTTGCAGAGCAAGGCGATAGCCCGGTCGGCCTTCCGCATCGTGCGACACGCCGACGAGGCGGCCCGGCATGTGCCGCTTG
>JBJMWW010000187.1:0-5336 GCA_045809945.1 Chthoniobacterales bacterium
CAGGCTGAGATTGAATCGCGCTATCTCCTCTTCTTTTTTCATCGCGCCGGTTTGCTGCGCAACCAGCTGCACCAGGTTTTCGAATGACGTTTTTTCCGGGTTGGCGAGCACCACGCTAAAGTAAGTCACGTCGAAACCGAAGGTGCCGTGGGCTGCCGAATCGCGCAGATCGACTGCGCTCGCGATTGCTACCTCGTTTCGCCGGGAGGACGCGCGCTGGGCAGCGGTTGTTTGGCCGAGTACCTGGGCTGCGGCGGCAAGAAAGACGTCGTTGACTTTCGCGCCGTGCTTGCGCGCATTGCTGCGGATCGGATCGATCACACCGACCGGAAATTGTCGCGAGAAAAACCCCGTTTCGAAGTCCAACGGATCGCGCAAATGGATCCGAGCGGCACGACGATGCCGGTGATACGTGCGAATGCCGCCGAGAATCGCGCCCGACGTCGAGTTGGAATGCAAACCGGGCGCAACTTCCAGCGGCGGCAGATCTGAAGTGCGGGCGCCGTAGTAGTTGAATGCGCGCTGCAGCAACGCGCGCATCGATGGACTGTCGGCAAACCAATGATCGTAAGTGAGCGTGAGGAAATGATCGCTCGCCGTCGACGTCGCAATCACGCGCAGCGGCAACTCACTGGACTCGAACGGCCGGTTTAGCTCTCGCGTGATCGTGCGGTCGAAATCGAGATCGCTGCTCTCGACATTAAGCTGCCTGCCGATTCCGAGTTGGCGGAGTATTCGACCGAATGCCTCTTCCCATCGCGCCGTATCGGTGGGACCCGAGACCCTCAGAACGTGCGCAGCATTATACGGCGCCAATTGCTTCCAGGAGCGCATCAGCTTCTGGAAGTCGGTCAGCCGCTGTTGCTCCATCATATTCGCGGCAGGAACCGTCCGGTCGTGCTGACATAACGCGCATATTCTTCGCCATGTTTTTGCAGCAAATGCGCTTCTTCGCGTGACGCCTCCCATTGCATCAGGACGAAGTGTATGATCGCGAGTGCAAGCATCAGACGTGTTTGCGTCGCCGCCACGGTTCCGATCATCAGGACGATGGAGAGCGCGTAGATCGGATGACGAACCAGGCTAAACGGGCCCGCTATAACCAGCTCAGTCTTTTCCGCCGGATCAATGCCGATGCGCCACGACCTGCCCATGGCGCGCCAGCAGGCAAAGGTTGTCGTGGTTGCGAAAACGCAAAGGATCGCGCCAAGAATTCCGATACCATGTGTCAGTGGCGTTCCGTGCCGGTTTTGCGCGAAGACGATCCACGGCTGAGCGCACCACGCGATCACGAGCGGCACCCACACGATGCGCAACCAACGCCCGATGCGTTCAGGCGGAATGACGTTCGCGCCGTGTTGCCAGCGACGAGCGCGCTGCGCCTTCACCCCCACCGCACCCCAGTAAACCAGCAGACAGCAACCCGAGACGAACGCCGGGATGCGATCCATCACTCAGACGGCGTCTCGACTTGAGCTTGCTCTTGCGCTGGCGGTTGCGACGGCGGCTTTGATCGAGGCTGCGCCGTTCGCACCGGACAAGTCTTCGCGATTTCCGCCAGCACCATGTCTTGCAATCCGCGAATCTTCGCGATGTTGAAGTGATTGATCTCACCGGTGTCGAAATCCTCTGGCGTTTTACGCAGATTCACGTTCTCAACATTTGTTCGGCTCGGGTCGTCGGCGATCACGCGCACCCCGCGGAACGCCGGCACCGGATCGGTCAGCGGATGACTCTTATAAAGATTGACGCAGCGAATCACGTTCGGAGGAATACGCGGCGGCACCGTCGGATCGATCAGCAGCAGCAAGTCCACCGGCACCTTGCCTTCGTTCAGGGCACGCGCGACCCGCACCTGATCATCCGCGCCGATCGAATGACCGACCAGCACGACCGGTTCGTTCAAGCGCCCGGCCTCATATTCGCTCCGGATGTATTTCGCGAGTTTGCGCCATTCGGGATTTCCGAGCGAAATCGCGTGCACCCCCAGCTCCGATTGCGCGCGCGCGGCGATGGCATCCATGCCGCGGCTCCAGATTCCAAGCCAACCAAGGATGCAATAGACGTGACCGGCCCGCCGCCAGCCGGTTTGAGCCGCGCCCATCGGCTCGAGCTGCGCCGCGGTGCGATGCGATTGGGTGATATCGACGCACCCCGGCAGGAGTGAGAGCAACGCCACGATAGGCACGACGGAGAAGCGGCGGAGGAGAGTCATGGCGAAATCGGAATTGCGGCGGCGGATTTAGCGAAGCGGCGGGGACATTAGCAACGATCCGGCGATGCGCAAAACGTCGCGATGAATTCACGTTCGCGAAAGGGCCACCGCGACTTTAATCTCGCAGCCTTGTTGGTTCTGTGTGTCGCATGATGCCATCTGCTCGTCGCGCTCCGACGTCCCAAGGTAGAAAGTTCAACCACTTTATGAAGCGTTCATTTGGAAGGTCCGGATTAGCAGGCGCCGCAGCGACCGCATTGATCGCCATGGTCAGCTTTCCCATGGCTGCACAGAACCATGGCGCACCAAACTCGATCCTGAGCTTCCCGTCGTTAGCGGCGTTGCGAGCCTATGACGCGGCAAGCACAACGACGGGCCTGCAGGCGAGCACCGCCGGTTATTACGCGCCGGGTGATGAGGGCGGCACCACATTCTACTGGTCGGCCGACTCTACGGCGAAGGACAACGGCGGCACTGTAATCCAACCAAGCGGCGGACAAGGACGCTGGTTGGCAACGAATACCAGCGCAGTCAATGTGAGGGCATTTGGCGCCCGCGGCGATGACAAGACCGATGACAGCGCGCCGATCAATGTCGCGCTTGCCACGGCAAACGCCGACGACAAGGGCGGGAGCGTGATCATTCCGCGTGGCGCTTATCTTGTCGCGAGCGATCTCCACGTGCCGGCCAGAGTGCGCGTGAAAGGCGACGGCATCGACTTCACCACAATCCATGTGCCTTTCAGCGCCAATCTTTCACAGGGAGTATTCGTGTTCGGATCAACTTCCTGTGCGCTGAGCGATTTCGTAATCAAGTTCGACCAGCCGCCGCGGCCTACCGCCGTAAGTGAACTGACCAAGTACAAACCTGCCGTCTGGGCCCACGACACGACGAACTTCAATCTCCTGCGCCTTGGTATCTACAACGCGTGGGATGGCATTGAGAACATCGGCGGCGGCCACTCGCTGATTGACGATCTGCGCATCAGCGCCTTTCACATCGGCATTCAATTCGACAACTGCCGCGACACAATTCGAGTCAACAATGCGCATTTTTGGGTCTATGGAATGACTGGATCGGCGCGCAATAACCCGAAGGAACCGAGCCAACTTCAACTGTTGATAAACACGAGTGACGCGGTTGGCATCAAAGCGCAGCGAATCGATGGCCTGATGATTTCAAACTCACTTTGTATCTGGCCGCGCGGTTTGGACCTCTCCGCATCGGGGCCCGGAAATCCATGGGTTTTCGCCACCAACACCGATTTCGATAGCGCGGCGACAGTGACGATGAGCGCAGGAATCGCGCAGTTCAGTAACTGTGGTTTTACGCGCGCACACCCGGTAACGTCGGTGACTGTCACAGGTGGGACGCTCCACGTCTCAAACTGCGACTTCAGCGGAGGCCATGGCGCTCCCTTCGTTACTCTTTCCGGAAAGTCGACCGCGCTCATTACCTCGAGCACGTTTCACAACGGCGGAAGCGATGATTCCGATGTGATCGAGAGCCGGGCCGGCTTCGTTCCAACTCTTCAACTCGTCGGCAACAAGTTTTTCCGCCCGGGAAATCGCGCCTACACCAAGCCGGTAATCGACATTCAGGAAGGCGCCTATTGCACGATTACGAGCAATCGCATCACGGACAAAGGAAGCGGGGCCGGTACCTTCGTCAGCGCACCCGATGACTCGTTCTCGACCGTTGCGGAAAACATTGCGCCGGGGTGGCGCGTGACGGGAAGTTCCGGAAGGCGGCCGTGATCAAACGTTTCATCTCAGGTGCGATTGTGGTCGCGGCAGTTCATTGCGCGCCGGACGCGTGTGGTGATAGCTCGCCGGATGCGCTGCATCGCATCGCACAGGATTACTACAACTGGCGAAATGAAAATTACCCGGTCGATAGCAGCGAAAAAGGTTTGCACACGTGGGACGATCGCCTGACCGATTATTCACCCCGGGCGATCGACATTCGCGCAAAGCACGTCCGCGACTTGTTAGGCCAGGTCCGCGCGATCAAGACCGATGGCTGGTCGAAAGACGATCGGATCGATTGGATTCTCTTCCGCGCGCAACTTGAGAATGTAGACTTTGGCGAACGCGTGCTGCGATTCGAGGCGACGAACCCGCAGGTTTACGTCGATCAATGCAGCAGCGGCATTTTCTCGCTGCTGAAAAAGGAATACGACACGCCGGCGAAACGCATCGCCGCCGCGACCGCGAGATTGAAAGCGATGCCGGCGATGCTCGCGCTAGGCGAACGCAACCTGACGAAACCGGTCAAGCTCTACGCGCAACTCGCGATTCAATCGGCACGTAACATCGATCCGCTCTTCAACGACAGCTTGATGACGCTCTCGCGCGACGTTCCGCAGGATCAGCGTGACGATCTCGTCAAAGCGAAGGACGAAGCGATCGCCGCGATCCACCGCTTCGCCGATCGCCTCGAAAAGCGCCTCGGCTCAATGGTTGCGTTCTCGCCGATGGGCGAGGCGAATTACAATTACTATCTCAAGCATGTCCTGCTTCTGCCGCTCGATGCGAAGCAGATAGAAATGCTCGGCCGCGCAGAGCTGGCCCGTTATCGGGCGCTCGAAGCGCTGTTGCCCGATCCGAAGCTCGCCGATCCCGATCCGTCGCGCGCGAAAAACATTCCACCCGACCAGCAATCATTCCTCGCCGCCTACCAAAGTCGCGAGCAGGAGATGATCGATTTCCTCAAACAACATCAGCTCATCACGCTGCCGGAATATCTCGGAGCGTTCGAGATTCGGCAGCTGCCCGAGGCATTCAAGCCGACCAGCCCCGGCGGTTTCATGAACCCGCCCGGCGTTTACGACAACGACCCGGTCGGATTCTTCTTCATTCCGACCTACAACCCGGAGTCGAAGAACTTCTACATTCGCGCGGCGATCGAAGACCCGCGGCCGATCCTTGGTCATGAAGGAATCCCCGGGCACTTTCTTCAGCTTTCGATCGCTAATCACAATCCCGATGAAATTCGTCGTCAGCACGAGAACGGCGTCTTCGTTGAAGGCTGGGCGCTTTACGGCGAAGAGATGCTCATGCGGACCGGTCTCTATCCCAACGACTCGCCGGCTCAGGGACAAATTCTGCGCCTGTCACGC
>JBJMWW010000188.1:0-27598 GCA_045809945.1 Chthoniobacterales bacterium
ACACAAATTCCCAACAAGACTCAAATACGAAAACGCCTCTAACACGACCGCGCACACCATCGAGATGAC
The DNA here is from genome assembly GCA_045809945.1 of Chthoniobacterales bacterium. Classification (GTDB taxonomy): domain Bacteria; phylum Verrucomicrobiota; class Verrucomicrobiia; order Chthoniobacterales; family UBA10450; genus CADDYX01. The sequence continues at coordinate 70 of JBJMWW010000188.1, forward strand.
GCGCGAAGCGGAGAAGTTCGGCGCGGAAGGCGCGCTCGTCGTTTCGCCGTACTACAACAAGCCCAGTCAGGAAGGCCTCTTCCGACATTTCCAGGCGGTCGCGCGCGAAACGTCGCTGCCGATCGTGCTCTACAACATTCCTGGCCGCTGCGCGGTGGATATCAATGCCGACACGGTCGAGCGGCTGGCCGATGCGTGCGACAACATCGTCTCGATCAAAGAGGCGAGCGGAAGCGTCGAACGAGTGGGGGATTTGCGAAGGCGTCTGCCCGAAGCTTTGACAATCCTGAGTGGCGATGATGGCCTGATCCTGCCGTTTATGTCGGTCGGCGCGGTCGGCGTGGTCAGTGTCGCGTCCAATATTTTTCCTGCTGAAGTCGCGGCGCTCGTCCGTGCGTTTCGCGCCGGCGATCACATCGGCGCGCAGCGAATGCACGCACGGATGTTGCCGTTGTTTCGCGATTTGTTCATCGAACCAAATCCAGTTCCGGCGAAGACCGTGCTTAGCTGGAAAGGAGCGATGTCGGCCGAGGTTCGCCTGCCGTTGTGCGAAATGACACCGGCGAATCAGGAGCGGCTGCGAAACACGATCGAGGCGTTCGAGCTAGCGAACAGATGAGCGTAACCCGCGTCCTGCTCGTTGGCGCCAAGGGCCGGATGGGCCAGATCGTGCAGAGCGTTGCGGTATCGTCGGGCGACACGCGCGTCACCGAAACGGTGGAAATTGGCGAGCCGATTGCGGATCGCATCAGCAACTGCGACGTGGTGATCGATTTTTCGCAGGCGGATGCGATCGAGTCGGTCTTGGCAGCATGTGTTTCGCACGGGAAACCGCTCGTTGTCGGAACAACGGGACATTCCACGGCGCAATCGGAAGCGCTCGACGCGGCGGCGGAAAAGGTGCCGGTGCTTGTCGCGCCGAACTTCAGTGTTGGAGTAAACGTTCTCTTTTGGCTGACGCGCAAAACCGCGGAGTTGTTAGGCCGGGAGTTCGATCTCGAGATTGTCGAGGCGCATCACAGGTTGAAGAAGGATTCGCCGAGCGGAACGGCGAAACGGCTCGCGCAGATTCTATGTGAGGTGCGCGCTTTGAATTACGACGAATATGTTGCGCATGGCCGCAAAGGAATCGTTGGCGAACGGGGCGACAATGAAATCGGCATGCACGCGATTCGTGGCGGCGACATCGTGGGAGATCACACCGTGATTTTTGCTGGGCGCGGTGAACGTCTGGAGCTGACACATAAAGCTTCGAGCCGTGAAACATTTGCCGCCGGAGCGTTGCGTGCTGCGCGTTGGATCATCGGGAAACCGCCGGGGCGCTACAGCATGGAGGATGTGCTCGGCCTGTGACGCTGATTCTGTAGCCGCGGTCGTCGGCCGCGGCCAGCGACCGCGGCTACAATGAAAGCTGGAATCGCGCTCGGCTCGAACGTTGGCGATCGGCTCCGCAATCTTCGACGCGCCCGCGAAGCAATCGCGCGGCTCGCGACTAACGGCGAGACGATCGGTTCGCCGATTTACGAGACGGAAGCAGTTAACTGTGAACTCGACGCGCCGCCCTTCTACAACGCGATCCTCGAGCTCGACTACAACGGCTCCGCGTGCGAACTGCTGCGGCATCTCCGCACAATTGAAGCAGAACTCGGCCGACCGGCTGATCATCCGCGCAACCAATCGCGCACGATTGATCTCGACTTGCTCTACTTCGGCGAGGAGCAAATCGACACGCCGGAATTGCGGCTGCCGCATCCGCGATTGCACGAAAGGCGGTTTGTCCTCGCTCCGCTCGCTGATATTCGCGCCGATCTGGTGCTGCCGAATCAGAGCCGCAGCGTGGCCGAATTGCTCGCGCATCTGGACGATCCCGCGCGAGTGGTGCGCGCCAACGAGCAGTGGTAGGCTCGCCGCCGATGCAATCGCTGCTCGAGAAGAAACAGCGCGGCGAACGCATTACCGCGCTGACGGCTTACGATTATCCGACCGCCCGTCTCCTCGACGAAAGCGGAATCGACATCATTCTCGTCGGCGACTCGGTCGGAATGGTGGTGCTCGGCTACGAAGACACGACGGAGGTGACGCTGGATGCGATCATCCACCACACCGCCGCGGTTGCACGTGGAGTGAAGCGCGCGCTGCTGGTCGCGGATCTTCCGATTCACACTTACGACACACCGGATCAGGCGCTGCAGAATTCGCGCGCGTTGATCGCCGCCGGCGCACAGGCGGTGAAACTCGAAGGCGGAAAATCGCACGTGCCGCAGATTGAGGCCATTGTCGCCGCAGGTATTCCGTTCATGGCGCACATCGGCATGCTGCCGCAGAGCGTGCGCGAGGAAGGCGGATACAAAGTGAAGGGGAAGACGGCGGCCGAAGCCGATGCGCTGATGGAAGATGCGAAAGCTGTCGAACACGCCGGCGCCTTTTCGGTTGTTCTGGAAATCGTGAAATCGGACGTCGCGCGCGAGATCACGAAAACGCTGCGCATCCCGACAATCGGCATCGGATCCGGTCAGCACTGCGACGGACAAATTCTCGTTACCCACGATTTGATCGGCTTATTCCCATGGTTCACGCCGAAGTTTGTGTCGCCGGAAGCATCGGTGGCGGAGGAGATTCGCAAGGCGGCGGCTGCCTTCATTCGGCGGACGCATTCAACTGTTTGACAACGAATCCGACCGGCTGGTGTCTTATAAAGGAATGAGAGCCTCCGAGTTCGACGACGTTTACGAAGACGCGCTGATCAACGCGAACAAGCAGCGCAGCTGGCTGCTCGTCGGGCTCATTCTTTCGCTCCTCCTGCACGCCGCGCTCTGCTTTTATTTTTATCGCGCCAGTTTCCAGCCGCTCGACCGGGCGCTGAAACAGCCGGACCAGCCGCCGCTCTTCAAAGTGAAAAACGTCGAGATGCAGGACCTCGACAAAGCCGCGATGGATCAGACCTCGCCGGCGGCCAAACCGGAACCGGACAAGACCGACGTGCAGTTACCGGATGAGAAGAAGTCTTTCGATCAGCTATTGCAGGACGTGCATGCGACGACACAGATGCCTGACGACACGCGTGACGTGCTTCCTGAAAAGCCGCAGGTCGACCAGGCGGACGTGAATCCGGTGATCAGTGAAATTGAAAAGAGCACCGCGCAAATGCTGGCGAACAGTCCGAGTGCGACGCGCGAGCAGACGATGTTCAACGATGCGGCGAATTCCGGTCGCCCGCAGCCGGCGCTGACCGGGACCGAGCTTGCCACAAGCACGACAATCAAGCGGCCAAACGTTTTCAACAAACTGCCGGGTGACAGCGCAGGTCCGGTTCGTGGCAAAACGCCGGGCTTTAGCGATCTCGATCAGCTGCTCTCGCAGAAGGGGCCGCTCGGGTCGGGAACGAAGTTGCGGATGCCGGACGATCAGCTCTTCGGTTATGACAGCTCTGATTTGCAGCCGAGCTCGATTGAGCAGTTGCAAAAGCTCGCCACGCTCATCAAACGTAACGCGAACGCGAAGTTCACGATCGAGGGTTACACCGACTCGTTAGGCTCTCCGGAATACAACTTCGAGCTGAGTCAACGCCGCGCGGATAGCGTGAAGGCATACTTGGTGCAGACGCTTGGCGTGCCGGATAGTCAGATCGAAACGCACGGCTATGGCGCGGCCAAATTTCTCGTTGCGCCACGGCCCGTCGCCCCGGTGCCAAACACGCCGGACGAACAGATGGAAATCGAGCGGCAAAAACCGAATCGCCGCGTCGTCATCGTCGTTCACACGAACGAGGCACCGGCAGCCGAGCCGAAGGCAAGCGCGAAGCCGAAGGTGAAGCGCGCGTTGCCAGCTGACAACTAGCTACGCGCTCTCTGTCATCCTGAGCCGCGCAGACGGTGAAGGACCTCGCAGTCGCAAACTGAGCGTGCGAACGTCGGAGTGATGCGTTTACGGACGCTTACGAGGTCCTTCGCTTCGCTCAGGATGACCGCGTCACCAGTTTTTGATCCACTGCGGCGTAATTGTGTCGACGCCGCTTTGTGGTGGGTCACTCATCAGCCCACCCGTGCTCCACAAGTCGAATGTCGGATTGTAGCCGCGGGATGGCGCGGTTGAGGGATTGGCCTCAGAGTCCGCCCAGAATGCAGTCGAGTACCCGTAGCTGTTGCCGAACGGATCGCGCAGAGCGGTAACAGGATTCGATGCAGACACAGGCTGCGACATGTCAGATCGCGCTAGCTGATTCGGCTTGAATGCGATGTAGCTTTTGAACTGCGCGTTTGACGTACCAGCTGGTGTCATCCCTGCGAGAACTTGGCACAGGTATAGAGTCGCAGATGCGTATTTGGAAGGGCTGCCGTCACGGCGCGCGTCAATCTTGTCGGTGTCGAATGGTGTAGTTGCTGACAGCGCCGCGTTTCCGCGCGGGTAAATCCCGTTGTCCGCCTTGTAGCTCTCCAACGCTGCCGACATCGCCGCGATCTCCGCCTTCGCGCGGGAACGCGCACCTTTCTTCTGAACGTAGCTCGACGTGCCGAGAATCAGGCCAGCCAGAACGATAATCACCGCCATCACGACGAGCAGCTCGATGATCGTGAAGGCGCGTTGCCGTCGCTCGATCACGTTTGCTGCTGCAAAGTGCTGATGATGCTGATCAGCGGCATGAAGAGAGCGATGACGATCGTGCCGACCACGAGCGCCAGGATGACGATCATCACCGGCTCGAGCAGCGATGTCAGCGCGGCGACGGAGTTATCGACCTCATCGTCGTAAACCTCGGCGATTTTCAGCAGCATCTCCGGCAACTGCCCGGTCTCTTCGCCCACGTCGATCATGCTGATGACCATGGGCGGAAACACGCCGCTGGCCTCCAGCGGCATCATGATCGACTCGCCTTCTTTCACGCTATCGTGCACCTGCGTGATCGCTCTGGCGATGACGGCATTCCCGGCTGTCTCGCGCGTGATATTGAGCGCCTGCAAAATCGGGACACCGCTCGTGACCAGTGTTCCGAGCGTGCGTGAGAACCGCGAGATTGCCGTCTTGCGCAGCAGATCGCCAAACATCGGCATGCGCAGCTTCACGCGATCCAGGAACGCGCTGCCGCCCTTCGTCCGCGCGGCAAACTTATATCCGGCGATGATCACCGCGATGCCGCCGATGAGCACAAGATAATGATCCTGCATGAACCGACTGATGCCGATGACGAAAAGAGTAATTCCGGGCAGCGGCTTATCGCCGAGCATGTCGTGGAAGATTTGCTCGAACTTTGGCACGATGAAGATGAGCAGGAACGTCATGATCGCGCTCGCCAGAAGGAGGACGATGATCGGATAGACCATCGCAGAGACGACTTTGTTCTTAATTTTCTGCGCTTTCTCCTGAAACTCGGCCAGGCGCGTGAGCACCAGCTCAAGTACACCGCCGACTTCACCGGCGCGCACCATGTTGACGTAAAGGTCGTTGAAGATGCGCGGATGTTGCGCCAGTCCTTCGGAAAACGTGCTGCCACCCTGCACCGAGTCGGCGAGCGTGAGCGTCGTTTTCTTCAAAACTTTATCGCGCTCCTGCTTCGCCAGAACAGTCAGGCCGCGGAGAAGCGGCAGACCGGCGTCAATCAAGGTTGCGAGCTGTCGCGTGAAGACCATCAGCGTCTTCGCCTTTACCGTTTTCTTCTCGAAGAGCGTGATGTTGCGCCGTGCTCCTGTTTTTTCAGCGCGCGGAACTTTCGCCGGTTTGGCTTTAACGCGCGCAGCGGCGCGCGGCGCCGCGACTACGCTGCCTTCCTCGGAGACATTCGTCGGGAAATAACCGGCCTGACGTAGCTGACCGATCGCTTCATTCGGCGAATTGGCATCAACGAGGCCGGTAGATTCCTGTCCTCGCGAATCGAGAGCAACGTATGCGTAGCGTGGCATGTCAGCGAGCGACGTAGAGTACTGTCATGTCGAGCGAAGTCGAGACATCCTCGTGGAGCGGACCAAGCAAAGACACGGAGATTCCTCGACTGCGCTCGGAATGACACATTCGACGGATCGGGGATGGATCACGTGTATTTCAACACTTCCTCGATCGTCGTATCGCCCGCGAAAATGCTGCGCACACCATCCTGCCGCAGCGTAATCATTCCCAGTTCGACCGCTTTCTGTTTCATTACCACGGTCGCGGCGCGCTCGTTGATTAGTTCGCGAATCGGATCGGTGATTTTCATCAACTCGTAGATTCCTTTGCGACCTTTGTAGCCGGTGTGATTGCACGCGTCGCAACCGCGACCGTAGTAGAAATGCCGATCGCCGATTTCTCGCCGCGAAATGCCGAGTTGGTCGAGCAACACATCGCTCGGCTGATACGTGTCGCGGCACTGCGGGCAAATGGTACGGAGTAATCGCTGGCCGAGGACTGCTTCCAGCGTGGATGAGATAAGGAATGGCTCGACGCCCATATCGATCAATCGTGTCACCGCGCCCGGCGCATCGTTGGTGTGCAGCGTGGTGAAGACAAGATGACCGGTGAGCGACGCCTGAATCGCGATCTGCGCCGTCTCAAGATCGCGTGTCTCACCGACCATGATGCGATCTGGATCCTGGCGAAGAAATGCGCGTAGAATTCGCGCGAAGGTCAGGCCGATGTTTTCGTTCACCGGCACCTGCACGATACCTTCCAAGTCGTATTCGACTGGTTCCTCAGCGGTTAGCAGTTTTGAATCGATCGTGTTGATCTTTCGCAGGCACGAATAAAGCGTCGTCGTTTTGCCCGAGCCGGTCGGGCCGGTGACGATAAAGATTCCATTCGGCCGCTCGATGACTTCGTTGACGTAGTCGTAGATGTAATCGGGCATGCCGAGCATCTCGAGGTCGAGGTTGACGGTCGAGCGGTCGAGCACGCGCAAGACAACGCTTTCGCCAAATTGTGTCGGCAAGGTGGAAACGCGCAGATCGACGCTGCGGCCGGCGATGTTCTTCTGAATCCGCCCGTCCTGCGGCAAGCGGCGCTCGGCGATGTTCATGTTAGCCATCACTTTCACGCGCGAAATCACCGGCAACGCCAGATGGCGCGGCGGCGGCGCCATTTCATAAAGCGCGCCGTCGACCCGATAACGAATTTTGAATTCGTATTCGAAGGGCTCGAAGTGGATGTCGCTCGCCCGGTCCTGAATTGCCTGGTAGAGAATCAAGTCGACAAAGCGGATGATCGGCGTGGCGTTGGCTTCTGCTTCGACCGCTGAAGTGGATTCGTCGCCGCGAATGGCGAGCAAGTCGCCCGTTTCGCCGAGTTGCTTGAGGATCTCCTCCATGCTCGCGCTGTCGCTGCCGTAGTAACGCTGAATGCGCTGCTCGATCTGGTCGGTGGGCGCGACGACGACGTGAACGTCTTTTCCGAGCGCGAACTGCAAATCCTCGGCCGCCCGCGGATCGAGCGGATCGACGAGCACGACGGTAAGCGCGTTCTGCGTTGCCGCCACGGGCAGTGCCTGGTGCAAGCGCGCGAGTCCAGCCGGAATCAGTCGCAGGATCTCCGGCGGAACTTCGCGGTCCGCCAGATCGATCAGTTCAGTGCCGAGGGCATCGGCGATGACCTGGTAAAAGCCGCGCTCGTCGACAAACCCGTTATCGACAAACGCCTGCACGATCGGTTTGCCATTGAGGTCCGCTTCCTGGAGCACATCGTCCACCTGCGACGGCTCGAGCACGCGTTGCTCAACGAAAAGATCGGCGACCTGCTGATTGTTCATCAGCTCACATCTCCTAACGTGATCGAGATGACTTCTTCGGCGCTGGTCAGACCGGCGAGAACCTTCCGCACGCCATCTTCACGTAATGTGCGCATGCCGAGCTCACGCGCGCGTTTCCGCAGCATCAGCGTCGAAGTTCTCTTGCTGATCATGTGCCGGACATCGTCATCGAGCACAAAAATCTCGAAGATACCCATCCGGCCGCGATAACCGGTCCGGCGACATTCATCACAGCCGACCGGTTTCATCACCTGAGCCTCGCGCATCTGCGACGGCTCGAGATGCAGCGCGCGCAATTCGGTTTCACTCAGCTCAGCGGGCGCACGACAGTTCGCGCACAGCCGCCTGACAAGTCGCTGCGCCATAATCGCGCGGACCGATGATGCGACGAGAAATGGCTGTACGCCGATATCGACGAGACGCGCAACGGCGGCGGGGGCGTCGTTTGTGTGCAGCGTGCTGAAAACAAGGTGGCCGGTAAGACTCGCATTAATTGCGATCGAGGCCGTCTCAAGATCGCGAATCTCGCCGATCATGATGACGTTCGGCGCCTGGCGTAGGATCGACCGCAGGGCAGCAGGGAAAGTCATGCCGATGTCGGCATTCACCTGCACCTGGTTGATGCCGGTCATCTGATATTCGATCGGCTCCTCGACCGTGATGATCTTCCGGTCCGGTTTGTTGATGTAATTGAGGCAGGCGTAGAGCGTGCTCGTCTTGCCCGAACCGGTTGGGCCAGTGACGAGCAGGATGCCATCCGGCAGCTTGATCAGGCGCTCGAACGTCTCCTGATCGTCGCTAAAAAATCCGAGCTCGGGCAGGCCTAACAACAGACTCGATTTGTCTAACACTCGCATGACGACGCTTTCGCCGTGGTTCGTCGGTATCGTCGAAACGCGGAGATCGATTGGCTTGCGTCGGATTTTTACCTGAATGCGGCCATCCTGCGGCAGCCGCTTTTCCGCGATGCTCATCGAGCCCGTCATGATTTTGATCCGGCTCACAATGGCGGACTGCAATCGCTTTGGCGGCGCCTGCATTTCCTGAAGCACGCCATCGATACGGAAACGGACGCGAAATTTCTTGTCCAGCGGCTCGAGGTGAATATCGCTCGCGCCGAGCTTGTGCGCTTCGACCATCAGCATCGAAACCATGCGAATGATTGGCGCGTCCGTGTCATCGGCCGATTCGATATCGATGCCTTCAATGCTCTCGATTCCGACCTCCACGTCGCCGAGTTGCTGGCGCAGCACGTCGGAAGCTTCATCCGCCGTGCCGTAATATTTGATCAGCGCCTGTCGGATTTTTTCGGGACTCGTGCAGACGAGTTCGATTTCGCGTTGCAGGAGAAAACTGAGGCTGTCGATCGTGTCGACATCAAGCGGATCGCTGATCGCCACGATCAGTCCGCTTTCTCCAAATCCGGTTGGGATTACCTTGAACCGCTGCGCATCTTCCGCGCGAATCTGGCTGATGACTTCCGGCGGAATAACGATCGTGGAAAGGTCGATCCAATCCATGTGAGCCTGCGCGGCGAGCGTGCGCGAGACGTCAGCTTCCGAGACCAGGCCATCGCGGACGAGGATATCGACCACGGACGGGGCTCCATTCAGTCGCGAGCGCGCAGAATCAATCTGTGACCGGCTAACAAGGCCTGAGTCCTGCAGCAACTCGAGGACGTAATTTTCGTTCGGGTGCAAGTGCGCGAAAACGCTATCGCATTCCGCCGAAGATCGCCACGGGATTGACCGCGGGCGCTCGATTTGCGAAACGAAACGAAGCGATGGACTGGCGAGAAATACGTGTGCCACTGGCCGCGGCGGTTACGCTCTGCGCGGTCGGGCTGGTTTTCGGTGTGCTGATAGGCCGCGCTATTTCTACGAACTCACAGACTGACGCACCGCCAAACGGCGCGGCAGTGACGGCTGCTCACGCCAACCGTTTCACGCAATCCTCCTACGAAGAGGCCAGCAAGCTCGTCCTCGGCAACATCGCAACCGTTCCGTTTCAAGAGCTCTACACCGTGCTGTCTTCCCGCTCGCCCGCAGAGTTGACCGAAGTCGCGCAGCAGCTCAAAGCCCTGCCCGCAGGCCACGACAAGGAGCAAAAGGTTGCGAAGTTTTTCAAAGCGTGGGCGCATTTCGACGCTGCGGGCGCACTCAAAGCCGCGGTTGAAATGGAGAGTCCCGCCTCACGCGAAAAAGCGATCAGTGCGGTCGTCGACGGTGCGGACGCGACTGCCGCCGAGGCGCTCGCCAAAACGATCAACGCGCTGCCGGCAGATCTGCTGACGACTAATCGTCAGCGCTCGCTTACCGGAATGGCGGCGGCAAAATGGAGCGAGATCGATGCCCCATCGGCAGCTGCATTCATCGACACACTCGCGGCTGGCGGGCCGCTCTTTGGGATCGAGCACACGATCGCGATGAACTGGGCGCTTTCCGATCCTTCCTCGGCTCTTACCTGGGCACAGCAGCGCGACGCGATGGCGAATTGGCCATCGCGCATGGCAACGGATGGTGCGGTGGCCGGTTGGTGGCAGAAGGATGCGACCGCGGCCGAGAGCTACGTTGCCACACATCTAACGGGTCGAACTGATCGACAGCTTGCGACAACGATCGCCAGCCAAATCTTTAATTCGGATCCACAACGCGCAATCGATTGGGTAAGCCAATTGCCCGACGCCGATGCGCGGCGGCAGACTGAATCGATGATTGCCCGCCAGCTCTCATGGAGTGACCCGAAAGGCGCGGCTGATTGGGCCGCAAGTTTGCCCGACGATGTGCGTTCCTCCGTCCTCACCTCTGCCATAAGCGGCTGGGCGCAAAGCAACCCATCGGCGGCGGCGGATTGGCTCGGCGCGTTGAACGGCCCGGCTCGGGATCAGGGAATCAGCGCCTACATCAATGCGGTTTCCTACAGAGATCCGGCGAACGCGTTGGGCTGGGCCAATGCGATCTCTGATCCGCAGATGCGCGATAACTCAGTCGATCGAGTTGTCCGCGGGTGGATGGAGCGCGATCCGCAACAAGCGAGCGCATGGCTGCAAACGAGTCCGCTTACCGACGACGCCAAGAAACGTTTGCTCGCGACTGCGCCGCCCCCCGGCGGCTGATCGGTAGTGTCACTCCACGGTAACGCTTTTCGCCAGGTTGCGCGGTTTGTCGACGTCACGGCCGAGCTCGACCGCGAGGTGATAGGCGAGCAGTTGCAGTGGGATTACGGTGAGGATCGGGCTGATGAAGTCTGGCGTCCGCGGCACCGACACGATGTCGTCCGAAATGCCTTTGAGCTTCGCCGCGCAGCCGTCGCTCGTGACGCAGACGATCGGACCTTTGCGCGCCTTCACCTGCTCCATGTTGTTGAGATTCTTTGAGAACACGGCGTCGTCCGGTGCGATGAAGACCGACGGCAGATCGGGGCGAATCAGCGCGATGATGCCGTGCTTTAGTTCGGCGCTAGGATGGCCTTCGGCGAAGAGATAGGTGATCTCTTTGAGTTTGAGTGCGCCCTCGAGCGCGACTGGATAATTGTGCTGGCGGCCAAAGAAGAGCATTCCATTCGCGTCGGCATATTTCTTCGCGATCGCACGAATCTCGTCGCTCAGTTTCAGCACCTGCTCGATTTGCTCAGGCAGCGCTTCGAGTGCGTCGATCACTTCGCTGCCGTCCGAGGTCGAGAGGTGGCGCATCCGCCCGAGCAACAATGAGATTAGCGTCAGGATAACCACCTGAGAGGTGAACGATTTCGTAGCCGCGACTCCGATCTCGGGACCCGCGTGCATGTAAACGCCACCGTCGCTGTCCCTCGCGATCGTGCTCGCAACGTTGTTGCAAATGCCGAGCGTCCGATAGCCCTTGCGTTTGCTTTCGCGCAACGCACCGAGCGTGTCTGCCGTTTCGCCGCTTTGCGAAATCGCAAACACCAGTGTGTCGCCAATCATCGGCGTGTTGCGATGGCGAAACTCGCTCGCGAATTCGACCTCGGTCGGAACCTGTGCCAGCTGCTCGATCAAATATTCGCCGATGCGTCCCGCGTGCAGGGCCGTGCCGCACCCCGTCAGCACGATTCGTTCGACGTTTCGCAGCTCGGCTGGTGTCATGTTTAAGCCGCCGAGTTTCGCACTGCATTCTTCCGGATTGAGCCGGCCGCGCATCGCGTCGCGCACCGAGTCCGGCTGCTCAAAGATTTCTTTGAGCATGTAGTGCGGGTAATCGCCCTTGCCTATGTCTTCTGCCGTGAACTCGACTTTGCTGACTTCGTAATCAGCGCCTTCTCCAGCGAGCGAACTGATTTCGAATCGGTCCCGTTCGACCGCGACGATGTCGAAATCATTCAGGTAAACCGCATCTCGCGTGTAGGCCACGATCGCGCTGACATCGCTCGCGAGGAAATTCTCCTCTTTGCCAACGCCCAGCACGAGCGGACTGCCGCGACGCGCACCGATCATAAAATCAGGAATGTCGCTGTGCACGAGCGCGATGCCGTAAGTGCCGATCACTTGCTTGAGCGCAGCGCGCACGGCCGTGACCAGTCGCGATTTCTCGTGCTGTGGCGGCGTGTCGCCGTTTCGGGGCGCGGATTCGTCGTAGAGTTTGCCAATCAAATGCGCGAGCACTTCGGTATCCGTGTCCGATTCAAACCGGTCGTCGCCATCGCGCACTAGTTCTTCTTTGAGCGCCTGGTAATTTTCGATCACCCCGTTGTGGACGAGCCCGAGCTTTCCGCTGCGATCGAAGTGCGGGTGCGCGTTTTCGTCGGTAACTTTGCCGTGCGTCGCCCAGCGCGTGTGGCTGATGCCGTAATTGCCGCTCGGCGGACGCTCCGACATCAACTTTGCCAGCTCCGCGATGCGCCCGGCGCATTTGCGAGTCTCGACGCCCTGGCCGTTTACGATAGCCACGCCGGCCGAGTCGTAGCCGCGGTATTCCAAACGACGCAATCCATCGAGTAGAATAGGCGCCGCTTCAGAGCGACCGACATAACCGACAATTCCGCACATCGAGCCCGAGTGTACGATGATTGAAAAGTCCGCGCAACGAACCTGTCAGCGAGCGCAGTCGAGCATTTTCCAGACGGCGTGCACTTGCCGCGACGCGATTATGTTCTAACGACTTAAGAACATGCCGCCGAATCCGTTGCCGCCAGGCACAATGCAGAACACGCTCGCCATTATCATGGGCGGCGGCGCCGGGACGCGTCTGTTTCCACTGACAAAAGACCGTGCGAAGCCAGCTGTACCGCTGGGCGGCAAATATCGGCTGGTCGATATTCCAATCAGCAACTGCCTCAACTCGGGCCTGCGCTCGATCTATGTGCTGACGCAATACAACACGATGTCCCTGCATCGCCACATTCAGGCGAGCTACAAGTTCGATAATTTTTCGCGCAGCTTTGTCGACATCCTGGCGGCGCAGCAGACTCCCGAAAGCATGGATTGGTATCAGGGGACGGCAGACGCAGTGCGGCAGAATATGCGTTATTTCCTCGAGCGACCGTACGACCATTTTCTCATTCTCAGCGGCGACCAGCTTTACCGGATGGATTTCCGATTATTACTGCGCCAGCACATCGAGTCGGGCGCCGACATCACGTTGGCGACCAAACCGGTAACGCGCGAACAAGCAGCAAGCTTCGGGATCATGTGCAGCGATGCTGATCGGAGAATCACGCGATTTGTCGAGAAGCCAAAGGACCCCCAAGTTCTGGACGAGCTGAAGCTTGGTCCGGAGTTACTTTCCTCAGTCGGCGCTCACGGCGCTGAAGAGTTGTTCCAGGCATCGATGGGCATCTACGTTTTCAACCGCGATGTCCTCGTTGAATGTCTCGACAATGAGCTCGCCGATTTCGGGAAGCACATTATTCCCGAAGCAATCAGTCGGCGGAACGTCAACGCCTACATCTTCAATGGCTACTGGGAGGACATCGGCACCATCCGCGCGTTCTACGAAGCGAACCTCGATCTCACCGCGCTCCTTCCGCAGTTCAGTTTTTTCGACACCGAAGCGCCGGTTTACACACACCCGCGATTCCTGCCGGGCAGCAAGGTTAACGGGGCAACCCTCCGGCAGGCAATTATCTCCGATGGCTGCATCCTTTCCGATGCACACATCGAACGCAGCGTGATCGGCATTCGAAGCATCATCAACAGCGGCGCGACGATTAGAAACAGCATCATCATGGGCGCTGACTTCTTCGAGACTGACACTGCGAAATCGGCGGCGGGCATTCCGCCGATTGGCATTGGACGGAACTGCGTGATTGACCGCGCGATCATCGACAAGAATGCGCGCGTCGCCGACGGCGTCGTGATTACGCCTGAAGGCAAGCCGGCGAATTTCGACTCCGAAAACTATTTCATCCGCGACGGCATTGTCGTTGTGCCGAAGAACGCAACGATCCCCGCGGGCATGTGGATTTAAGCCGCTTCCGAACAGGCGAAGTGCCTAACGTCGGTCGGTCATATTCGCGAACTGCCCCTGCGATTCCCATTTTTCCTGTTTATCCCACGGGATCGAGGAGTCGCGCGTTGCGCTGCCGTCGCTGATAAGAGCCGGTTGCTCCTTCGTCGCACAGGAAGTGAGAACGGTGGTGGCGCTGAGCACCGCAAGTGCTGCGATGCGCGAGGCCGAACGAGGCGAATTAAGAATTTGAGCCAGCATAAATGACAGTATCTCCGGGTTGGACCTGGACGCCGCGCGCCAGGCTGGTGCTGATGATATCGCCGATGGCGGTCGCCGGTTCAACTGAGGAAATACGAATTTTACCGATTAACGTTCCGCCACGCATAACAAGCATCTCGGAGTTCGCTTCCAAGCCCTGCCGCCCTCCGAGATTGAGGACGACAAAATTGTATGCCTGATTAACGGCAAGGACGGTGCCGCGAACACCTGGGCTGCCGGTGACGGCGACGCGCCGCTTCTTTTCCGTCTCGAGTTGAGTTGTGCGCTCCTGGGCAGTGTGAATCTTGTCTGAGAGCAGTTCCTTCTCGCGTTCCGCCGCATCGAGTTGCTGCTTCGCTTCGGCCAGCTGTGCCTGCAACTGCGCGACGTCCGCGCCGGGCGCAGCCGCTGGAACTGCTGCTGTCGGGTTTTGCTCAATTTGCTTTTTCAGATCGGCAATGACGGTTTCGTTTTCCCGCAGCTTCGTTTGCAATTGCTCTTTTTCCGTCTGCGATTTCACCAAGTCTTCTTCGGCGGACGCGACATGCGATTGATCCTTGTTCGCTTTGGCGTTTGCGTCCGCGACGGCGGCTTCCCGTGCTCTCATCTCTTTTTCGCGGTTCGCGCGACGTCGCTCGGCCTCATTGCGCCCATTTTCGGCCCGCGCGATTTCTTCGCGGAGGGCGTGACCTTTCGTCGAATTCAAAACTCCGAAGACAATAGAGAGAAACAGGAACAGAGCCGAAGCGCCGAGGAGAATTCTGGGTGTACTCACAAACCAAATTTGATCGCCATGCTCCTAACCGATTTGCAGGCCAATTTGCAATTGCGATCGTTGCGGAGAAGCGGATTGACGTTGCGCGTGCCCTGCAGCCGACCTATCAGTCGACCATGGGTCAGCAACTGCGAGTGAGAACAAAGCGCCGTCGTCGTACCGCATATCTGGAACGGAAGAAGGCTACGAAGAAGACGAGCGCCAAACGCCCGGAGCCCTCGCACCCGAAGCCGCGCGCGCGAAAAACGGCAGCTGCAGCTCAGTAGCGCGGCTGACGCGCAGTGGCGTTCGAATATCTCATTGTCGATGGCCACAGCGTAATTTTCGCGTGGCCGGAACTGCGCAAACTCCACGATCGCCGCAGCTCGCTCGCGCGCGACGAACTCACGAAACGCTTGCGCCATTTCCAGGATTGGACCGGTACCCGCGTCGTTGTTGTCTTTGACGGAAAAGGTGCGCGGACCAGTTCTTTCGCCGACGAGGGCGAGATTCAGATTTTCTATTCGCGCGCTGGCCAATCAGCCGATGCCGTAGTGGAGCGGCTGGCGAGCAAATATGCCCGTGAGTTCCGGATCGTTGTGGCGACAGACGATTTACTCGAGCAAGAAACGGTGACGGCTTGCGGAGCCGAAACGATTTCTTGCGCGGGGTTGCGCGCGTTACTCGACGACGCGCCGACCCGTTGAGGGATCAGGCCGCACCGAGCAGTGCCGGGTGCGGTGCGCGCGTGGCCTCGCGTCGGGCGCGCTGGCGCGTCGCCGCGAGGACGCGGGACAACACGCAATAAAGCTGTTCTATCGGGAGGTTTTTGCTCACGTAGCCGTTTGCGCCGGAGCGCAATGCCGCGTTCATCCGATCTTCGTCGTAACCCGCGCCGGTGAAGACGATAATCGGCAGCCGCGGATTCTGGTCGCGAAGGTGGGAGATCAACGAAATGCCATCAACCTTGGGCATTTTGAGATCGACAACAGCCACTTCGCAATCGTGTTGCTCAAGCCAGTGCGTGGTCTCAAAACCGTCGCTTACCGCCTCGCAAGTATGACCTTTTTGTTTCAGGTAGGTGACGAGGAAATTGGTGATCATCGGGTCGTCATCGATGATGAGGAATTCGGCGGAATCGCGAGAGAGTAGCTTCATGGCTTAGAATTACCATAATCACTATAGCAGCAAGCTTGCCAACCCGTGCGGAAGCCCAATTCGCCTTCCCCGAACCCCGCGCTACGAGGGCCCCGATTTCTGCTCGAGCGCCTTCACTCGCTTAAACAGCTCGCCTAGCCGATGCAGCCACACCAATTGCTGCTTGACGTCCTTCAGCGGCGTCGCAGGTGTGCTCCACCACGTTCCGCCATTCGGCGGAAGATTCCCCGTCACTCCAGTCTGGCCGCCGATGATGTTTCGATCGCCGATCTCTATGTGACCATTGACGCCGACCTGACCGCCGATCATCACGTAATCGCCGACGCGGCCGCTCCCCGAAAATCCGGTCTGCGCCGCGACCACCGTGTGCTCGCCGATAATGACGTTGTGCGCGATCTGCACCAGATTATCAATCTTTGCGCCGCGCTTGATCCACGTCCGGCCAAAGCGTGCCCGATCGATAGTGGTGTTAGCTCCAATCTCCACGTCGTCGTCGATCTGCACGATGCCGAGCTGCGGCACTTTCTTGTGTTGGCCCTCCGCTAATTCGAAGCCAAACCCGTCCGCGCCAATCACTGCTCCGCTGTGAATAATCACGCGCGATCCGATGACGCCGCGTTCGCGTATGGTGACGTGCGGATAAATCAGCGACTCATTACCGACGATGGTGCCGTGACCGATGTAAACATGAGCGCCGATGATCGTGTTGTCACCAATCACAGCGCCCGACTCGATGACTGCGTAGGGTTGAATTGAAACTCCGGCGCCCAGGCGCGCGTCCGGCGCAATGACCGCGGTGGGATGAATGCCGGCGACGAACTTCACCGGTTCCGGCGCGAGCTTCAGCACGATTTGCTCGAACGCTTTGGCCGGATTTGCCACCCGCACCTGCGCGAGCGAGACCTCGGCTGAAAAATCGAGCGGCACGAATGCTGCCGAGGCGCGCGTCTTCTTCAGCAGGGGCATGTACCGTGGATCTGCGAAAAAGGTGATCTCGCCTGCGGTCGCTTCGGCGAGCGACGCGGCGCCGGTGATCTGCTGGTCCGGATCACCGCGCAACTCGCCCGCCACAAGCCGGGCCAGTTCGTCGAGCGTAAAAGCCACCTACAAACTCGCGCGGATTGCGTCGAGCTGCCCGGCCGAGCCGAGCTTCTCGTTCTTATGCGCAATAAAGTCGGCGTAGGCCTGCATGAAAACCTTGCCGGGCGGACGGAAATCGAATTCGCCCGGTTTGTCGCGGAAGAACTCTCGGTGCACGCGCGTCCAGACAAGCCGGCCGTCGGTATCGATGTTTACTTTGGTGACGCCGAGTTTTGCTGCCGGCAGATATTCGTTTTCGTCTACGCCGCGCGCGCTCGGATCAAGCTTTCCGCCGGCGGCATTAATCCGCTGCACTTCTTCAACTGGAACACTCGAGCTGCCGTGCATCACGATCGGCATTCCGGGAATTTTCTGCGAAATCGCCTCGATTACGTCGAAGCGCAGCGATTGTTGTCCCTTGAATTTGTAGGCGCCGTGACTCGTGCCGATCGCGGCCGCGAGGGAATCGCACTGCGTCTGTTTCACGAACTCCACTGCCTCGTCAGGGTTCGTCAGGCAGGCGTGACCTTCGTCCACTTTGATATCTTCTTCGACTCCACCGAGCATACCGAGCTCAGCTTCCACGCTGATACCCTTTGCATGGGCGCGGTCTACCACGCGCTTCGTGATCGCAACATTCTCGTCAAAGGGCTCGTGACTCGCGTCGATCATGACCGAACTGTAGAAGCCGGAGTCGATGCAATCGTAACAGGTTTGCTCATCCCCGTGGTCGAGATGCACGGCGAAAATCGCTTCGGGAAAAATCTGCTCGGCCGTGCGGATGATTGCCTCAAGCATGCGCTTGTCGGTGTAATTCCGCGCGCCCTTTGAAAGCTGAATGATGAAGGGCGCTTTGCTCGCCATGCAGCCGCGGAAAAGTCCCATCGTCTGCTCAAGGTTATTGATGTTGTAAGCGCCGACCGCGAATTTTTTGTATGCGACTTTGTAGAGCTGAGCTGTGGTGACGATCATGATTCGACTTTCGGCTATTTCGGGGGTGGGAGAACGAGCCTAACCGAAAATCGAAAATCCTAAATCCGAAAATCCGTTAATGGCCGTTGCCGTTGGCGGGCAAAATGACGTTCACCGACGTGCCGTGCGCATCCGATTCGATGTCGACGCGGCCGTTGTGATCGAACACGGTGCGCTTCACGATCGGCAAACCGAGGCCCATGCCGCGCGGCTTCGTTGTGCAGAACGGCGAAAACACCTTGTCGCGCAAATCGGCGGGGATTCCTTTTCCATTGTCCTGAACGGTAACGACAACGCCGTTTTCGCCGTCGCCGTTGCGTAGTGGTTTCGCCGCAAGCGTGACGCGCGGTTTCGCCTGGGTGCTCGCCGCTTCCGCCGCATTCGTCACGAGATGCGCGAACGCTTCCGTTAGCGCGGTCTCATCGCCGACCACTTTCGGCAGATCGGGCGGCAAGGCCGTGTCGATGGCGACGCCGTTTTTTGCCAAACGTTCCCGCGCCAGGTCGATCGCGCGTTTCACCGGCTCGCGGACATCAATCGGTTTCATCACCAGCTCCGAAGGATGCGCGAAGTTGTTGATCTGCGTGATGATCTTGTCGAGTCGATCGATCTCCTGCACCACGATCTCGTTAAAGTCCTTTCGGAAGTCGGGGTCGTCGAAACGCTCTGGCAGCAACTGCGCAAATGTTTTGATAGCCACAAGCGGATTGCGAACTTCGTGCGACATGCTCGCGGCGAGATCCGTCCAGAATTGCGCGCGTTCGACGAGCTCGCCTTTTTCGCGCAGATTTTCCTCGGCCGTCATATCGTGAATAACCGCGACGGCGCCAAGTGCCGTCCGTTGATCAGCGAGGCGTCGCGTTTCGACCGAGAGCGAACGATGCGTGTTTGGATCTTTCCATTGTTGCGCCGCCAGGCTGTTGCGTGAGTCCAGCGTATCTCGCATTGCGGCAGCGACGCGGCTGCCTGTGGTCTCAACGCTCTGGTTCAGCACTTCATCGGCATTGATCCCAAGAATTTCTTCTGCAGCTGGATTGAACCAGCGCACGACGGCATCTTCGTCGGTTGCAACGATGCCGAGCGGAACGGACTTTAATAACGTTTCGGCCAGAGTCTTTTGAACGGTGATTTCTTCGTAGAGCAGCGCGTTTTCGAGGACAGTCGAGACGTGCTCGGCGAGAAGCATCAGACCTTCGAGATCGCTGTAATCGAACGGCTGCCCGGTGACGCGATGCCCGAAGAACATCCAGCCGATAATTCGACCGCGGGCGTGCAGCGGAACGATTGCCTCGGCCCCGAAGGTATCGAGCGCCCGTCGCATCAGCGCGCGTTCCGATGCCTCACGCGCCTGACTTAGGTTTGGGCGTGCAATGAGATGCGCGTGCAGCTCGAACCAGCGTACAAGTGGATCGCGATCACCGTATTCGAGATCGTAGTTTTCTGGCAGACAGCGAAGGCCGGCGCGCAAGCGGTAGCGGTCGCCTTGTCGCATTCGCGAGAAGATTCCGATGCGGCCAACGCCAGTCGCGTCCGCGACACCTTCGACGACGCTGGCAAGCAGCGCCTCAACGTTATCAAAACGGCGAAAGACGCGCGGGAACCGTAACAGCGGCATCGGTGATTCGCGGCGCAGCGGCGCAGCCTCGATCGAGCGCGTCGGCCGCTCGGCCACCGGAACAATCGCTGATTGTTCGCGCAAGGCGCGGTTTTCCTGCAGCACGCGCAGATGATCAAAGGCACGTCCGACCAGCGACTGCAGGCGCCGCCGATCGACCTGCAGATCCTCTGCCGCATAAACGCCGCTTCGCTCCGCGTCGCGCAACGGCTCCGAGCGCGGCATACCGAGCGCGATGATCAACACTTCGGGCCAGCTCTGTTGGACATCGGCGAGCAGATCGAGAGCCTCCTTCGCGCGCAGATCAATTATGAGAAGCGACGGGCTTGTTTGCTGTAGAACGGCATCGAGTCGATCGGCTCCAGCGACGTGCCGGAATTCGCAGATCGAGCTGAGAAATGCCTTAATGCGCCGGAGCAGCTCGGCGTCCTGCGCGTAGAAAATGCAAACCGGCGGCGGAGTCATGCGATGACGGCAGGCTCCTCGAACCGCGCGAGCGGCAGCAGAATGTGGAACGCCGTCCCTTTCGAAAGCTCGCTCTCTACTTCGATATGGCCTCCGTGTTCCTGCACAATTCCGTGCACCACGGATAGACCGAGACCCGTGCCGTAATCCTTCGTGGTGAAGAACGGATCAAAGACATGCGAGATATCTTCGGCGCGGATGCCGGCGCCGTTGTCGCGGATGCTGATGCGCAGCACTTCATGCACCGCTCCATTGCCGTTGCTGCTCGCGACAGCGTCGAACCACTCGTCGGTGCCACGAATATCAGTGCTCACACTCAACTCGCCCCCTTGGTCCATTGCATCCATCGCGTTAAGAAAGAAATTGAGAAATACCTGCTCGAGCTGGTCGGCATCGGCGCGGATGGTATCCACATTCGCCCCCCATTGCCGAGTCAATTTGATCTGCTTTTGATAAAGGCGGTGGCCGACGAGCTGCAGCGATTTTTCAAGCACGTCGTGCAGATGCATCGGGCGCAGCAGCGGCTTGGCCGGCCGCGCGAACCGCAGCAGTTGGTTCACCAGCGTATCGATTCGATCGATCTCGTGGCCGATCAAACTCGAGAACGTTTCGCGGAAATCCGAGTCCTGGTATCGCTCCGGCAATAACTGCGCGAACGTCTTGATTGAAACGAGCGGGTTCTTGATCTCGTGCGCCATTCCTGCTGACAGCGTCCCGAGACTCGCGAGCCGGTCGCTGCGACGGATCTGCGCTTCGAGCCGCTTCAGTGCTGTCACGTCGGTTACCACCATGAGCGCGCCGAGCATCCGGGCGTTGCCGTCATGAAAGATCGAGCTGCTCGCGCGCACCATCACGTTTTGCGCCGGGCCGCGCAATGCGATCTCCTGGTGCTCCTGGGTTTCGCCGGACTGAAGCGTGTGCCGTAGAATATCGCAAAGCGCCGCCGGCAAATTGTCGAGCGGCTGGCCGATCACTGCGCCAGCGCGGTAGCCGGTGATCTGCTCGGCCTCCTTGTTGAACATTGTCACTCGCCGGTCGGTGTTCGCTGCGATCACGCCGGTCGTGAGGTTTTGCAGCAGCGTCTCGTTATAGATGCGCGCGTTCTGGACCTCGGTAAAGAGCTCGGCGTTTTCCAGCGCCACGGCCAGCTGTCCGCACAACACCTGCAACGCGTTCTGCTCCACGCTGCCGTAGATTCGTCCCGACAAACGGCTGCCGAGCAACATCACCCCGCGGAGTTGCTCGCGTGCAAAAATGCCAATCCCAGCCGCGAGCTGCAATGCGCGCATTCGCTTTAATGTCGCGACGACTTCCGGCGTTTGGTGAATGCGATGCAATTCGTCACGTACTACCGGTCCGCGGTGTTCCTCGAGATAGGCGATCATCGAGTCCTCAGCGGGCAAAGTGATGTGCTCTCTTGCATCGAGAAAGAAGTCGCGTTCGCGGAGCAGAATCACGACGCGATCGGTGCCAACGGCTTCGGCTACGGTGTTTGCAAAACGCTCGAGCAGATCGTCCAGCGTCGTGACCGAAGAGAGAATTCGCGCCGCTTTGCTGACGGTGGCCTGGAAATCGAGACCTCTTGTGTTTACGAAAAGCTTATCGGCAAAATTCTTCGAGACACCCCGCGCCGGCGCCATGGAAAGCGCAACCGCCAGCGTCGCGATCAAGTGCGAGAGCAGAGTCGTTTGCGGGCTGCCCTGCAGAAAATAATCGGTGATCCACCACGCGCCGAGATAGATGGCGGCCAGGTAGACAACCCAGAGGAGATAGGAAACCAAGCGGCGCGCGAAAGTGCCGACGTCCATGATTTTTCGCGTCGCAATCCCGTAGGCGATAATTGCGCTGAACACGACTGACCGGAGCGGCGCGATCCGGACGAGCACCGAACGGGACAGCAATGGGAGCAGCGCCGTTGTCCCGATCGTCAAAACTGTCAGCGCGACCGCGGCGGCGAGGACGAACTGCAGCTCGACGCGTTGGACCCCGCTCTTGCGACGAAGTTCAACGATGTAGGCGATCATGGAAACGACGACCGCACCGACGAAAAACGCGATCCACAGCGGATAGAGCGAGCCGTACACTGCATGGGGAACGAGCTCATGTGGCGGCGATTCGTCAGGGCGGAGTTCTGCGGATTCGAGGAAGTAGTGCGTGAAGCAGAGCGCGACGAATACTGCGCTCGGAGCAACGAGCGGGAGAGAGCGCTGAAAGATATCGCGCCACGTTTTTTCCGGGCAAACAATCGCCAGTCGCAGGAGATTGAAACCGTTGGGGATAAGGATTCCGGTCGCGAGTGCAGACCGAATCCAAAATTCAGCCTGATGAATGTCGACTGCGTTAAACGCGAACTGGAGCGAGATGATCCATGCGCAAATGCAGAACGTGACGAGTAGAAACGCCTGGTTCGCGTAGCGCCGGTAATTGGACCGGAAGACGGCGATGCCGAGGCCGAACTGCGTGAGAAGCGCGAGCCATAACGGGATGGCTTCAGCGTTAATCACACTCGTTGCACCACCAGACTACTGTTGCCGCCGCCAAGTCCGCGCACGTTGATTAGCGCAGTGGAGATGCGGCGTTTGCGTGACCGATACGGCACGTAATCGAGATCGCACTTGGGATCGGGCGTGGCGTAGTTTGCTGTCTGCGGAATCATGTCGTGCCGGAAAATCATCGCGCACGTAATCACTTGCAAAGGACCGGCGGCGGAGAGCGGATTGCCGGTGACTCCTTTAATTGAGCTGATCGGAACGCTGCGCGCGCGATCGCCGAAGACGCGTTTGATCATGTCCGTCTCGACGATGTCGAGCGCCGGATGGCCCGCACCGTGTGCGCAGATATAATCGATGTCCGCGGGATTCTTCCCCGCCGCGATCATGGCGTGGCGCATCGCCTGGCCCAGTCCGAAAACCTCGTTATTGCTGAAATCGTCGCCGTGGGTTGCGTAGCCGATGATCTCGCAATACGGCGTCGCGCCGCGGGCAAGCGCCGTTTCGTAGTTTTCAAGGATCAGCAATCCCGCGCCTTCTGAGATCACGCCGGAATCGCGCTCGCGATCGAACGGCCGACTTGCATTCGCAGGATCGTCATTTCGCGTTGAGCTCAGTCCGGCTGTGGCGAAACTCGCCATCGACAAACGAGTGATCGTTGCGTCGGTGCCGCCGGCGATTGCGATGTCGGCTTCGCCTTCGCGGATCATCGCTGTGGCGGACGCGATCGCGTCGAGACCCGACGGGCACGCTGAGGAAACTGTCGTCGCGCGCGCTGAAGTGCCGAGTGCCAGCGCGAGCATTTGCGTGACCGCTTGCGGCTGACAATCGATAACCCCGGCGCTCACACCGCGCGGCCCGCGCCGTTCCAGATCCTCCCAGCCGCCTTCGAGGATCTCCATCGCCGTCGTGCTCACGCCGAGAAAAATGGGAAACGGATGATCGAGCGGGTGTTTGCCAGGTTCGAATTTCGAGTCGCTCAGCGCCATCTTCATCGCGGCAAATGCAAATTGCGTGTGACGCGCCATACGCCGTGGCTTGAACTTCGGATCGATCCAGTCGAGCGGCTCGAAGTTCTTCACTTCGCCAGCGATCCGACTGCGGAAATCGGTCGGATCGAAGCGCGTGATCTCGGTGATGCCGCTGCGTCCTTCAACGATCGATTCCCAAAATGGTTTTAGCCCAATGCCATTGGGCGCGAGAACGCCCATCCCGGTGACAACAACTCGATTACGTCGACGCATGGTGGGGGAAGCTAGTGGGCACGTTCGTTACGTGAGAAGCAAAATCGTGACAAACACTGAGTTATTCACCAAAAATTTGAGTTATTCACAAGTTCCTTCTTGCGTCAGCGCGAAAAATTTCTCAGCGTCGCGCCCATCGTGCAGATCAGTCACCTGTTTGTTTTTCTGCTGCTGTAACGCAGATTCGACGCGATGCCCGCTGCTCCTGAACTTCCGCAGGTCGTCATCATCGACGATGAAATGGGGCCGCGTGAGAGCCTGCGCATGCTGCTCAAACCAAACTATCAGGTCCACACCGCGGAGAATGTCGAAGCCGGCCTGCAACTGGTGCGCGAGCAACATCCCGATGTGGTGATCAGCGACATCCGCATGCCCGGCACGAGCGGGATCGACGGGTTGCGAAAAATTCGCGAAATCGATCCGCACGTCGCAGTGATCATGCTCACAGGGTTTGGTGCGCTCGACACGGCAAAGGAAGCGCTGCGTCTCGGCGCGAACGACTATATCAGCAAACCGTTCGATGCGCGTGAAATGCGGGATGTGATCGCGCGCAACGTTGAACGGACACGTGTGAAACGCAGCAGTGACCATGCGCTTTCGGAAATCCAGGAGTTGAATCAGCGATTGATGCGCGAGCTTGCGCAGAAAGAACGGCTCGCATCGTTAGGTCAGGCGTCGGCGGAGTTCGTCCACGATCTCAGCAATCCGCTCACCATCGTCTGGGGTTATGTCCAGCTGCTGGCGAAAAAGCTCGAGCAAAAGGGTGATGCGATGCAGACCTCGCCGAAAGAGCTGAACATCATCGAGCAAAATGTTCGGCTCTGCCGCGAATTGCTCACGATGTGGCAAAGCTACGGCAGCGACGATGCGATGCCGCGGAAGCCGATCAGCGTTTGCGACATTCTGCGCAACGTGGTGAAGAGTGCCGAAAACCTAGCGGCACAAAGCGGCGTTGACGTTTCTGTCGATGTGCGGGACGAGAGCTGCACGCTTATCGCCGATGGCGTGCAAATCCAGCGCGCTCTACAGAACGTAGTCATCAATGCCGTGCAGGCAGCTGCTGAGACGCACGGCAAAGTAGATGTGAGCTGCGCGGCGAAAGAATTCTACATCGACGTCCGCGTGCACGACACCGGCCCCGGAATTCCGCAGGAACAGATTCCGAAAATTTTCGATCCGTACTTCACCACCAAGCAGAGCAAGAGCGGCACTGGTCTTGGGCTCTATATCACAAAGAAGGTCATCGAGGACCACAGCGGCTCGATCAAGGTCGAGAGCATGCCGGGGCAGGGAACGACGTTAACGATTCGGCTGCCGCTGCAAAACGGATAGCGTTTCGCTTGTCACTCCGGCAACGTTCCGGTTTGGTGCAACCGTGTCGGACGCTTACCGCATCGCACCACTGTTTGTCATTCGAATGGCGGGAGTTCCGTTCGATCTGTTGCAATGCACTGCGACGCCGCATTCGTTTCGACTCGCGCGAGAAAACTCCCAGGAGTTGGACGCGAGCCTTGCTCGCGAAGTGGCCGCAGCACGCGAGGCGCTCATCCGCGTCGCGCAGGAGGCGCTGCCGCCGTATCTCGTTTTTGCGTCGGCCGGTTTCGGCGAACGCGTCGCGTCGCTCCTCAAGACCCACGGCGATTTCTCGAAGCGCAATTCGGACGCGCGAAAACGCGAAAAACATCTGCTCCTCTATTTGCAGCGCGTTTGCGCCAAGAACGATACCTTCAGCGAATTCGGCCCGACCGCGTGGGGATCAGTCGCCGACGTAGCTGCGCTCGAAATCGATTGCGCATCGGGAATTGCCACGCGCGATGCATTTTTCGAGCGATGGACCGCGCACGCCATTGCGGCCGCCATCAATGCTGATCCCGACGCCCCCGCGAAAGTTGCGGTTCCGGCGCTCGAGCCGCACGCGTTCGATCTTGTCGTCGAGGACGTGCGCCACTGGCCGGAAAGTGTCGAGCGCGATCGGTGGCTCGCAGTGCTTGACCCACTCGCGGAGCTTCCGAACCGTTTCATCGCGACCACTGATTCGTCGCAACGCGCCACGATGATGGACGAAGCGCGCGAGCGTTTTCGACAGCTCGGCGCCGCCCGCACCGCAGCACACCGTGCTCTTTACGCGGCAACAAATCCTATCGTCGAGGAATGCGCGCGTGACTGCCGATTTGTGGTTCCGCAACAAAAGGCCGACGAGGTGACGCGCGACGCGGAGCCGTGGATCGATCTGTGGCGCGACTGCTACGCCTTGATCGCACATCGGGTCGCGAGTGCGCTGCGTCGTCTGCTGCCGGACGATCAACCGGTATCGCTGCCGGAATTTCTCGCCCGTGCTGAAGCGAACAAAATGCCACTGACTAGCATCGGCATGGTGGCGCCGGCAGCGATGGCCTTCGCCGAAATCAAAGCCGCCTTCCGCGCGCTCATCGCCGAACGCGCGGATGCCGCCGAGCTGCAGCTCACCGGAGACGATTGCCATTTCGTGCGGCGGAACTTCGACTATCCGAAATTCGATGAGTTTACTTACCCGTCTGCCGATTTGCAGATCTCAGCCGCGTCGGTGGAGGCGGTGAATGCCGGCAACTACGATTGGGTAATCAGCGAATTTCATCCCCCGGTCGCCATATTGCATCACGCGTTCTACTGGAGTTGCCCGGATCCCGCAGGGCTCTCGCGCGAAATCGAAGCCGCCACGGGTGGCGCGCCCACATTTCACTACGGATTTTTCGCCGCTGATTTCATTGCCCACACCGTCGTGCGTCAGATGGATGCGCTGCCGCGAACAACCTTTGCTGCGCCGCAACGGCCTGATCCGAAATGGAAACGCATCGATCCGGCGGACGCTGAAGTGTTCGTGGATCCACCAACAGGGGATGTGCGGGTCCGCGTGAAAAACGGCGGCGAGCTGCTCGGCTCATTCGCGCGTTCGTGGATAATTCCCCTCGGCTTTCATCCGTTCAGCTTCGGCGGATTGCGGCACACGCCGCGGCTGCGCTGCGGAAACGTGATCGTGCAACGCCGTTCGTGGGTGGTGAACGGCGAAGAATTCGGCGGCGGTAAATTCAGCGGGATTTCCGCCGACCTGGTGCGCGCGATTGAGCGACTCCGCGCCGAACGCGATCTACCGCGCTACGTTTACATTCGGCCGTCAGAAAGCGCTTTGCATCGCAGTGGTGCAGGGCGCGATAAAGACACGAAACCGGTTTTCATAGATCTCGAGAGCTATCTCTTCGTGGAAATTTTTTATCGCTGGCTTGCCAAATCCGGCGAGCTCGAGGTGACCGAAATGCTTCCCGATCCGCAGCACCTGCTCTGGCAAGAAGGGGATGGACGGCGGACATTTGAACTGCGCACGTTGATCGTGCCACGCACATGAAGG
>JBJMWW010000189.1:0-17795 GCA_045809945.1 Chthoniobacterales bacterium
CGTCCGCGTGATTCCCAATGGCGTCGACACCGAGTTTTTCCATCCCGCAGCCCATCGTCCGATATCCGATCGTTTTCGCGTCACTTTTGCTGGCCGTTTCCAGGCTCAAAAGAATCTTGGTGTGCTGCTCGAGCAGTTCGCACAACTGCGCGACAAGGCGGCTCGGCGCGTCGAGCTCCATCTCGTTGGGGACGGTCCACTACTTACCGAGATGCGGGCTCACGCGGCAAAGCTGTGGCTGAATAGTGAGATCACCTGGCACGGGTGGTTAGCGCCGGAAGCGCTGCGCGAAGTCCTGCAATCATCCGACTGCTTCGTGAACCCTTCGCATTATGAAGGGATGCCGAACGCCGTGCTGGAGGCAATGGCGTGTGGGAAACCCATTATCGCCAGCCGCGTTGCGGGCCACGAGGATTTAGTCATAGATGGCGAGACGGGATTCCTGTTTTCATTAGACGCTCCCGCGGAACTGGCCGGTGCCCTGCGAATGTTGAGCGATAATCCCGCGCGCGCATGGCAGATGGGCGAAAACGGACGCGACTTTGTGAAGCGCGACTTTTCCTGGAGCCGCGTGGCGGCCGCCTACGCGAATCTCTTTGAACCGAAAGCGAACTCAGCGGGTGTGGGCACCGAGACGATCGTAAACCGCCTCGAGTCTACAAAGGAATTCGCCGGCGCCGAAGCGAGCAGCGTTCACCTTCCCGGCAGCAATTAAATGTTCTCGAAACGGAGGATCGGAAATGAGGCGGTCGATCTGCCTCGCGAGGGCACTGGCGTTTTGCACTTCGAAGAGCAGCGCATTCTCTTCATCCGCGAGTGTCTCGCGCATCCCGGGAACGTTCGCGGCGACAACAGGCACGCCGAGCGATTGCGCCTCAATTTGCACCAGGCCCTGCGCTTCGCGGTGCGACGGCACCACCATGCAATTCAACGCGCGGTAGAATCCGCTCATCTCGCTCTG
Organism: Chthoniobacterales bacterium; assembly: GCA_045809945.1. Taxonomy (GTDB): domain Bacteria; phylum Verrucomicrobiota; class Verrucomicrobiia; order Chthoniobacterales; family UBA10450; genus CADDYX01. Next base: position 962 of record JBJMWW010000189.1, read on the forward strand.
CACGCCTAGCCAGTGGTGACGGTCGGCCAGCGCGCTCATCCTGAGAGCTTCGAGCAATTGCGCGCGATCGGGGCCGTCACCGGCCACGAGCAGAAACACATCGCGTTCGGATCCCAGCTGGTTGAGCGCGTTCACGAGATCACGCCATCCTTTGCCCGCGATGATCCGTCCGGCAAAACCAACCACAAATGTTTTCGGCGCGATGCGCAGCGCAGCGCGCAACCCCGAATCCACGACTGGTGCTCGCGTTAAGTCGCGGATTGGCGCCAGCACAATCGAACTTTTGTCGCGGATGCGCCGCGCGGTCGCGATCAGCGCCGCGCGCGCGGAGCCGCTGCCGGCAAGAAAGTGATCCACGCGTGGCGCGCAGAAGCGGATAATGGCAGCGTAGATGGCGTTCTCGATCGGCCGATTGTCATTGCTGCCGAAAATCTGCCCATGCTCGTGAAAAACCAGCTTCAGCTTCCGGAAGAAACATTGACGCAAGAACAGCCCGAAAACCTGCGATCGCAGAAGGTGACAGTGCAAGATTTCGACTTTGTGTGCTGAGATCAGGCGGCTGATCAGGAACAAAGGGCGGAGGGAGAATCGCGACGGCGATCGGCAGATGTGAACGCGTTCGCTGCGGATCGAGATGGAGCCCGTCGTCTCGCGCAGCGCGACGAGATGGTGGTTCGCCGCTTCCGGCAATTCCATCATGGCTTGGAGCGATGTCTGTGCGCCGCCTGCCGCAAGCGAATCAATTAGATGCAGGACGGCCATCGCGCCTAATGACCTCGTCACCGCGTGCGACTCCTCCACCCAAGCTCCCAAACTTGCACCAAGCCGCCGACGGTCGCGACGATCAATCCGCCGGCAAGCTGGAGCCAAGAAAACGCCACCGCCGATGGCCGATCGAGATTGATGCTGGTGAAGAAAAGCAACGAAACCCAATCGCGGATGCCGATACCCGAGATGCTGATGGGGATGAGGACGGCCACCGACACCATCGCGTAAAAGGCGATGGCTTCCGCGAGCTTCATCTCAACGCCCAATGCCCGCAGCATCAAGAAATATTGGGCGACGCTCAGAGCATGGCTGACGCACCCTAAACCGACGGCGGCGAGTAATGCGCCGCGCCGATCCAGATAAGGCGATGAAGTAATCATCATGTGGTTGATCGCAGCCCGTAGTCGCCTGCCCGGAATGCGCGTAATCGCTTGCGTGAGAGCGCTGCGCGCCGCGGGCCAAACGGGTACTAGCCCGACGAGCAAGGTCACGCCGCTCAGGATCCATCCGCCAAGTGCCCAATCCCGCAGCACAGAAGGCGACCCAGAATTTCCCCACCTCATGAACGCACAGCCGACGTGCAGAAACACGAGAAGGGAGTAAAGACCAATGAACCGATCGATCACGATCGTGACGGGAAGCGTCCAAGCGCGCTTGCGCGGGTCCTTCAGCGCCAGCGACGCGCCTTTCGCCACATCACCTGAGATACCGCCCGGCAGAACCGCGCCATAGAAGGAGCCGATCCACGTGTACTTGGCCGCTTCCCTGAGGGTGAGCATCGAACCGGAGATTACTTTCCAGCGCCATGCTGCGAACTGCATAGTCGGAACAGCCAATGCGACGGCAAAGAAGAACGGCCATAGATCCACGTCGTGCATGCGGCGCAGAATCTCCGGCACCGGCAGCCGCCGCAGCAAAAGCCAGATTGCAAGGATCGAGATACACGCCTTGATCCCAAAGGCGACGCGAATCTTTAGCTTACTCACGCGGCGAGTGTGCAGAATCGCCGCGGCGGTTGCGCCCGAGAATCATAAAGCGCCGCAAAAACGTCAGCCGGAACTTGTACGCTTTCGATATCGTATCTTCCCCAGATGTCCAACTAGTCGTTAGCTTGATCGCGCGGCTCAAAATCCATCCCGGCAGCCCGCCAAAACAAGCGTAACGATAAGCGTAGTCCACCATCTCGATACCGGCGTTCTGCAGCATCTGCGTGACACGCCGCACCGTTGTTGGATTCGTGTGCGAGAAATCGCAATTAAAGAAATCGTTTCCCCAGTCGCGGTAATCCGGGCTGAGAAGAAACAGCATTCCGCCGTCGGATAGCACACGCGCCGCTTCAGCGATAAACGTCTGCGCCTCCGCGGACCCGCCGAGATGCTCGAACACATTCGAGAGGATGATCAGATCGTAAGACGAATCCTTCTCCTGGAGCTGCGGGATCGCGTACTCTTTCGCCTCTCGCACCCCGCGCGTCCTCAGCCGGTGTCGCATCGCCGTGTTCGGTTCGACGATGTCATAGTTACGGCAGCCGTTTGCGAGAAAAAGCTCCGCGAGTTCACCGAAGCCCGGGCCAATCTCTAGGATGCGCGTGAGGGCGGTGAAGGCGAAATGACGCCGCAGGAAACGAAATTCCTCCGACACCGTTCGCCGCGTGAGCCAATCACCGAGCGCCGTACTTCGACCCGCCGCGAAGTGATCAAAATAGGGCATCGCGAGCTTTTAATCCCGCAGAGCCAACTCGCAAGCGACAGCTCGCAGCTTCACGGCGCAGTCGGCGGCACTGAACCCTCGCCGATTTTGAAAGCCCGGCATTGCTCGGCATCGAAGACCCACGCGCAGATCCGAGACGCGTTCGCCGGAAGGTCTCGCCGGTTCAAAGTTTTGCTCCAACCGGATTCGTTGTAGCGATTGTATTGGAACGGGTCGCGCAATTCTTTCCTGCGTTCTCCGACGTCGGCCCGTGCGAAAATCATCGGGCGCCCCTGCGCATCGTCATAGGTCAGAACAACGCTGTCTGCCGTGCGGCCGCGTTCTGCGAGCACGCCCCAGCCGTATGCGACCACGTCTCCACCGGAGACGGCCAGAGCAAATTCCCCAAGGGCTGCGCCCTCAGACTGGAGAGCAATTTCGCGGATATCTTTGCTTCTTAATCGCGGCGGATTCACGTATCCGGCGCGCTCGAGCATCTCGATCTTTGGGAGGATGGCTGGTCCGCTCGAATGAACGTATCTGCGCAAGCCTTGCGATTCGTCCAGTAAGTTGCTCAGCAGAATCGCGGACTTGCCTGTTAGGCGAATGTGCTGGACCGCGTCCCAGTAGCGGAAGCAGTCGACTGTGCCACAGGTGAGCAGGAAAAGGAGCGCAGTGAGCAGCGTTGTCGCGCCGAGTTTTAAACGCAGCGCACGCTTTTCCCAGATCACAGACCGTACAGCGGCATGCTGCATAGTTAGCGCAAGCAGGAAGATCAGGCCGATAGGCAACATGATGGCGAAGGAGACGTAACGTGATTGATGGGCCGCTGCGATGCCGAAGCCGACGCGGCCGATCATCGTCAGAAATGCATTCACGAATGCAATTCCCGTAAGCGCAAACCACGGGAGCGATCGGGCCAAGAGGCGACGATCGTGGCGGTGGCGCCAGACGTAATGTGCGGTCACAACAAGCAGGCCAGTGAAGATTGCGCCGACAATCTGTGCCAGAAGATCGGCGTCCACAGCCGTTCCTCGCGAGAAGGGCTGACCGACGTACTCGAGGATGAATTGAACGGCGAGTGCCGGATGTTTTAGAGCTTCGACTGGACTCGGATGCCACGGTGGTCGCGCGTAGCCATGAAAGTAAATGACGATGCTTACGACCGCAGCGACCCACCAAACCCCCCAAAGCGATTTGCGCGCTCGAATCGGCGACGCACCGTTTACAAGAAGAAGCGGTCCGACGAGCAGCCAGGAGCAAAAACCACTCGCGACGCAAAACGTCGTAAAGGCGCACAGCACTAGCGTCACGACAAAGTTCCATGGCGGACGTAGCGCAACAGCTAGCCAAAGACAGGCGGTCATTGTCGCCAACGGGAGGAGGAAACCGATTTGAAAACCCCATAGCAAATTCTCCCATTGCAACGGTGTGAAGAGCAGAACGTTCGCGCCGAGGAGGAGCCAAGTCGCTTCGGGCGATTTTCGCCATCCAGTCGCCGCCGCCAGGCGCCAAACGTTAAACCCGCAGACGCATAGCAGCAGCCAAATAACGAAAAGCTCGGCGCGGATGTTCCAATGAGTCAGGTTTGCGACCGCGAAACTGAGCAGTTGCGGAAAGAAATGCCGGTGTTCGTTATGGAAAGCGAAGAAGTGGCCAAGATTGAGTGTGCCCGCTTCGCGCGCTTGAAACACAGAGACGTTGGCTTCCCACTCGTCGCCCCACGGCGTGTTGACGCCGTAAGAGAAAACGAGATATCCGAGCCACAACGCCGGGATGAGCAGAACCACCAACGCTAACGCACGAGATCGGAGTCGCCTGCTTGTGAATTTCCGTGACCGGGCCTCCGCCTGCATCGGTGATCGTTTGGAAGCAGTGGCAACCTCGACAGACACGAGGGGAGAAGATAGCGAAAACACCCAACCATTTAGCAGTGGCTATGCCATTGATCGGTTACTACAGAAGGCCGATTCCCTTTCACGCAATCTGCTAGACTCTTCACCGCACCACCTTGGAATGACCACACTCGCAGATAGAGTACGCCGTCGAGTTGAAACGCTGTGACGGTTGAATCGCCCATCTCTCACACTGCGCCTCCGGTTGAGCTGCCGCCGACGCAATCACTTTTCGCGCAACGCGGCCGATTATGCATGCTGGCGCTTTGCGTGATTCTTGCGGTCGGCACGTTTCTCCGATTGCCGCAGGCTCTTTTTACCGGCGATCACGCGGCGCTTGCGGCGCTACAATCGGTTCACCCGCGCCCGGCGTATCCCACCATCGGATTCGATGAAGACCTGTACCGCCAATACGTTGAGAGCCTCGAAAAGCACGGACTCGGATCATATCCCGATCTCGTCGAGCGTTATCGCGAGATCCAATCCAAACTGGCGGGTTCGATCCTCCCGCCCGTCCGTTTCCTTTTTATTTTGTCGGGTTACATGTGGCGATCTGTATTTGGCAATGACGCGCTCTCGGCGCTTACAGATGTCGCTTCCCTGTTTGGTATCCTGACGCTTGGCCTTGCTGTCCTGTTTGCCTGGCGAGTCAGAGGGCTCGATTTCGCCGTCATAATCGCCGCCTTCACTGCGTTCGCTCCGACCCAACTCCACATGTCGCAACACGCGCTCGTGGATGGGTTCTTTACTTTTTGGGCGCTCCTCAGCTTGTGGTTGCTTTGGGAAAATCTCCGCGCGCCGCACTCATGGAAATGGCTGGCCGGCTATGTCGCCGCCTTAGTCCTGCTCGTCCTAACAAAGGAAAATTCGTTTTTCGTCTGGATAGCATTCCTTGCATTACTCTTGGCCAACCGGTGGTTCAGATTTGGCACCGTCACGCGCGAACTCGTGATCGCGACCGCCCTCGGTCCCTTTCTTGGCATAATCGTGCTGATTTTTCTGGCGGGAGGAATCGGCGATCTGATCGCGACGTATCAGCTTTCGATTACAAAAAACTATACACTCAAGTACGCCATCATGACCGGCGACGGTCCGTGGCACCGCTACCTCGTGGACTTGTTAATGGTCAGTCCAGTGATTCTCTTGCTCGCTCTCGGTGGGCTTTTCATGCTGCGCCGTCAGGACCGCACCGAGTGGTTTTTCGTTGTGTTTATCGCGGCCAGTTACCTGGTTATGTGCAACGTGAAGTACGGAATGAACCTCCGCTATGCCAATATGTGGGACGTGCCGTTGCGCATTCTCGCCGCCAGTTCAATTCTGACGCTCTCCGCAAAACTGCCGCGTTATCGGCAGATTGCGACTATCGCCGCCGTGGGGCTAGTCTGCATTGTCGAGTTCCGGCAGTACATCATTCTCTTTGTAAACTACCCCCTGTACGAATTAGTGACCGAAGGTCTACTGCGCGCCTTGAAGATTCTCAAGACGCCGATGGTCCGGTAGGCTTTACGCGGCGCCTGCGACGATTTCGCTTCGCAACGCCGCGCTGCCCGCGATGGTTTCGGTGAGCAAATGACGCGACATCGGCATCGCGACGGCTCGAATACAGATCTGATACGCGAACAAGCCCCGCCAAAATCGCAACAGGAGCTGGTTCACCTTGAGCAATGCTGCACTCGAACGGTTCTCACCGAGCGCGAGGGGAAATGGCGCCGGGACGCCGCGTTCTTCGACGATCTGGTAGCCGGCTTGTTCGAGAAGTGATCGAAGCGAGCGAAAGGTGAACAGCCGCCGATGTCCGAGGCCGAGAATACCTTTCCGGCTGTAGTTGAATTGTCCGATCAACAACATGAATCGCGTGACAAAGAAGGCGACATTCGCCGCCGTCACGATTACTTCCGGCCGCGAACCTTCCATCCGGCGGCGTAAACTGTCCATGAACGTCTCTGGGTCGTGCAGGTGTTCAACCAGATCCATCAGCAGGACTTTATCGTAGTGTGCGACGTCTAACGGCACGCTTGGAGTTGGTGCCGCCGGTTGCGAATCAGTCGCGCTCGCCGCAATCTCGTTCGTCTCGAAGTCGATCGCCGTCACATGGCAGGCCCGGCGTTCCAGTTCCGCCGCGACATTCGCATGACCTAAACCAAGCTGAAGCACGCGACTACGTGCCGGACAGGCTTCGATCGCAAACGCCTGAGAAGAGGCGAACTTTAGCTTGTCGCTGTGTCGCGCCAGTCTCGGATCGACGTCAAATTTGCGGTCGTAGAACAAATGCATGCTGCAGAGCCGCGCTTTGATCGTTGCTTTGCAAATGTCACGCGCGTAGCGCAAACCGTTGACGTGACAAATCTCGTCACCGTAAAAGGTCGGAATCGGCAGCTCCGCGATCCGCAATTTTCGCAGCACCAGTTGAATGATGATTTCGGTATCGAAATGGAAGTCGTTCGTGTTTTTTTCAAAGGGAATCTCGGCGAGTGCCGCCGTTGAATACAGGCGATAGCCGGAATGAAATTCTGAGAGTTGCGTCCCGAGCACGCGGTTTTGGAAAGCCGTCAGGATCTGGTTCCCGAACCATTTGTAGAGCGGCATCCCGCCGCGGCGCGCCGCGCGACGGTCAATCATCCGCGAACCAAAAACCGCATCCACTTCTTCGGCCACCAGCGGCGTCAGCAATTCGGGCAATTTTTCCGGCGCGTATTGACCGTCACCGTGTAACAGCGCGACGATGTCGAAGCCGTGGTCGATGGCGTATCGGTAACCAAGCTTCTGGTTACCACCATAACCCTGGTTCTCCGGGGTTCGCAGAACGGTGATTTTGAAATCCGAGTTCGCGGCCTGGTAGCGCACGCCGTTCCGAAACGTCTCGTCACGCGAGAAATCGTCGATGATCAAAATCTCAACATTTTCGCTGTGAAGCGACGCCGGTATGCGGCTCAGGACCTTACCGATCGTCGTCTCGGCATTGTAGGCGACGATGAAAATGAGCACGCGTTTTTCGCGCAGATCGAGGCGCTCGGCGACGGGTTCCGGACGAGCGACGTGCATCGCTCGATTCGAAGCTAGAAATGCGCCAGTCGACGGCGGCTCAGTGGCCGTTCGGCCCACCGACCGCAGGCTGTTTTCCGAGGACTGAATTTGCCGTCCCGATCACCGCGTCATCGTCGTTGTCGGTCAGCTCCGCGAGATTGCGGCGGATGTTCCGGAACGACTGTCGGAGGAACAGTTCGGCCGCCCGGTGGTCTGGCGTCGATGCCGAGCCATTGCGCGTGCCCGCGTCCAACTCCGAGTCCCAGCGGCTCAGCACCGCAGTCGACGCGAACATTTCCATCGCGCAATTCGCGATGCGTTCCTGCACGAGCTGCATGTCGAGAATTGGTTCCCGGTATTGCACCAGCGCTTTGTTGACCGAGAAATTGAATTTGCGAATTAACCGACCGAGCTCACCGGCGGCGTTGCGCAGTTGTGTGCTTTTCACCGGCACCTCGGGTACACGGATCGTCGCGCCAAGCCGGTTCATTCCCGCCGTCCAAGCCTTGCCGATCTCTTGCCGACTCGGCTTCAACATCGTGTCGTACAGTTGTTTGAATTCCAGGCCCGGCCCGCGCATTCCGACAAGCGCGACGAACGAGGTAAGCACTTCGTTCGCGCCTTCGCCGATCTGGTTGATCCGTGCGTCGCGCAGGATCCGTTCGAGTGGACGATCCGTAAAATAGGCCGCGCCACCGTGAATTTGAAACGCGTCCATCACCGCATCCCACAAGCGCTCGGTCGTGAACACTTTCAGCATGGCCGTTTCGATCATGTAATCCTCGAGGCCGCGATCAATCAGCGATGCGGTGATCGTCGTCATTGCTTCCATCGCGTAGGCGTTCGCCGCCATGCGCGCGATTTTCTTCTTCACTAGGTCGAGGTCACCGAGCGTCTTGTTAAATTGCCGGCGCGTGTTCGCGTGTTGGATCGCGAGTTCCAGGCAATGTCGCGCTGCGCCCGTGCAACAGGCGCCAAATGTCGTCCGTCCAAAATCCAGCACCGTGAGCGCGACACGCAGGCCCTTTCCGAGCGGACCGAGAATGTTCTCCTTCGGCACCCGCACATTCCTGCAGGCGAACCGCGCCGTCGCCGTTCCGCGAATACCCATTTTCGGCATGCGCGCCTCGATTATCTCGAATCCCTGCATGTCAGGCGTGACGAGAAACGCCGTGATCGCATCTTTCCCAGGTTTCCCCGGCACCGGCGTCCGCGCCATGACCGTCAGCACCTGGGCGATCGACGCGTTCGTGATGTAACGCTTCTCGCCATTCAATACATACGCCGACCCATCATCTGTCGGCGTGGCGGTCATCTGGACGTTGGCCGCGTCCGAGCCAGCGCTTTCTTCGGTAAGCGCAAAGGCGGCAAGCTCCTTGCCTGAGACCAGTGATGGCAGCCATCTCTCCTTTTGTTCCCGTGTCCCGAACAACAAAAGCGCGCGGATGCCGATCGAGTGGTGGGCATTGGTGAAAACTGAAACAGATGCATCGCGACTCCCGATTTCCTCCAGCACCTTGCAGTACTGCATTTGCGAAAATCCGCGTCCGCCGAACTCCAGCGGCGCCGTCATTCCGAGCACGCCTGTCCGCGCCAGTCCTTGCACGACATTCGGCGGAATGTCGGCCTCGCGATCGATTTGAAATGAATCCAGTTCGCGATCGAGCATCTCCCGCACTTCCGCCAGCGCGGTATCGAGCTCAGTCTGTTGTGCGGCAGCGAGCCGCGGGTAAGGCATCGCCCAATCCGCTACGAACCGGCCGAGAAACAGCCCTTTTGCAAATCCAAGCTCCTCGCGCGCGCCGGTGAAGAGTAGCTCTTCGGCCTGCTGCATCTCCTTCTCGCGCTGTAAATCCGCTTCAGTCTTCGCCATAAAATGAAATCGTAGCCGCTGCCGAGTGGCAGCGGTGCCGAACTGTATGCAGAGCGGCGCTGCTGTCTACCGCGCTGGCCCGGCCGCTGTCAGCTGCAGCCCTGACTCGTTCCGCACTCGGTGCAAACGCCACACGCGCCTGCGCGAATCACTTTTTCGCTCCCGCAGTTCGAGCAGGTTACGTCCATGAACATGTTGCCGAGAGCTTCCTGCACGCGCTCGGCGTGGGTCGAGCCGTGGCCATTCATGTGCGGTTCACCTTCATTCGGCGTGTGGTTGGTGACCACATCGATGACTTCCTTCTCAGCGGTGCGGGCGAGATCGGCGACGGGTCGGTTGATCGCTTTCTTTTCGATCTCCGGAATCTCCTTCATCGGCAACTCGGCCTGGCCGCGGTTCGGCGACGTCGCTTCCTTGTAGCCTCTGATGAACTGGCAGCCGAGCCAGCGGAACACGTAATCGGTGATGGAAAAAGCGTTGCGAATGTCGGGATTTTTCGTGAACCCGCTCGGCTCATAACGCTGGTAGGCGAACTTCTTCACCAAGCTCTCCAATGGGACGCCATATTGCAGCGCGAGCGAGGTCAGCGTGCCGACGGTGTCCATCAGTCCGCCGATCGTGCTGCCTTCCTTCGACATCGTGACGAACAGCTCGCCGGGCATTCCGTCTTCGAACAATCCCACGGTGATATAGCCTTCGTGTCCCGCAATCTCGAAGCGATGCGTCAACGACATGCGCGTGTCGGGCATCTTGTGACGGACCGGCGTGCCGCGCGCCGCTTTGAGTTCTTCTTCGAGCTCGAGAATGCGCTGCTCTAGCTCCGGCCGCTCGACCATGGCGATGTCGCGCTCGACGTTCGCGCCCATATCGCGCGTCTTCTTGACGTTTAATGGTGCGGAGCGCTTCGAGCCATCGCGGTAAATCGCGATCGCTTTTAAGCCTAACCGCCATCCTTCGATGTACGTCTCCATGATTTCGCCGACCGTCGCCGTTTCGGGCAAGTTGACGGTTTTGGAAATGGCCCCGCTGAGGAACGGCTGCGCCGCCGCCATCATCCGAAGATGCGCCATGTAATTAAGCGAACGTTCGCCGCGCGCGGGCTTAAACGCGCAGTCAAAGATCGCGAGATGCTCTGGATTCAAGCCGGATGAAATGGTCGACCCGTCGGTATCGAGGACGTCTTCGATCGTGTCGAACGTGTCGATGTGGGCGATGATCCGCTCGATCTCTTCGGAATTGTAACCGAGCTTGTCCAGCGCCGGTTTCACCGTCTGATTGACGATCTTCAGCATGCCGCCTCCGGCGAGCAGCTTGTATTTCACGAGTGCGATATCGGGTTCGATCCCGGTCGTGTCGCAATCCATCAGGAATGAAATGGTGCCGGTCGGAGCGAGCACGGTTACCTGCGCATTGCGGTAGCCATGTTTGCGGCCGAGTTCCGCCGCCGTCTCCCACGTCTTGGCCGCTTCGCTTTTCAAATAGAGAAAATCGTCGGTGTCCGGAATTTCCGCGACCGCCGCCCGATGCAGATCGATCACCTCGAGCATCGACTGCACGTTGTCTTTCGCGACCGGCTTCGATACGCCGCTGCAACGCGCGTCTTTGTAGCCTGGGAACGGTCCCATCGGGCGCGCCATGCGTGCGCTTTCCGCGTACGCTTCGCCCGTCATGATTGAGGTGATCGCGCCGCAGAGTGCGCGCCCTTCCACGCTGTCGTAGCCAAGACCGTAACTCATCAAGAGTGCGCCCAGATTGGCGTAACCCAGCCCGAGCGTGCGGAAGATGTGCGAGTTCTCCGCGATCTCTTTAATCGGGTAGCTCGCGTTATCGACGATGATCTCCTGCGCGGTAATGAAAACGCGCACCGCCGCCTTGAACCGCTCGACGTCGAACACGCCATCGGCGGTCTTGAACTTCATCAGGTTTAGCGAAGCGAGATTGCAGGCCGTGTTGTCGAGAAAGAGATACTCGCTGCAGGGGTTGGTGGAATTCTGCCTGCCGGTGCCTTTGCAGGTGTGCCACTTGTGGATCGTGGAATCGAACTGCATTCCGGGATCGCCACAGATGTGCGTCCCTTCCGCGATCTTGCGCAGCAATGTCCGCGCGTCCTTCTGCTCGCACGGTTTACCGTTGCCGACACGCGTGGTCCACCACTCACGGCCTTCGATCGCTGCGTTCATGAACTCGTCGCTCACACGGACGCTCAGGTTTTCGTTCTGATACATGACCGAGCCATACGCGTCGCCGTTGTAGCTGCCGTCGTAACCCTGTTCGATTAACGCCCACGCTTTCTTCTCTTCTCTCTGCTTCGCGTCGATAAACTCCTCAATGTCCGGATGCCAGTCCTTCAAGGTGTTCATCTTCGCCGCGCGCCGCGTCTTGCCGCCCGACTTCACGACGTTCGCCACCTGATCGTAAACTTTGAGAAACGAGAGCGGCCCGCTTGGCTTGCCGCCCCCGCTCAGTTTCTCCCGCGTGCTGCGCAACGTAGAAAGATCGGAGCCCGTCCCGCTCCCATACTTGAAGAGCATCGCCTCGCTCGTCGCGAGCCGCATGATGTCCTCCATCGTGTCCTCGACTGACTGAATGAAACAGGCCGAGCCCTGCGGATATTCGTACTGCGTTGACGCGCGCTCTGCCTCGCCCGTCTCGCGATTGTAAAAGTAATTCCCTTCGCCCGCGTCGCGTCCGGTGCCGTATTGATGATGCAAACCGACGTTGAACCAGACCGGCGAATTGAACGCGCCGTGCTGGTTCAGGCAAAGCCACGTCAATTCGTCGTAGAAAACGTCCGCGGCTTCCAAGTCGGCGAAATAGCCGTCCGTTATTCCGCAATCGGTGATCGTCCGCGTGACGCGATGAATCAACTGCCGCACCGAAGTCTCGCGGCCGCCTTTGTAAGGATCGGTGCCGTTCGCGATGTCGCCGTAGAAATACTTCGAGACCGCGATCTTCGTCGCCAGCGCCGTCCAGCTTTTCGGAACCTCGATGTCCTCCTGTTTAAAGATCACTTTGCCGCCGTCGTCCGTGATCTCGGCGGTGCGCTTCTCCCATTCCACTTGATCGAACGGCGCGCAGGTCTCGTCCGAAAAGACGCGGTCAAACTTCAATCCACGTGACTTGCTTTTCGAGGCGAGCCGATCACGTGAACGGGAAAAGTTCTTGGAGCTGTTTCGGCGTCCGACTGGGTGAATGGGAGTTTTGATTTGGACCATGACGACGCGATTACGGTTGTGAATGGATGTGAATGGATGTGAGCAACGAAGCGAACAGCATGTGAAAAGTTGGTGAACAGGTGGACAACAACATATTGGGGGCGCTGTTCGGAGGGTCTACAATATGGCGCGCCTGCAAATCGCCGCCAAGAAAAATCAGCAGTCGCGATTCATTTTCTTTAGAACCGCTTAGCAATTCGCCACTTGCGTCGAGCCACGGCGGGTAATGACGGCGTACCGTGATTCTCGCCACTTGGAATTTTCGCCGTTTCGGATTCGTGGAGTTGTGCCAAAGTTTCGGTACAAGACAGTCGCCGGTGCCTCTCTGCCGGTCTGCTGAATGGAAGGGTGGCTGAGTCCGGTTTAAGGCACTCGACTCGAAATCGAGCGTGGGGTTAAACCCACCGTGGGTTCGAATCCCACCCCTTCCGCGCTAACGTCGATTCCACGATACGAAAGAGTTTCGCCGGCCGAGCGTGTCGAATCCCGGAGATTCGAACTTCAGTTCGACTGCTGGTCAGGCGCGCGAGCGCATGCATCAACAAGAGCGGCAGCTCTAATTTCGCAGAGCCATGCGTCAGCATGGATAATCCCACCCCTTCCGCACTAACATCGATTTCCGAAATACGCAGAGTCTCGCCAGCCCAGCGTGTCGAATCCCGGAGATTCGAACTGCAGTTCGACTGCTAGTCAGGCGCGCGAGTGCATGCATCAACAAGAGCGGCTGCTCTGATTTCGCAGAGCCATGCGTCAGCATGGATAATCTCACTCCTTCCCCCACCTCCAACGCGCGTGTGGCCGACGTTATGGTCAGGGAAAGATTGCAGATGGCACCGCCAGTGCTTATAACGAGTTTCCGATGATTCAGGCGAATTGTCGGGCGCGGTTTACCGCGACGGATTTCGATTTCGTTGTCCGCACTTTAGCACGGTCGCAAACCGATTGCGTTTCGCTGGTGGATCTGCTCAGCGACAGCAACACCCGTGATGAAGTGCTCGATCATCCAAGGCTGGTCGACGCGATCTTGTCCAATGCCGGCCATCTGCGGATTTCGTCGCAGTTCTATTTTTATGTCCTGGCCCGGCACGTCCTGCGGCAGGCCGGAATTCTCGATCGCAAGCTTTCTGATTACATCGGCTCGCTCCTCGAAACGTTTTCGCGCGCGAACGTGCGCGCGCCCCACACAACCGACGAACGCGCGCATCAATACCTTTCCGACATGCTGATTGCGCTGACACGCGCCACGCCGGAGCAGGCGTTTCTTATCCGCGCCTACGTCGGCAACTACTCGCTTTTCATCAGCGGCATTTTCCACGAGAACGCGCAGCGCCGCAGCTCGCGCGGTGGGCCGGACCTGCGCTTCTACGAGGAAATCGGCAGCCGCAGTTATGAGATCGTGGCCGATAACCCGACCGCGAAGCGGTGCGAGCTCGACGATGTATTCGAAGGTCTGGCCGATCGATTCCATGACGTGCGCGTCGCGCTCAATCATCTCGCCGAAGAACTGATCAACATCGACGACGATTCGCACGCGCCGCCGCTATTCGGATGAACGAGACGCTCTTCAGCCAGATCCAAAAGCTGTTCGAGCGCACGTATGCGCACGTCGGGATCAATCTCGAGGATTGCATCATCGATCGCAGGCGTTGCGCTCAGCTCTCCAAGTTGGCCGGCGCTTCGGCCCGTGAATTAAGCGAACTCGCGCGCACATTTCTGCGTCGCGCCGGCGATCAGCTTTACATCGGCATTTATTATTCGCGCTGGCTGATCGAACAGCTCGAGCGGCATGACCCGCGCGCCGGTCTAAGCGATTCGAACATCCGTTCGCTGATCGCTTTCGTGGAAGAACTGAACCATGCCCTGCACGCCGCGCTTCAGTTCAAGAACGGTCAGCGCGCGATCGAATCGGAAGAGTTCGCGCGCAGCCTGGAAGTTCAAGCGCAGGTCGACACCTATCTCGTCCTTCTGTTGTTCGTCGGTTTTTTTCGGAAGACGCAAAAGGTTTCGCGGACCGATCGCCGGTGGCTCCGTTTCCATCTCTTCGCCGCGCAAAATCCCGGCGCATTTCACGACGCGAATTTGCGCGGGCGTTATCTGGAAACGGCGGAGCTGGCTCAGCGCTACACCGCCTATCTCGATACCTTGAACGGACTTCGTCGGCTCGACGAGATTCGCTCCTTTCGTTCGCTCGACTACGCGGCGAAGAAACAACGGATTCTGGCCCTGGCTGATCGTCCGGCGCCGCTTCAGCTCGAAAATCGGCCCTGATTTTCTGTTTCAATTTGTGAACTGCAGCGCGTTCGAGTAAACGTCGCGCAATGTTCACCCTCACCATGCTCGGCAGCGGCAGCGCCGGGAATGCCGCGCTCGTTGCGACCGACCATTGCCAGATTCTCATCGACGGTGGACTGAGCGCGCGACAAATCGTGGTGCGACTCGCCCTCTGCGGAGTCGAACCGCAGCAGCTCGACGGCGTGCTGCTCACCCATGAGCACGGCGATCATGTTTGCGGCCTCGAGGTGCTCTGCCGGAAATTTCATATCCCGATTTATTGTAACGCCCTCACTGCTGAAGCGATCCGCTACAACTGTGACTCGTTAGGCCAGCACAAGAACTGGCGCATCTTTCGCACCGGTGCCGATTTTTCAATTTGCGACATCAGCGTGCAGACGTTTCCCGTGCCCCATGATGCGGTCGAGCCGGTTGGTTACGCATTTCACGCCGGCAACAGCGCGCTCGGATTTATCACCGATCTCGGTTATCCGACGAAGATGCTCGTTGAGCGGTTGCGGCAGGTGCACACGCTCGTCATCGAAACCAACCACGACGAGAAACTGCTCCAGGCGGATCCACACCGTCCCTGGCCGGTGAAACAGCGGATCATGTCCCGACACGGCCATCTTTCGAACATCGCGGCGGCGGGCGTGATCGAACAATTGTTGCCGGGGAAAATCGAGCGCGTCGTGCTCGGACATCTTTCGCGCGACTGCAACACGGTCGACCTCGCGTCGGGCACGGTCCGCGCGCAGCTAATGAAGTTCGGCCGGCCTGAAGTGGAAGTGCACTGCGCGGTCCAGAATGAAATCGGGCCTCGTTTCACGATCGGACAGACACCGGCGCGCGCGTTTCAGCCGACGTTCGACGAATTTCTTTTTGGCGCGGGCGCCGCGTCGGCGGCGTAGTGGATCCGCACGAACATCTCGCGGAGGTGTTTCGCCTCCAGGAAACGCTGCTCCAATGCCGCCGTCTGCGGATCTGCGGCGATCTCGAAAAAGTGCGGAAACGGCAGTCGATGCTGCATCACGATGTCCTGCTCTTCGTTTATCATTTCGCGTCGATCTGCGATGGCAATGTCCTCGAGATCGGCGCCTACCTCGGCGGGTCGACCACGGCTGCGGCGTGGGGAATTCGCGATGCCGGTCGCGCGAAAAAGTTGATCACGGTCGAGCCAGGCGGACGCGTCGATAACCACCGGCTGGCGACAAAGAACATCCTGCGCGATTTAAAAAAACATCTCGCGAAAAACAGGATCGCGGACGCGGTCACGTTGATCGAAGGACATTCGTGGAGTTCGCCCGTGCCGGATCGTGTCCGTGAAACTCTAGGCGACGGAAAAATCGGTCTGCTGATTCTCGACGCGGACGGGCAGGTTAAACGCGATCTCGATTTATACGGGGATCTGTTGCTCGATGATTGCTGGCTCGTGATCGACGACTACAGCGGTCCGCCGGAAAACATCAAAGTTTTGCCGACACGTGGTGAAGTGAATGAACTCGTCGCCGCTGGGAAACTCTTGCAGCTTGGTCTCTACGGCTGGGGAACGTGGATCGGCAAGTGGAAGGCGTAGACCGCGCGCCTCTATCGACACAGCCACCTGGAGGCGGTTAGGCCAGCCGCCTCTCATCCCGCAGACGGAACGGCGGCGAGGCGCGCCTACGCTTCCTGTTCACCGACCACGAGGTGAATCACGCCCGACGGATCGGAGATGAAAAAACCGTCGAAATCTTCGCGCAGATTTTCCACTTCATCGCGTCGCGGCACCGCATTGATCTTCAGGTAAGACGCCGCCGCTTCGGTGTCGGTCGTCTCGATTTCGAGCCAGATGTCGGGATGACTGAGGTTCGGAACCTTGTCGATCCAGAGCCGGTTCGGACCGAATTGAAAAATGCAGCCGTCATCTTCCTCCTCGATCAAAGGCAGTCCGAGGGTGTCGCGATAAAACGCCACCGTCGCTTCGTAGGTTTGATGCGGGCATTTGTTGGCGATGTTTGCGCCACCGAAAAACTGCGGGCCGTGAACGTTTGCGACCATCAGAGTTGCTTAAGAATTTTTTTTACGAGGCTCTTCGCCTTTTCCATCGCCACGTTTTC
>JBJMWW010000190.1:0-15879 GCA_045809945.1 Chthoniobacterales bacterium
CCGCCGTTCGATAAGTCAACTACCCTTCACCCCGAAGTTTACGAGTATCGCGGACGGGTGCTGGTGGAGATCAACGGCACCTTCTCTAAGGATTTAGCCGCTCATATCGCCAACCTTGGCGGCCAGGTCGTGCCTGACTGGGGGACGAGCACACAGTTCCGCGCCTGGCTGCCAGTCGCGCAACTGCCAGATCTGGCGAGTAACCCTGAGATCAAATCGATCGCAGCAGCGAAACCAAGTATTACTCACAGACTTCCGCACTGAACTATGAAAGCGACAACAGAATATGCGGAGACGACACACGTGACATCGAGTCGATCTCGCCGCCAGCGCGTGTGCCAACCGACTGGGTCGCGCAAAGCCCACAGATCGCTGGCGCTCGTCGCCATCTTTACATTACTCATCGCTGCCGCCGGATCAGCCTCTGCCTTAACGATCAATCTCAGTTATGACTCGGATGCGAACCTGATGGCTGCAGGTTTAACCGCGGATGACATCACGAACATGAAGGCAGCATGCGAGTACGCTGCCGGCCTGCTTACGAGTAAGTACTCTGACCCTATCAACGTGAACATCATGGTGACTTCGCCGGCTGGGACTGACGATTTTGGGAGCAGTAATACCTTCTTCGATACGGTTGACAGCTACACCGCGCTTCACAATGCCTTCGCAGCGGACGCGAGGAGCGCCGATGACAACACTACCGTCGGCGCGGGCGGTTCGCTGGCGGACGGGATCGACCCGATCAGCACCGCGCACGGCTACAATGTGACGAGAGCGCAAGCCAAGGCGCTCGGTTTGCGTCCCGACGACATGGAGAATGACGGCACCTTCAACTTCGGTGGTGGCAACAAATGGACCTATGATCCGAACAACCGGAACGTCGCTGATGCCTTCGATTTTATCGGAGTGGCTTTGCACGAATACACCGAGATCATGGGCCGCAATGCGGTCATGGGAGACGATCTGGGCACCGGGACGCCTCAGTATGTCGCGTATGACCTATTCCACTACACGGGCGCCGGCGCTCGTGGCTTGAACAATGGCCCGAACCGATCGTTCTCTATTAACAAGGGCACGACTCTTCTCAAGGCGTTCAATGATGCGGTCGCGAATTCCGGCACTGATCTTCAGGACTGGGCGGGGCCTGAGCCCGATCCATTCAACGCCTCCGGCCCGCCCGGTGAGCAGGATGACATGTCGGCAGTGGATCTTCGGGTAATGGACGTTCTCGGCTACGATCGAGGCGCGGCCACCTCGACTGGCGGTCGAGTGGCGAATATTTCGACGCGGCTGCCAGTCGGCGTCGGCGACAACATCCTTATCACCGGTTTTATTATTACCGGGCCAAGTGGCTCGACCAAAAAAGTCCTGGTCCGGGGCATTGGACCTTCCACCGGCATCCCGACGGCATTAGCTGATCCGACCCTTGAGCTGCACAATGAACCCGGCGCTGTTATCGCCCGAAACGATAACTGGAAGACGACGATCATCGGCGGGATCATCACATCGGATCAAGTCTCAGCAATCAACGCGACGCAAGCTGCGCCGAAGAATGACGCTGAGTCGGCTCTCATTGGCACACTGGCGCCCGGCCACTACACCGCGCAGATCCGCGGAGTGAATGGCTCGATCGGCATTGGCCTGGCGGAAGCTTTCGACCTCGACCTGCCATCCACGGCGAAGTTAGCCAACGTTAGCACGAGAGGACTTGTCCAAGTCGACGATAACATCATGATTGGCGGGTTCATCGTGGTAAACAAGGCGGTGCGCGTTGTGGTTCGCGGCATCGGACCTTCCCTGACCGCAGCAGGAGTGCCCGGCGCATTGGCGGATCCATCTGTCGAGCTTCGGACCGGCAATGGCACACTGGTGCTTGCCAATGACGATTGGAAGTCGACGCAAGCGAACGAGATCATGGCCACCGGCTTACAGCCGACCGATGACAAAGAGTCGGCGCTCATAATGACGTTGCAACCGGGCAACTACACAGCACAGCTTCGCGGCACAAACCGGAGCACCGGTGTCGGCTTGGTAGAAGTTTACGCGCTGGATACTACAGGGACAGACTAATAGCTGTTAGCTCTAGTCGCGTCCCGTCGCTGCTGCGAGTTATCTGCCGCTCTCGCGATATAGCGACGCGGTTCGGCAGCTAGCGGCGAACGCGATTTGGGTCGCTAAATCGCTGTTTCGTTCGACCTGCGGTTACCAGTTAGTGGTAATGCCTGTAGTAGCCACCTGCATGCCGATACCCGTTGTAGGCATAACCGCGATATCCATAGCCGCGGTAGCCGTGTCCATAGGCGCGGTAATGTCCCGGGTAGCAATATCCTGGCGCGCCGTACCCATAGCCGTAGCCGTAACCATAGTAATACGGATCGCCGTAGTAATAAGGATAACCGCCGAACGGAAAACCAATGGCGAAGCTTCCGCCATAATAACCTCCCCGATACCCGTGGTAATGACCGCCATGATATCCCCACCCGCCATGTCCGCCGTGAAACCCGCCGTAGTGACCTCCGCCGTGACCTCCACCGTGACCCCCACCATGCGCGAAACCCAGCGAAGCGAAAGCCACCATGGCAGAGACAACGATAGTGAACGCTGCTTTTTTCATATGTGTACCGCCTCCTCCAACGTATATCTTCCGGTGGCAAAGCGGCCACGGACAATGAGACATTGGTCGTAGGCCGTTCCTCTCGAGTTTCGAACACCGGCACTTCGACAAAAGAGCGTTTGCAGCCGAGTATCCGCGATGGAGATTCACCAGCTCCGCTACTTTGTGGCTGTCGCCGAGGAGGAAAGCTTTTCGCGCGCGGCGGAGCGTGAGCACGTTTCGCAGCCTTCGTTGAGCCAGCAAATCCTTAAGCTGGAAGCCGAACTGAATCAGCAGTTGTTCGATCGGCTGCCGCGCTCCGTCGTGCTCACCGAGGCGGGACGGTGTCTGCTCGATTACGCACGACAAATTCTAACTGGGATTGCTGATGCCCGCCGCTGTGTAGCAGCGCTCGAACAGGATGTCGCGGGCGGGTTAGCGGTCGGCGCAATTCCATCGGTAGCGCTCTATGTGCTACCAAATCTTATCCAGCGTTTTCAGGAGCGATATCCGAAGGTTACGTTCGAGTTGTTCGAGGACACAACGGACAAGCTGGCGCAGGGATTGGAGGATGGGACATTGGATCTGGTGCTCGCGTCATCCGGCGACGAACCTCCGGCACTGGAGCGCCATTCGCTGGGCGAAGAACCCTTGCTCATGCTACTGCCGGAGAAGCATCGTCTCGCGCGCAGGAAGAGCATCAAGTGGAGCGATCTCGCGTCGGAAAAGTTCCTTCTTCTACACGAACGACATTCCCTGGCGAGAAAGGTGCGGCAGTTACTAGTCGAAAATCACTTGAACCCAGAAGTCGTGTTGCAGGGCGCACAGCTTGTCACGATCGCGAGCATGGTGGCGGCTGGAATGGGAGTAACCGTAGTGCCGGGGATGATGGCAGCGACGGAGTTCATCCGCGGGTGCGTAGCGGTGCCTTTTGCTCCGCCGGCGCCGACGCGCGAGCTGACTTTGCTGCGCAATCCTTTGCGCTTTGAGAGCAAGGCTGCCGCGGCATTCCGCGAGGAAGCCGCGGCAACCTTCTTAACCTGACGAGCGGCCGCGCCGCGGCGACAAACGCCCGCCAGGCGAAATCAACTGGTTAGCGGATAACGCTGAAAGCCTGGGCCAGATTCAAGAGTGGCCAGGTGGAGGTGAGAACGATCAGGGCGAACAGAACAAACTCGGCGACCACTGCGGACCGCTCGCGTTGCGCAAAGCGTTCGCTTAGGCAGCGAAACGCGCGCAAACGCATCGAAGTCTTCGATTCAAGCAGCTGACCATTCTTACCATGGCTGCTTAAGGTTTGTGTTTGCATGCCACACTAACAAGCAGGTGGCATTCACTTTGAAATACTTAATCCCTCTGGCGCCCATAGGCACTGCCTATGACTGAAGTCAGAATTCAGAAGTTGCACGGCAGAATGTGGATAGGTGGCGGCAATGCCATCTCCGTCATCGACACTGACCGACAAGTTGGCCGATAAAGCGGGATGCTTTCGATTGAACAGGTCTCGAAACGTTTTCGCGCCGGCAACTTCGGCGTGCGCGATCTTTCGTTCGAAGCCAAATCGGGCGTGATCGGGCTGCTTGGCCCGAACGGCGCGGGCAAGACGACACTCATGCAAATGATCGCCACAATCACCCGCCCCACGAGTGGCCGGATTTTGTTTCACGGCACCGATATCGCGAAACGGCCTAACGAGTTGCGGCGCCGGCTCGGTTATCTGCCGCAGGATTTCGGCGTTTACGACAACCTGACGGCGCTTGAATTCCTCCGCTATTTCGCAGCCCTCAAGGGTGTGCGCTCGAATAAGCGCATTGTAGAGATGCTCGAAACGGTAAACCTGCACAGTGTCGCGAACCGGCAGCTTGGCGGATTTTCCGGGGGCATGAAGCAGCGGCTTGGGATCGCGCAGGCGCTGATCAACGATCCCGAGCTGGTCATCGTCGATGAACCAACCGCCGGGCTCGATCCCGAAGAGCGCGTCCGCTTTCGCAATGTCCTTTCCGAGATCGGATTCGGGAAGCTCGTGATTCTTTCGACGCACATCGTTTCCGACATTGAATCGATCGCGACCGAGATCGCCGTCATGAAAGGAGGCACGCTTATCACCATCTCGGCGCCGGAGAATCTGCTGCGAGCGGCGACCGGCCATGTCTGGCAGGCGGTAGTGCCGTCGGATGAATTCGAGCGCATCCGCACGACGGTGAATATCTCGAGCGCAATGCGCAAACCGGACGGCGTGCACATTCGTTTCGTCGGGCCCGCGCCAGAGATAGCGGCCGATACGGTCGAGCCGGAGCTGGAGGACGCGTTCCTCTACCTGATGAACTTCGGCGGGAATCCCACCGCGCAATGAACTCGTTAGGCCGAATCGCCGCGATCGTTCGCACCGATTTCCTGCTGCGATTCCGCCGTGTCTCTACGGTCGTCGTTTTTCTGCTCCTCAGCGCATTCGCGTATCTCTGGGTTCCGGCGCCATCGACCGGCCGCACGTTGATCCAGATCAATGGTCAGCGCGCTATCTACAATTCCGGCGCGCTCGGCCTCGCCACAGCCTCGCTCGGCATGATTTTCGTCGGCCTCTTTGGCTACTACGTGATCTCCAATGCGATCCGACGCGACATCACTTCGCGCTGCGGATTTGTCATCGCCGCGACGCCAATGCGGTCGATCGAATACCTTCTCGGCAAGTTCTGCGGCAACCTCGCGTTTCTTGTCACTTTCCTCGGCGGGTTCATGCTCAGCTCGATGGCCATGCTGCTCGTCCGCGGAGAAGCGCGGCTCGAACCGCTCGTTTTTATCAGGCAATATTTTCTTCTCGCATCGCCCGCGATCGTGCTCGTGTCCGCGACCGCGGTCTTCTTTGAGTCGGTCCGCTTCCTTTCCGGAAAATTCGGCGACGTCGTTTACTTCTTTCTTTTCATGACCTTCATCGGGCTGGTCGCGGGCAATGAGGCGAGCGGTGGCCGCATCCCCTGGGCTCGGTGTTTCGACTTCAGCGGCTTCGGATTTTTAATCAGCGAGATGCAGCACACACTGCACACCGAATCGGTCTCGATCGGCTCATCGCCGTTCGATCCGGCGAAACCGACCATCGTCTTTCCCGGCCTGACCATGACACGCGACTGGCTCATCCCTCGCATCGTCTCACTGATACTGCCGCTTACTTTGCTGCCGGCGGCGGCACTGGTTTTTCATCGCTTCGATCCGGTTCGGATCGGACGCACAACCGGCACATCGCATCGTAAATGGCTGAGCAAACTCCAAAGCCTGCTCAAGCCGTTCAGCCGGCGCGTGGTGGCATTGCTCATGATCCCGGCGCGCGGCAATTCGTTCGCCGCTGCGATCTGGCAGGATGCGGTGCTGACTTTCACGCTTTCCCCGATTGCGTTGATTGCCTTGGTCGTGATGAGCTTCGTTGGATTGCGAAGTGGAAATCTGTCGATCGTTTTCGCCGTGCTGGCGATCGTGATCTGCGATGTCGCGACCCGGGACGTGCGCGCCGGAACGGTTGTCAGTCTTTATGCCGCGCCGCGGCTGCGCGAACGGTTCGCGCTCTGGAAATTCGGATCAACCTGCCTGACCAGCCTTCTTTTCTGTCTCGCGCCGCTCGTCGCAGCAATGGCAACAGGGTCCCCGCGCTTCCTTGCGCTAATCGTCGCGCTCGTCTTCGTGTCGGCGTTGGCAACGCTACTCGGCGTTGTGACGCAAAACGCAAAGACGTTCATCGTCGTGTTCCTAAGCTTCTGGTATCTCGTCGTGAACGATAAAGGCGCGACGCCGATGCTCGATTTCGCCGGCTTTAACCACGTCGCGACGCCGCGAACGATCGCCACCTACGCGGTAGTCGGTATCGCCGCGATCCTTCTCGCCCATGTTACGCATCGTATGCGGCTGGCGCGGATATAACGCGCAGTGACTTTTAGGTTACTCGGCTAGCGCCACCAACTCGAGCTCGACACTCCGTACCAGCTGTCGGTCTCGTGCGTGCTTGCCATCGCCACATCGTGACCTGCCATCATCCGATCCTGGTGAGCAAGCTGCCGATAGCGTTCGTATTCCGCTTCATGACCCACCAGCGCCAGACCTTTTGCCTCGTCCTTGTAGACATAGAACTTCTGGCCATGAACCATGACACTTTCGACCTTGTAGGCCGGCAGCGTCGCAAAGATCTCTTTCTGTTTCGTGGTCTCCGGGGTGCGGACACGAAAACCGGCAGCACCGAGCTGAGAGACAGTGGAAGGCGACGGCTTATCGGTAGCACACGCTGAAATCAGAATTGATACTGTGGCAAGGATGATGGGTGTGAGCGGCTTTGAGAGTGTGATTTTCATATGGTCGAACGCGTGGAGCATTAGCGCATTCGCCGGACGCCACGGTATGGGACCTTGGTCCAAGCGGCAGCCGCCGTGTAGGTCGACGCGCTCCCGGCGTTGAACGCGAACTCGACGAGATGCTCTCTCTCGGCTACTGAGACAGCGATGAAAGGCTTGCTCAAAGCGATTATTGCCGGCGCGCTCATCTGGCTGGCAATCAATCTGGTCGCGCTCGGTTACGAACCGGCACACGCAGGAGCCCCGATCGCAACGGTGGAAATCGCGCTGTCGCTCATCGTCGCGATCGTCGCCTGCGTGATCCTTCGCTGGCCCTGAAGAAGCGCGCGACTCGTCAGGCACTGCCGATAAGTATGCCGACGAGGAAAACGCAGACGCCACCGACGATTACCTGGAACGCTGCGCGCAAAAACGGCGTGTCCATGTAACGATTGCGAATCCAGCTAATCACCAGCAGTTCAATCGCGACGATGAATACAGCGAGCGCGGTTGCGGTTCGAAAGTTTGGTATCAGGTAAGGCAGCGAGTGGCCGATGCCTCCGGCAGTTGTCATCAAGCCGCAGACGATGCCACGCAGAAGCGGTTTGCCGCGTCCGGTCAGGCTACCATCGTCCGAGAGCGCTTCGGCAAATCCCATCGAAATGCCTGCGCCGAAGCTGGCCGCGAGTCCGACGAGCAGTGCGTCGTGACTGCTTTTGGTCGCGAACGCCGCGGCGAACACCGGCGCGAGCGTCGAGACCGACCCATCCATCAACCCGCTCAGCCCCGGTTGCACGATCTGCAGCACGAAAAGCCGCCGCTGCGCTTTATCTTCTTCAGCCTTTGCTGTGTCGGTCAGGTGCTCCTTCTGCAGCTCGTCCGCCATTGTGACGTGGCCGCGCTCCGCTTCGGCCAGATCGCCGAGTAGTTTGCGTGTCGACGCATCGGTCGTGCGGGCTGCCGCGCGTTCGTAGAAGCGCTGCGTCTCCGCTTCCATGCTTTCGGCGTAACGCCGGACCGTATCGATTCCGAGACTTTGCGTGAGCCAGACCGGCCGGCGATTGACGAAACCTCTCACGTCCTGCCGCCGGATCAGCGGGATATGATCGCCGAACCGCCGCCGGTACTCATCGATCAGGACCCGGCGATGGTTATCCTCCTCCGCCTCCATTTCTTTGAACACCTGGGCGGTCGACGGGTAATTCTCCTTCAACCGCGCGGCGAAATTAGCGTAGATGCGGCCGTCGGTCTCTTCATTCGAGATCGCGAGCGCCAGGATCTCCGCCTCGGTCAAATCTTTAAAGCTCTTGGCCATGTTTTCGCTGAAACGTTCGCGCTACGCCGTTCGCAGCGACAACCCGTAAGCCGAAGTCCCGTGCCTGCGCAAGATTGATTACAGCCTCGCCTTCCCGAGTCTCCATGCACGGACTGCCGATCTCCAGGTTGTTGCCTGTCGGGCGTCTGTGTCAGACGCCGCCCCACTCGCCGCGTGAATGAGCGACCCTATTCCGTGCGCAGCGCCGTCATTGGGCTGACGCGGGTCGCGCGCCGTGCGGGGAAGAAACACGCGAGCAACGCCGCCGCGGCCAGCAGGACGGAAGAGATGACCAGCGCGAGCGGATCGGCGGGACTGACCTGGTAGAGCATTTGCGCGAGAACGCGACCTGCGCCTAACGAAAGCAACAAGCCAACCGCGAGCGCGAAGCCGGTCTGCAGTGCGCCCTGCTTCATGATGAGCTTGAAGACGTCACTCCGATGCGCGCCAAGTGCCATGCGAATGCCGATCTCGCGCGTGCGCCGCGCCACGGCATAGGCTTTCACCCCATAAACACCGACGACCGCGAGGAGGAGCGCGATCCCGCCGAAGATCCCGAACATGACGGCGCCGAGCCGGATGACCCAGAACCCGACGTTCTTTTCGATGATGTCGGTGAACGGCTCGATCCGCAGGATCGGCAGGTTGGGATCGATGTTGCGCAATTTCTGGCGCAGCGTCGGGATCACTGCGGTAACACCGGCGCGGTTCGTCGAAACGGTGCGGACGTGAAGGTAAACCGCGCCGCTGTAGACCTGCGCAAGCGGAACGAAGAGGCGTCTCGGAACGTCGCTCCCGATGACTTCGTGACGATGCGGGCTTACCACGCCGATGATTTCCATCTCGCCCGATGAACCGTCGGGCCGCGGGTTGGTGCCTTTGATATGCTGGCCAAGCGCATCGCTATTCGGGAACAGCTTCTTTGCCATGTTCTCATCGACGATCGCGACTCTCGGCGTGTCCTTGTTCTCGGCTTCCAGCTGGGTGAAATCGCGCCCGCGCAGGATGCGCACGCCGATCGTCTCGAAGTAACCCGGCGTGGTCGAAGTGTAGAGGCCGCTCACTCCCTGATCCGGCGCGTTCGGATCGGCTTGCGCGGCACTCGCCGGCATGACGCGGCGTGCGTTGGTGGTGTTGCCGAATGGGATCATCGTCGACAGCGCGGCGCCGCGAACGCCGGGCAATTGTTTTACGCCCTCCACGACGTCGAACATCGTGCGCTTCGCCGTCGCCTCAGGTGTGTTCGCGAGAGTGAAATCCATTTCCGTGACGAGACCGTCACGCGCCTCGAACCCGAGATCGACACCGCCGGCCTTGAGCGCGCCACGCACGAAGAGCCCGGCGCCGAAGAGCAGCATGAGCGACAATGAAACCTGCGCCATGACGAGTAAATGACGCGGAGCGAAGAAGCGGTTGATGCGGCCGAGGTGCGCCGGTTCGCCGGCCTGTTGCTTCAGGTCATTCACCAGGTCGGGCTTGGTCGCTTTCAACGCCGGCCCGAGGCTGAACAAGAGCGTGGCCGCGAGGCAGAAGAGAAACGTAGCGCCGAGCACGACCGCGTTGGGTTTGACCGGGACTACGATCGAAAAGCTCATCGAGCTGAAGAGTGCCGCGAGCGATTGGAACAGGAGCCAGTTGCACCAGAGACCCACAAGCAATCCCACGATGCCGCCGGCCAGCGCGAGCAGCAGGCCTTCGGAGAGCAATTGCCGGATGATGCGCCAGCGCGATGAGCCGAGCGCAATGCGAATTGCCATTTCCTTCGCACGCGCGGTGCCGCGGGCGAGGAGCATGTTGGCGAGATTCAGGCACGCGATGAGCAGGACCGCGCCAGCCATCGCCATCATGAGCACGCCCATGATGCCGGTTGGAGGAATATCTGAAGGCTGCGTGCTGATGTCGAAGCGCGAGGGTTCCTTCACTTGCAGCTCGCGGCCGACGCCGCCGTCTCCCGGTTGAATGGCGGTAAGCCGTTGCGAAAGCACCGGGACGCGGGGTTTGACGGTCTCGAGAGTGAGGCCGTGACCGAGCCGGCCCATGACATTGAGAGTGTAATTCTTCGGCTCGGCGAGATTGGTTGAACTGGCCGAATCGCTAAAGGCGGAACTGAGCTGCGAATAAATTCCGAGTGGCAGCCAGACGTCCGGTGCGATCAACGCGCTGATCCCGCTGAAGCCTTCCGGCGTGATGCCGATGACGGTGTAAGGCTGCCCGTTGATGAAGAGCGTGCTGCCGACGAACTCCGGTCGCCCACCGTTGCGCTTCCAAAATCCGTAGCTCACCACCACGACGGGGATGTTAGCGTTCGGCCTTGCTTCCTCCGCATTATAGAAGCGGCCGAGCGCGGGTGTCGCGCCCATCATGGAGAAGAAATTCTCCGAGGTCAGGAAGGCAAAACTGCGACGCATGTTTTCCTGACGACCTACACCAGCGAGGGCGAAGTTGACCGCCGCGACGTCGGAAAAAACATCGGTGCTCTCACGCAAGGCCATGTATTCCGCGTGCGAAAACTGCCGGTAATCCCGGCTCGCTCCTTGCCGCGCGCTAAACAGGCTAACGACCTGCTCCGGGTGAACCCGCACGAGCGGTTTGAGCAAAGCGCCGTTGATGAGTGAGAACATCCCGGCGTTCACCCCGATGGCGAGCGCGAGGGTAAGGACGGCTATGCCGGTGAAGCCCGGCGACTTGATGAGCTGCCGGAAGGCGAATCGGAGATCCTGGATCATGGGTTTCCAATCAGATGCGTGCCGGCGCGCGTTCGGATTCAGGAATGTGACCGGGCTTAGCTAGCTTGCTCGAGATGCCGAGTTCACCACGCACAAGGTTCGGGACCCTTGCCGCTCTTCTGGCTTTATGGCTTCGAAATTACGCATTACTGCAGCGCGTAGACTTCGACCAGTGCTACGCCGGTGCTGTTCTTCGCGCCGCGTACTACCGCGGTGTAGCCGGAGTTACTCGGCGCCAATGTCGTGATGATGGCTGATTCCCGATCATCGGACGGCGGCAAGGTGGCTTGAATTTGAGCCATGTTGCTCGCCTCTTTCCAGTTATCATTCGTGATGAGCGTTCCATTTGTGTCGTGCAGCTCGAGGACCGCGCTTTGGTCGCAGCGCAGCAGCAGCGACTGGAGCGAGCTTCGACTCTAATCTCCGCGTCGCACCATTGTGTCCGCGCTTGTCTCGAACGCCTATTCTTGGATCCAGCAGGCGTTTGGCATAAACGCGCTGCAATACTAATTAGCAGCGCTACTTACCGTCCCATTTGCGCAGGATCGCACTGACGTTCGTACCGCCGAAGCCGCTAGAGTTTGTCATCGCGATCTTTGGCGCGTCGGTAATCGGCTTGGCCACGACCGGAACGCCTTCGAACTCGGGATCGAGCTCGGTGATGTGCGCGGAGACGGGCGTGAAGCCTTCCTCGAGCGCGAGACAACAAAAGCCGGCTTCCATCGCGCCGGCGAGACACAAGCCATGACCTGTAATCGACTTCGTGCTGCTGATGTTGGGGAGCTTGCCGTTTGCGAAGACGCGTTTCACGGCGCGAATTTCCGCGGCATCTCCCAGCGCGGTGGCGGTGCCGTGCGCATTGATGTAATCGACGTCGCCTGGTTCGATGCCGGATTCTTCGATCGCAGCCGACATGGCGCGGCCGATGCCGTCGCCCGTCGGTTCCGGCGCCATCACGCTGTAGCCGTCGGACGCTTCGCCCCACCCGAGCATCTCGGCTCGAATTCTCGCGCCGCGGCGTTGCGCGTGTTCGAGTTCTTCTACGACAAGCACCGAGGCGCCGCCTCCGACCACAAAACCGTCGCGTTTTTTATCGAAGGCGCGCGGCACTGTCTCGGGATCGGTGCCTGTCGTGAGAGCGCGCGTGCCGACAAACGGCAGAATGGTGAAAAGGTTCACATCCTCGGCGCCGGCGACGAAGACGATGTCCTGGCGACCAATCCGAATGCGATCGAACGCGTCGCCGAGGGCGTGCGCGGATGAAGCACAGGCGCTGGAGAAACCGAGCGACGCGCCTTTGATCCGAAAGCAGGCGACGAAGTTCATGTTCAACGTGCCGGAGATGCACGCGACCATCGCCATCGGATTGCAGCGCTGCGGGCCTTTCTCGAGCATCATCGTCAGATATTCGTAGCTGAGCCACGTCGAACCGCCGGACGCGCACATCACGCCGGTGCGCGGATTGGAAACGAGGTCGGACGTGAGCTGCGCGTCGACGATTGCCTGTTCCATCGCGCAAAAGCCGTAGACGCCGTGCGGCGAGAGCGAACGCAAGTGTTCGCGCGGAATTTCGTACTGCGCCGGGTAAGTCCACTCGTCCGATCGCAATTCGGGAAAACTGAATTCCTTCACCGTGCCGGCGAGGCGCACGTGCACACCGCTGCGCTCGAGCTCCGGATAATATTCGATGCCCGTCCGGCATTCGCGCAGGCTGGTCAGCACGTCGGCCCGGGTGTTGCCGATGCTCGTGATGAAGCCGAGACCGGTAACGACAACGCGGCGCTTGTTTGAGTTGCTGCCAGGCATTCGCCGACTCTATCGCAGCCCGTCTATCCAGCAACGCCTGTGCGGCGGAAGAACGTCAGGCCGCAGCCTTGTGCTTCTCGACGTACTTCTGCGTCAGCAACTCAGTCACGTCGCCGATCGTTTTCATGTTCCGCAGCTCGGAATCCTCGATCGTGATGTCGAGCGCGTCCTGCAGATCGAGTACGACTTCGAGCATCATGAGCGAATCCATGCCGAGATTGGTGAGTGGTGTTTCCGGCGGCGCCGTCTCAGCCTGGCTGCGGATTTCCGGACGAACATAACGCCAGACGATGCCGCGCATGATCGTCGGAATGTTCGATGTGTCGCCGGTGCGCCGAAGATTGACGATCGCGTCGACCGTCCCTTCGCGGCAACGTTTGTAGTTGCGCGTGATGTCGTCGATTTGCGCCTGAGTCAATTCGGTCGGCATGGCGAACAGCGCGATACATCGTAAGCGGGCGTGAGATTGTCAAGCTGGGGCAACGACCGGATGGCGTCATCCTGAGCTTGCCGAAGGATCACTAGTAGCCTTCAGCGAGATTATCCCAGTGAGGGATGACGGTCTGTTTAATGACGCGCTTCGACTTGCATGCGAATACCATTGCGCGGCCGCAGCGTGAGTTGCGGCTGGAGCGCGACCTTCGCGCCGCGTTCGAGATTGAGCTTCCACTTCTGAGCGATGCTGGCAAGGCAGAGCACGCCTTCGACGCCGGCAAAGGCTTCGCCAAGACAGGCGCGACTGCCGGCGGAGAATGGAAAGTAGGAGAAGCGCGGCCGCTCGTTTCGGGCCGCAGGGTGCCAGCGTTCCGGATCGAAACGTGTCGGCTCAGGATACCATCGCGGATCGCGATGCGTGACGTACTGGCAGAGAATGATGACCGAGCCCGCGCGGATCGTGTGCTCGCCGATTTGCACTTCCTCCATCGCGCGTCGCCCGATCGCCCAGAGCGGCGGATACAAGCGGATCGCCTCGGAAAAAATGCGGCCGGTCAATGCGAGCTCAGGCAGGTCGTCGATTGTCGGCTCACGGCCACCGAGCTTCTGGTCTACCTCGCGATGGAATTCCGTTTCGATCTCCGGATGCTGCGAGAGCAGATACCAGGTGAAGGCCATCGCATTCGCTGAGGTCTCGTGGCCAGCGAGGAAAATCGTCATCGCTTCGTCGCGCAATTGCAGATCGGTCATGCGCGCCCCCTCGCCTTCCGTTTCGTGCGCGCGGAGCAACATCGAGAGCAGATCGCCGCGATCTTCGCCACTCTTCCGACGCTCCTGTACAATGCGATAAACGGCATCGTCGATGCGCTGCATCGCACGCTCGAAATCTTCGCGGTCGGCATGCGGCAGCATGGAGCGCTCGAATTGATCGAGAATTTCGCCTAACGAATCGCGCACCGCGGCGGCATCGGCTTCCATGTTCGCACCGAAAAGCGTGCTGCCGACGATCATCATGGCGAGCCAGTTCATCTCGCGCGAGATATCGATCGTTTCGCCGTCGTGCCAGCGGCCGCGGAGCGTGAGTGCGTGCGCGACCATTTGTTTCGCGTAAGCCGCGACGCGATCGCGATGAAAGGCGGGCTGCGAGAGCCGACGCTGCTGCAGATGGAACTCGCCTTCGCTGACGAACAAGCCATTGCCGAGCACTTCCTTGAGCCGGTCAACCGCGAACCATTTCGTGAAGAAGCGATCGTTCGTGACGAGGACGTGCTTGATGAGCTCGGGATGATTGACGAGGTAGATGGCGTGCTCGTGCTCGCCGAGTCGGAACTGCACGATGTCGCCGTATTCGCGCGCCAGCCGGCTGAAGAGCTCGAGCGGATCGCGCCGCATGCCAACAAGCGCGGCAGCGGGAGGTAAATTTGCGAGCGGTATGGACGGCATCGGGCTACAAAGTGCGCAGCGGCGGCGCCGGAAATCAACCTTGCACTTGCTAACCCTGTAGCCGATGCGCTGCTGACGCAGACTGATGGTTCGCGTTATCCACTACCTTATTTATCTGTTGGCGCGGCTCGCCGAAGCGATCGTTTCGCTTCTGCCGCTCGACGCGGCATTCGTGCTCGGCCAGGCAGCCGGCGAGCTCGCGTACTTGCTCTTGAGTAAACGGCGAGGAATCGGCCTGACGAATCTACGCCTCGCATTCGGCGCGGAAATGTCCGAGGCGGAGCTGCGCGCGATCAATCGCCGACATTTTCAACTGCTCGGTGCGAACCTGCTCGCCGGGATCAAAGCCTCGACGATGTCGAGCGATAAAATCTGGCAACGCGTAACCGCGAATGTCCCCGAGGAACGACCGCAGATCGCGTGGATCGCGGCGATCAGCCACATCGGTTGCTGGGAACTCTTCAGCCATCTCGGCGCGCAGTATCCGCAGTATCAATTCGGCGCCGTCTATCGCCGCTTCTACAATCCATATCTCGATGCTTACCTGCGCAGAACGCGTGCGCGTTCCGGCACGACGCTTTTCGACCGGCGAGCTGATTTATTGAAGTGCGTGCGCTTTCTCCGTGACGGCGGAGTAGTCGGGGTGCTCGTCGATCAACGTGCCGGCCACGCGGGTGTCTGGACTCCGTTGTTTAACCGGCTGACTTCATCCTCGACACTCGCCGCTACGCTCGCGATTCGGACCGGCGCACCGATCGTTCCCCTCGCGATCTACACTACAGGGCGGGCGCGCTGGGACCTTGTCTTTTCCGAGCCGTTTTATCCGCAAACAGACGACGCGGAAGCGCTCACCGCGCAGATCAATCACCTCCTCGAACAGCAAATCCGCCGCTCACCGGCCGACTGGCTTTGGGCGCATGACCGCTGGCGGCCGAATCGGCCGGGGTTTCTCTTCACGCGCGATCAGCGCCACGTCTTCATTCCGCCGGAATTTGAACGCGCGACGCTCGTGCCGTTTCGAATTTTGCTCGTGTCACCAGATATCGAGACTGCTCTGCCAGCGGTGCGCGCCATCAAGAATGGCCGGCCGGACGCATGGCTCGCCGTGTTGACGCGAGCGCAACTCGCGGATGCGTGGCGCGATGTGCCGGAGATCGCGCATGTGATCGAAGCTGCCGATTCGATCTCCGCACTGCGATCGCAGATAAGAAGCGCCGGCGACTTCGACGCGGCGATTTTCTTCGCGGC
>JBJMWW010000191.1:0-17506 GCA_045809945.1 Chthoniobacterales bacterium
ACGTCGAAAGACCTGCCGAATCATCACGCGCTCGGCGCCGCCGGCATCGGCATAGTTGAATCGCTCGATCTCAGTCGCGTTTCCGCTGGTGTTTATCAATTGATCGCGCTGCCGTTGAAGATTGCCGGCGCAGACGGATCGCCGGTTCGCGCGTTTCTCTGGCGCGAATGAACGCGGACGCGCTCCTGGCGAGCCGTCGCATCCACTGGCTCGTTTTCGCGCTCGCGCTCCTCGTTTTTGCAACGTCAAATCTGCCGTGGCAGCTCGACGATTACGATCAGGCGAAGCAGGCATTCACCTCGTTCGAGATGATCGAGCAGGGTCACTGGCTGTTTCAGCACACGCCAAACGCTGCGATCGCGACCAAGCCGCCGCTCATCGGCTGGACTTCTGCGGCAGTATTCGCAATCACACGCTCATGGGAAATCGCGTGGCGGTTTCCGTCGTTCATTGCGGCGACGGCGTTGCTCCTGCTCATCCGGCGCGCGGCAGCAGTTTCGTTCGGGCCTGCAGCGTCGCTCGTTGCCGCGAGCGCTTTTGGTTTCAACTTGCTCACGCCGCGTCTCGCGACGCTCGCGCGCACCGACATGCCGCTCGCACTCGTCATCTTCGCGATCGGTGCGCAGATCTGGATGAAGGTTCGCGACGGCCAAAGCTGGACGGCGCGTGACCGGCTGATTGCCTTCGCGTTACTCGCCGCGGCTATGCTGGTGAAAGGCCCGATCGTCTACGCGTTTCTGCTGCCGGGAATCGTCTGCTGTCGGTTAGCCTGGCAACGGAATGTCTGGTGCGGTTGGTGGCCATGGCTCGCGTCGCTGGCGGTGTTCATCGTCTGGCTAGGTATGGGCATATGGCGAGTGCCGGAGTTTCTCGAGCTCGTCGTCATTCGCGAGTTCGGCGGACGCTTCGAGGGAACGCACGCCGCGCAACCGCTCTATTTTTATATTCCGCATCTGCTCGGCAGGTTCGCGCCGTGGAGTCTTCTGCTCATCGGCTTTGCGATTGCGTTGCGCCGCACGCGCATGGCGCGCGAAACTCTGTGGCTTCTGGCGTGGAGCGTCGGTGGCTTGATTGTCATGTCGCTGATTCCGTCGAAGCGCGTCGATCGCATCTTTCCGGTGGTCCCGCCGCTTTGTCTGTTGATCGGCGCGCAGTTCAATCAGTTGAAGCAAATGCGCTTCGCCCGCGTCATGACGTTGATCGCACTCGGCATCTCTTTGATCGCTGTGCCCGCATATTGCGCGACAAAGATTGCCACCGGCTACCGCCATCACCGCGACGCTTATGTGCAATTCGCCCATCGCGTCCTTGCCGCTGCGTCGCCACAATTCGCAGTCATCGGCGGCGAAGATGAAGGGCTGCTTTTGTATCTGCGCAAAACTGAATTTACGCAGCCGAGCGACGCGATTGCGAAATGGAAGCGCGGCGAGATCAACGCCATCGTCGCACCGGAAGACGCAATTCCGAAGCTGATGGAGCGTCTGGCGGACGCGATGCAGTCGTCGATCGGCGTTTCCGGTCCCGCGGGCAATCACGGAACGCGTTACGCGTTGATAGTCAGGCGCTAAGCGCAAAACCCTGCTCGACTTTGTACGGCAGGTTTGTACTGTCGCGACCACTCTGGACGATGGCTTTTCCGAAAGCAGAAATCGAAACGCTCTGGGCGCCGTGGCGCGTTGAGTATTTCGAAACCAAGGACCGCAATCCGAATTTTCTGGAGAACGCTGCGCGGGCGAGCGATGACGCCGAGCATCTCGTCATCACGCGACGCAAGAACGCCTTCCTGATGATGAATCGCTATCCGTACACCGTCGGCCATCTCATGGCGGTGCCGTATCGGAAGACCGGCGATGTTGCCTCGCTCGGCGATAATGAAGTGCTCGAGCTGTGGCAGCTCACGATCCACGCGCAGCGTCTGTTACGTGATGCGGCGAAGGCGCAGGGATTCAACGTCGGCATCAACCTCGGCGAATGCGCTGGCGCAGGCGTGGTTGATCATGTGCACGTGCACATCGTCCCGCGATGGAGCGGCGACACGAACTTCATGCCGATCATTGGCGGCACACGCACCTTGTCAGAGGGGTTGCGCGCGCTGTATGAAAAGCTGATCGCCGCTCAGGAACGACTCAATGGATAACTGGATCGAACCGCCTCCACCAAAACGTCAACGCGGTTGTTTCCGCGGCTGTCTCTTCATCTTTCTTTTTCTCTTCCTCGTCGTCGCCGCGATCCTCTTTATCAGCTACCGCAGCGTCACCTCCGCGAAACTTCCAACCGTGCAGCCCGAGCCGCAGGTTGCCGAGGAAGCGCGCGCCCGCTGGGATCAGTTTCAACACACCACGTCGGCCGACACCACGGAACCGACAACGCAGTCAACGCCCGGAGTCGAAGCAACGCCTTCCACTACGACGAGCTCCACCCAGGTCGAGTTCAGCGCCAACGACATCAACCAACTGATCGCCGCGAATAAGAAAGCGAGCGGCAAAGCGTTCGTCACGATCGACAAGAACGTCCTCCACGCGCAGGTCGCGATCCCGTTGAAGAAGCTGAAGTTCGGCGATCGCCAGCTCATTATCAGTGGCGACGTTCATGCGTCAGCCGACCGCGATCCGCACAAACTCTCCATCACTAACCTGTCACTCGGCGGCGTCGATTTTCCCGAAAGCGTTCTTAACTCGATGCTGCGCGGCCGCTCGATGACCAGTTACGTAGACGAATACGCGCAGAAGTATCAGGTCACCGGCTTCACGATCGAAAACAACCAGGTCGTTCTCGAAGGCACGCCGCAGCCCGGTCAGTAACTCTCTACATCGGCTGGGCGCTGAGACGTCGCGGTGGCATCGCCGCTGTCAGAGCCGCGGCGAAGCGCCAGGAATTCATCTGCTCCTTCTCCAGGACGACAAGGTCAGCACTTATCGCATCCAGCACAAAGGCGTCCCGGTGTTTCGCTCTTCCCTGCGTCGGCGCGAGCCCGATTAGGCCCCATTCATCTGCCTTTTATTGCCCCTCCAGAGGGCCTAATAGTCGTTAGATGATGATGCGCATTCTGATTCCTGATTCCTACTTTCCAGGGCTGCAGCCGTGGCACGGTTATACAGGCGCGATCGCATTTTCCGGCCTTGCAGTTTTCAGTCTTGTCGCCGACGCCCGCAAGCGCAAGCATCGCGAGGATGCGTGAGCACAGGTCTAACCACCAACGGCCACAAACAAGCGTAATGCCCACTTGTCGTGCTTTATTGATCGTCGGCATTGCTCTGCTCTCGACCGCAGTTTCGGCGATC
Source organism: Chthoniobacterales bacterium (assembly GCA_045809945.1). Lineage (GTDB taxonomy): Bacteria > Verrucomicrobiota > Verrucomicrobiia > Chthoniobacterales > UBA10450 > CADDYX01. The sequence goes on from JBJMWW010000191.1 coordinate 3,282, forward strand.
GCTGAGCCGAACCTCGCGGTCATCGCCGCGAAAACGGCTGCTGCCATCAAGCAGACGATTCCAGGATCAGAGGCTGAGATGCAGGGCACTACGAGCGTCGTCAAAAAGCGGACTTTCGTTGCACCGGATCTGACGGTTCAAGGCGGCCATGCAATGGACACGGGCAAGCGATCCGAGTTGCCGGACGGCTACGGCATCATGGTTGTGGTGAAGTTATTCCATCATGGGCAATACTCTGGAGCGGCTTTGCCATCGACCCCGGACTTTAATCCCCGGCAGGCGCGGAAGATCAGGATGCTTCTCCGCGGCTGTTCCCGAACGACGACCCTCCAGCATTATGCCGAGGCCTCAGCCGTCATCGATGTCTTGTTTGGCGATTACGTCGACCAAAAACTGTTGGAGCGTGCCTACCTTGCCGGTACTCGGACGCTTCGCGCTGAATTGGGCATACCGCTGTCGGCGCGACCCTCGCTCTAGTCTCCCGCGCGCCCGCCGATGCGGACAGACTCAAATCTCAGATTTACGCTCTCCATCGGCAGTTAGAGATACGCAGAAATGCACGCCGGTGAGAACCGGCGTGCATTTCGTGCTTTCGGCGGAGCGAAGCGAACCTGCTGAGCTACTGAATGATCTCGCGGACGAAGACGTTGAGCTGTCCGCTATTATCCTTGCGGATCTCGGTAACTTCGTACGGTCGCGATGCGTCGCGAGTGACGGTTGAGCCTTGTGCGGGCGGCGTGTAGCCGGCGGGAAATTCCACGACCACGCGCGCTGATTGCGAATCGCTGCCAAAATGCAGCATGCGATCTGTCAGCCCGGTCTTCGGCCGGAGAACGGCACGATTGCCTTCGGCGAAATTCACCACGAACTGGCCGCCGAGATAGACGCGTTCACCGGCAAGTCCCTTGTCGGCGATCTCCTTCAGATCGGTCGGCGAAATCAAACGGCCGGCGGGCATCTTACCGGGAGGAAAAGTTTTCCACGTACCGCCGCCAGCAGTGGAAGCAAGCGCATCGCCGGGCAGCGGTTGGGCCGGTGCGGGTTGCAGTGCTCCGGGTGAGCCGTTTGCTACTGCCGGCACGCCCGCGGGTGGAGGAGCGGCCGCGGTCGGCGGTGCTACTGGAGCCGGGGATCCCTTTTGAGCGACTGCGCCTTTCGCCGGGGAGGGCTGACCCTTGCCCGGCTTTACACCTTTACCTGGTGGTGGCGGCGGCGGAGCGTTTTTCGCCTGTCGACCTGCCGGCGCCGGAGGTTGCGCCGTCGTGGGTGGCAACGCTGTCTCCACGCGCACCAAAGCATTTTCAGCCGGCGGTGGCGTGCTCGTTGGCAATCCTGGAATCGCGACCGCGGAACTGCGCGGCCCGTTTCGCAAACGGCGCTCATCGAACCGCTGCTGCGCGAGTTTGAATTCAGGCTCTTTGAAGATCGGCCAGCCCGCTTCGAGATTGATGTCGCTCGGCGGTTCGAGACTGAACATGCCGGCACCCTTAGTCACGGTATAGGTGCCGTAGAGCAACGGCATTGCGGTGATGAGCAAGCGGCCATCCGACTGGCGATCGGCGTGCACGACGGCTGAGACGTCGTGAGTCCGCTCCAGCTTGATTTCCAGGTTCGGAACGAGCGTTTGTTTCATCAACCCGACCGCCTGCGGGTCCGCCGGATAAACGTGCTCCATCAAGAGCTCGCCATTATCGACAGCCATCGTCAGGGCCACGACACCGGACGTGAAAACGTCGTTCTGCGTGAGTCCTCGCGTCTCCATGATCGTGTAGCGGCCGACGATGTAGGGAACGAGCCCGCGCACCCCCTGGTAATTTCTGATGAAGTTGCGCGTCAGCTCGGCGTTCGTCTGCTCGAGCTCCGTCGGGGTCATCGACGAGTAACGCTCGAATAACTGCTGCGGATTCAGGAATTCGCCCTGCGGCGCGGCGGTGAGCTCAAAGCGTTTGATCGGCTCGACCTTGTGGAGCTTCTTTAGAATTCGGTAACTCTGCGGCCGCTCCGGTTTCCAAAAAATGTAGAAGCTGCCGATCCACGCCGCCAGCGCCATGCCGATCAGCAGCAGGATGACCACGGACCAGATGAACCAGTTTGTGCGGCGCCGGGGCCGGCTGCCGTAGGCGTCGTCGTAGCGATAAACCTCGTAAGCCATCGACGCGCTCTAAGCCGGTTTCGTTCTCAATCGTGTCGCGCTGGTTCGAACGAGGAGCCGCAGCCACAGGTGCGCGCCGCGTTTGGATTCGTGATCGTGAACCCAGCGCCGGTCAGTCCGTCGTTGTAATCGAGCGTCGAACCGCGCAAATATTCAGCGCTCTCCGGATCGACGAAAAATTCGACGCCGTTGCGCGCGATGATCGCGTCATCGCTCTTGTTCGAATCCAGAGACATCTCGTATTGCAGGCCGGAGCAGCCGCCTTTCGCGATCTGCACGCGCAGACCTTTGCCCTCTGCGTCTGAGCGGTCGCGCAGCAACTCGCGCAGATGATTCGCTGCGTTTTCGGTGACGTTGAGCATCGCGCGAAATATCATTCGAAAATCAAGAATCGAAACTCGAAAATGCTGCCGTGAGTCGCATCCGCCTCTTACCCGAAATCGTCGCCAGCCAGGTGGCAGCGGGCGAGGTGATCGAGCGCCCAGCGTCTGTCGTCAAAGAACTGGTTGAGAACAGCATCGACGCGGGCGCGAAACGGATCGAGACGATCATCCGTCGCGGCGGCATATCGCTCATTCGCGTGATCGATGACGGCTGCGGGATGGATCGTGACGACGCGCTGCTCTCGCTGGAGCGTCATGCCACGAGCAAGATCCGCACAGCCAACGATCTTGCGGCGGTCGCGACACTTGGATTTCGGGGCGAAGCGCTTCCGAGCATCGCCAGCGTCTCGCGTTTTCGACTGACGACGCGCGAGCACGACGCGATCGCCGGCAGCGAAATCGTAGTTAGCGGCGGACGGATCGAAACAGTGCGCGAGGGAGGCGAAGCGCCCGGCACGCAAATCGAGGTCCGCTCGTTGTTCTACAATCTGCCGGCGCGCCGAAAATTTCTGCGCACTGAAAACACCGAGGCGCGCAATGTTGAGCACCAGCTTCATTTGCAGGCCGTTGCGCATCCCGAGATCGCGTTTGCGTTTGTGCGTGACGACCGTATCGGGTTTCAACTCGCGGCGGGCGCAGCGTTGCGCGATCGAATTCGAGATCTTTACGGCGCCGAGCTGGTTGAGAGTCTTCTCGAAGTCGAGCAATCAGACCGCGAGCCGGGTATGCGTATTAGCGGTTTGATTGGTCGTGCCGGGCTGAGTCGTCAGACGCGTTCGCAGCAGCTCGTCTTCGTGAATGGTCGTGCGATCGAAAGCCCGGTGATCACTGCCGCGCTGCGCGAAGGTTACCACACTGCCCTGATGAAGGGACAATTCCCGGTCAGTTTTCTCTTCCTCAAAATCGACCCCGCTGCCGTCGACGTGAACGTTCATCCAGCCAAGCGTGAGGTGCGCTTTCGCGATCCGAACAGCGTGCGCGAAGCAGTCGTCGCTTCCATCCGTGAAACGCTCGAGAGCGGACGCAGCAACTGGCAGCAGCATTTCGATGCTCCAACCACGCCTGTAGCCGCGGTCGCTGGCCGCGGCAGTTCAATTGCCACGGGAGGCACGCCGCACGAAGAGCCGCGCCCGACGACCGCGGCTACAGAGCAGCAGGTCATCCCGAGTCGCGAAGACGGCGAGGGACCTCGCAACCGCAGTGTAGATTTCCAGCCGTCTCAACCGCGCTCAACATCGAAACCACCTTCGCAGTTCCAAATCATCGGCGTGCTGAACAAGCTTTACGTGCTGATGGAGAACGAAACGGGTCTCGTCCTCGTCGACCAGCACGCCGCACATGAGAGAATTCTCTTCGAAGAATTGCGACGCCGAATGGAAGAGCAGGGCGTGCCATCGCAACGACTTCTGCTGCCGCAGCAATTCGACCTGCCGCCGCGTGACGCCGAGTGGATTGAACGTAATGCCGCGACGTTGCAGCGAATGGGCATCGGTATCGAAGCTTTTGGTCCGAGCACCTTTCGCATCGATAGCCTGCCGGCCTTCGTTAGTCCGGCCGATCCGGTCGCGTTCATGCGCAACGTGATCGACGAGCTGAAAAGCGCGGGGTCCACCAGTTCACCGATGCGTCTCGGCGAGGACATCATTGCCACGACCGTTTGCCGGCACGCCGTGAAAGCGAATGATCCGCTGCGCTACCCGGAGGTCGAGAAATTGATCAGCGACCTGCTGGCCTGTGACCTGCCTTATTGCTGCCCGCACGGGCGTCCAACAATGATCCACATCTCGCTGGCTGAATTGGAAAAGAAGTTTGGCCGCAAAGTTTGAGCTTCGTCGTCTCACGCTTGCTCGTTGTGCGCGCATGTCGCACGGTGCGCCGCAGTGACGAATGATGCGCGAACAGCACTCATCACCGGAAGCGGTGGGCAGGACGGTTCATATCTCGCCGAACTTCTCATTGGCAAAGGCTATGTCGTGCATGGGGTCGAGCGCACACCGCAGCGATCGCAGCAGAACATCACAGTTCACGTTGGTGATGTCGCGGATGCGAAGACCATGCGTCGGATCATTGAGGCTGTACAGCCTGTCGAGATTTATCATCTGGCAGGGCAGAGCCACGTCGGCCGCAGTTTTGAAGTTCCGGAAGAGAGTTGCGAAAAAACTGCGATGGCAACGCTGCGGCTACTCGAGATTGTGCGCGCGCAGGGGAAACGGCCCAGGGTCTTTCACGCGTCGAGCGCGGAGATTTTCGGCAACGCAGACGAAACTCCGCAGACCGAAAGCACGTCAATTCGTCCTGCCAGTCCCTACGGCTGCGCGAAAGCGTTCGCGACCCAGATCGCACGAGTTTATCGCGAGGCCTACGGCGTCTTTGTTTGTAACGGCGTCCTTTTCAATCACGAATCGCCGCGTCGCGGTGAGAACTTTGTCACACGGAAGATCGCGCGTGCCGTAGCGCGAATCGCGCGCGGGCTAGATCGCGATGTCGTGCTGGGAAATCTGGAGAGCCGGCGCGATTGGGGCCGGGCAGAAGACTACGTGGAAGCGATGTGGCTGATGCTGCAACACGAGACGCCAGACGATTATGTTGTCGCGACCGGTGAAACGCACTCGGTACGCGAATTTGTCGAGGCGGCATTTGAAGTAGTGAATCTTCCCTGGCGCGATTACCTGAGGCAGGATCCCACGTTGTATCGTCCGGCCGATGTGAGGCAGCTTGTCGGTTCATCGGACAAGATCCGGGAGACGCTCGGCTGGAAACCGCGCGGCACGTTCAAACAACTCGTGCGCGAAATGGTGGAAGCTGAATTGGCTGAAATCGACCGCGCCGCGGCGTAGCGCTTGCGCTTTGTGGTGCGACTTCTAATCTGCCGCGGTGAAAAAAATCGAGGCCGTCATCAAGCCATTTAAGGTTGAGGACGTGAAGGAGGCCCTGACGGAGATCGGAATCGAAGGGATGACGCTGAGTGAGGTGCGCGGGTTCGGCCGGCAGAAAGGACACAGCGAGATTTATCGCGGGAGCGAATACACCGTCGACTTTTTGCCAAAGGTGAAATTCGAGATCGTCGTCGCGGACGATCGCGCGCAACGTGCCGTCGAGGTGATTCTCGGCGCAGCCAAAACGGGTAAGATCGGCGACGGCAAAGTTTTTGTGTCGGAGGTTGAACAGGCGGTGAGGATTCGCACTGCCGAGACCGGCAGCGATGCGCTTTAGGCTGCGAGCTTTGGATTTGGCATGAACGATTACCTGCTCTCGCTCGTGCTCGGTCTGGTCGAAGGCGTGACGGAATTCCTGCCGGTCAGCTCGACCGCACATCTGCGAATCACCGAAGCGCTGCTCCACCTCGATCTGCACGACGGCTTCTGGAAGATGTACAGCATCGTGATTCAGCTCGGCGCGATTCTCGCGCTACCGGTATATTTTGCGGGGAGAATCCGGAAATTTCTCTCGACCTTTCCGGAGGGCGAGAATGGCGATCGCAACATCTTCACCCATCCGGTAGGGCTCACGCTGATCGCGTTCGTCGTCACGGCCATCCCGGCGTGGCTCTTGAAAAAGCAGATCGGGGAAAATCTGGAGAATCTGCACGTCATGGCGTGGGCTCTTCTGATCGGCGGCCTCTTGATGTGGGCGGTGGATACTTTGTTCAGTAACGGCGCCACAGATCGGATGGAAGACATTGGTGTTGGCCAGGCGATCTGGATCGGCGCGGCGCAGATTCTTTCGGCGGTGTTCCCCGGCACGTCCCGGTCGATGTCCACCATTGCGGCGGGTGAGCTGGGCGGGCTTTCGCGAGCAGCCGCGCTGGAGTTTTCCTTTTTTCTCTCCATGCCGACCATGATCGTGGCGACGTCGTACGACTTATTGAAGGCGATCATGCCGCGTCATCGCGAAGCGGCGGACAATCTGATCGCACCGCACGCCATTCACAGTCACGAATGGGCCGTGCTTGCGATCGGATTTGCCGTCTCGTTTCTCGTTGCGCTGGTAGTGGTCGCCTGGTTTATGCGCTGGGTCCGCGCGCGCGGCTTCGCGCCGTTTGCGATTTATCGGATCATCATCGGAGTGGTGCTGCTCGTCGCACTGACACGCGGCTGGCCCTGACCTGATGCAAGGCGAACCGATTCTCCCCGATCTGCAGAGCTGCGTGATCTGCGAGGACGTGCGCTGCGAGTTCAACGGAATGCAGACGCTCGTCGGTGTGTTGAACGTGGTGCCAACGCCGACGCTGCCGATTAATTACCTGCGGCTCTGCATCTGGTCGCGCTGGTGTGGCGGCATGGGACGATTCAAGCAACGTTCGCGAATCGTCGGGGTGGACGAGCAGCAGGTGATCGCGCAGGCAGAGGTGGACTTCGACCTCAAGGAAATGGAAGGACACGCGACGAACGTCCATTATTTTGGCGGCGTGCAGTTCCAGCAGTACGGCGTTCACCACATAGAGGTTTACCTGGAAAACGAGCTGCGCTTGCGCTTCCCGTTGCCGGTGATTCGCGTAGGCCCGGCAAAGGCGTAAACCGGGCGTAATTCGCCGCTTGCCTTGACCCGACCGGATCGCTAAAACGGCGGTCCGATGTGGAGCAGATTTGCCGTCGTCATTTTTAGCGTAGCGCTGGTCTCGGCGGCAGCAGCACAATCGGTCGAGGTCAGCGGGCGAAACAATGTCGCCTACGCGAGGTTGGCGAACGGCTTCGATTTTCCGGTCGGTAAGCCGAATGCCGAGGGTTATTACAAAGCGCGGGGCTACACTGCCAATTACCATCTCGGCGAAGATTGGGACGGGGTGCGCGGCGGCGATAGCGATCTTGGCGACCCGGTGTCGTGCATCGGCGAGGGCGTAGTTGTTTTTGCGCACGATGTGCACCGCGGCTGGGGCAACGTAATCATCGTCCGGCATTCGTATCGCGAAGATGGCGAGGTCAAAACGATCGATTCGCTCTATGGACATCTCGACAAGATGCTCGTGCAGAGCGGCGATACCGTTCGGCGCGGGCAGAAGATCGGAACGATGGGACCGCGCACGGGATTTACGACGCGCATTTACATTTTGAGATCCGCAAGAATCTCGAGATCGGCATGAGCCGCGCAGCGTTCGCCCAAGACCTGAGCAACTACTACGATCCGACGAAGTTCATCCAATCGCACCGACAACTCGATGCGACGAACGCGATGTTTGCCGTGGCGGTCAATACCTTTAAGCGCGATGCCACGATCAACTTCGACCTGGCCAGGAACTACAGTAGTCACCGCGCCAGCAGTGGCGAAGCGCATGCTGATGCAAGCAGCAGCACTCGCGAATCAGCTACGCTCGCGAAGAACGCAGTAACGTTCGAGCGCGTGACGCCGCTCGAAGACTAGTCAGATCCTGAACTGCCGCGTCAGGCGCGCCAGAGCAGCAGAATCAACACAATCAGCAGGACCAGGCCGCCGCTCGGGTAATATCCCCAGCCGGTGCTATAGGGCCACGCCGGAAAGGCGCCGATGAGAAGAAGCACAAGAATGATCAGCAGGATGGTGCGCATTCCTGCAGATTAGGAATTAGACACGCGTGCTGACAACGATTTTCTGCCGCGCCGCGCCATCGGGCGAAAGTTGTTGCAGCACGAGTCGCCGCTTTTAATCTCTTCCGGTCCCGATGCAGCCAGGCGCGGCGTCGGGACATTTAGCGTCTGGATTCATGGCGAACACGATTTTGGTCGGCGCGCAGTGGGGTGATGAAGGGAAGGGGAAAATCATCGACGTCCTGACCGGAGACGCCGACATCGTCGTGCGCAGCCAGGGCGGCAATAACGCCGGCCACACCGTGGTCCACGACGGTAAGACTTACATTCTGCACCTCATTCCGTCCGGCATTCTGCGGCGCGGCAAAGTTTGCGTGATTGGAAATGGAGTCGTCATCGATCCGATTGCGCTCGTCGCCGAAATCGAGGGCCTGCGGAAACTCAGCGTTAAGATCGGGAAGAATTTGCTCATCAGCGACTGCGCGCATCTGGTTTTACCGTACCACCGGCTGATCGATGAACAACGCGAGCTACGGAAAGGCCACACCAAAATCGGGACGACAAAACGTGGCATCGGCCCGGCGTACGGCGACAAGGCGGCACGAACAGGATTAAGAATCGCCGATCTTGTTCAGCCGGAGCTGTTCTCGCAAAAGTTGCAGGCCAAGATGCGCGAGAACAATAGCATACTGAAGGCGTTCGGAGCCAAACCGATCAGCTTTCAGCAGGTTAACAAAGCCTATCTCCGCGCCGCTGAAGCGCTGCGGCCATTTGTTGCGAACACAGTTGTCTATCTCCATCGCGCGTTGCAGGAGGGAAAGGAAATCCTGTTCGAAGGCGCCCAAGGCACATATCTCGATATCGATCACGGCACGTATCCGTATGTGACCTCTTCCAACACGACAGCGGGTGGAGCGTGTACCGGCTCGGGCGTAGCGCCGCATCGGATGGATCTCGTTGTCGGCGTGATGAAGGCATACACGACGCGTGTGGGCGAGGGGCCTTTACCAACGGAGGACGCTGCGCTCGGCGACATGCTGCACGAAATGGGTCGCGAGTTTGGCGCAACGACCGGCCGCCCGCGACGATGCGGATGGTTCGACGCCGTCGCGTCTCGTTACGCAATGATGATCAACGGCATCGACGAGCTCGCGATTACCAATCTCGACGGGCTGGATACCGTCGATCCGATTCGGGTTTGCGTCGGCTACAGACTCAACGGTAAACACGTCGATGTTCCGCCAAGCGATGCGCGGCAGCTTGAGGATTGCGCACCGGTCTACGAGGAATTTCGTGGCTGGAGTCAGCCTACGCGTCTAGCAAAAAAATTTAGCCAACTTCCTTCAGCAGCAAAGAATTATCTCAAGGCAATATCCCAACTTACTGGTGCGAAACTGAAGATCGTCAGCGTCGGTCCGACGCGCGATGAGACGATCTTCGTTTGAAAACCTGAACGCGATGGCGGTGCCGCCAAAATCAGTTCCGCGCCACATCGCCATTATCATGGACGGGAACGGGCGTTGGGCGGCGGAGCGTGGACTGCCTCGGCTGAAAGGGCATGAACAGGGCGCCGAAGCGGTGCGGGCCGCGGTCGAAGCGTGCGGCGACCTGAAGGTGCCTTACCTCACGCTCTATGCGTTTTCTGCCGAGAACTGGCAGCGGCCGAAAACGGAAGTCATGGCGTTGATGCGATTGCTGGAGAAATTTCTGAAGCAAAAAACGCCGGAGTTGCTCGAAAAAAATGTGCGGCTACAGGCGATCGGCCGTCTCACCGATCTCCCGTTAAGTTGTCAGCGGCAACTGCACGAATCAATCGAGCGCACCGCGGCAAACGATGGCCTGACACTGATCCTGGCATTGAGCTACGGAGCGCGGTTGGAAATCATCGACGGGATCCACAGTTTGCTCCGCGAACTTGAAGCGGGCCACATCGATAAGGCGATGATCAACCCGGAGATGTTCAGCAAACATCTCTACACGCGTTACTATCCCGATCCTGATCTGCTCATCCGCACCTCAGGCGAGCTGCGGCTCTCGAATTTCCTTCTCTGGCAACTTTCCTACACCGAGATCTACGTCACGCCGAAGCTGTGGCCTGACTTCGGCAAAGCCGATCTGCGCGAAGCCGTCGAGGAGTACGGGCGGCGTCAGCGCCGCTACGGTCTCGTTTAGACGAACGCTTCCGCGACGGAATCGACGAGCAGCTTTCCTTTTTCGGTCAGGACCAGATGCGAGCCGCGATCGTCGAGCAATCCTAGCTCAACAAATTCCCGCCGTTCGTCGGGCCACGCCTTCAGGTAATCAGCCGGTACGCCATCGCGAGTCCGTAGGGAAAGCGCGATCCGTTCGCTGCGCTTTATCGCGTCCGTGAGTTGCTCGTGCGATTCGATTGGCGAATCGCCGGTCAGCACGCGGTCTGCGTAGGCTCGATAGTCCGGCACGTTTTGCCACCGCTTGAAACCAACCGTGGAGAACGCGCTTGGTCCAATGCCGAGGTAGTCGGCGCCCTGCCAGTAGCCACGATTGTGAAGCGATTCGTGGCCGGGCTGCGCGTGATTTGATGTCTCGTAGTGCACGTAACCCGCCGATGTCAGCGAGCGTATTGCCGTGGTGAAGAACTGCGCATCGGCCGATTCGTCCTGCAAATATTCGCCGCTCGCATGTCGTAAAAAATAGTCGGTGTCTTCCTCATATGTGAGGCAATAGGCGGAAATGTGATTCGGCCGCAGCGCGATCGTTCGCGCGAGCGTCGCTTCCCAATCGCTGAGCGTTTGGCCGGGAATGCCAAACATCAAATCGATGTTCACGCTCGGAAAGTCGACCTCGCGCAAGATCCGGTACGACACCTCTGCCTGTTGCGCGTTGTGTTCGCGTCCCAGCGTATTCAGCAAATTGTCCTGCCACGCCTGCACGCCAAGGCTGATACGCGTCACTCCGAGGTCCCGCAGGGCGGCAGCCTTCGCGACCGAAACGCTGCCGGGATTTGCCTCAACCGTCCACTCACGCAATTCGCTGAGATCGAGACGATCGCGAAAGCCACTCAATAGATCCCTGAGCTGAATTGTGCTAAGCGCGGTTGGCGTTCCGCCACCGACGTAAATCGTTTCCGGCTGAAGTTGAAACATTCCGGCACTGTTTTCGAGTTCCCGCAGCAGCGCGGTGCAGAAGCGGCCTGATTGCGCCACATCCGGTTTCGTCTTGTAAAAAGCGCAGTAGGGACAGATGCGAGCGCAGAAAGGAATGTGAACGTAAATGTGGCGAATCACTGGCGACATAGCTGCGCTGGACGTTGACCCTCGCACGTTCGACCGTTTCGCCCGTGTTTACCAGAGCTGCGACGTTCCTTCTACTTGCGGCCGTCTGCTGTCTCGCGCAGCAGCCAGCCTCCGTCGTCTGCGTAACGCGTGATGCGAAGTCGGTGAAGGACTATAAGACCAATCCAGCGGTCGTACACGCGATGGTCGATCAGTTGATCATCGCCATCACCGGTCAGCCCGATGTGGCTAAAGCATGGACCTCGCTGGTTGCGCCATCTGATCGCGTGGGAATCAAGATTTGTGCGGCGGGCGGGGAGCTATTCACAACGCATCGTGACGTGGTGAATGCAATTGTCGACGGCCTCGTCGCGGCCGGTCATAGCCGCAACAGTATTATTGTGTGGGATCGATCATTAGGTGGCGCGGTCGACGCCGGTTACAAGGCGTCGAACGAAGGTTACCAGCTGCGGGCAATTGCGCCGGGCGACGGCTACGATCGCAATGCAGCGTTCACCGCTCCGTTGCTTGGCAAACTCATCTGGGGCGATCTCGATTACAAACCAACGAAAGGTCAGCCGCTTCTTTCCGACACCGAAAATACGAGCAGCGAAAGCCATTTTTGCCGAATTGTTTCGAGTGAAGTGACGAAGATCATCAACGTGCCGGTGATGAGCGATAGCGCGACCAATGGCATCGCTGGATGTCTCTATAACGTGACGATTCCCGACGTTGATAACTGGCGGCGCTTCGCACAGGCAACCGGCTTCGCTGCGTCCGGAATTCCGGAAATTTACAGCAATCCGCTCATCGCCGGTAAGGTCGTGGTCAATATTATGGACGGCTTGATTGCGGAATACGCCGGTGGGCCGGCTTCGCAGCCAAACTACTCAGTGCACTACGGCACTTTGCTCGCAAGCAAAGATCCGGTGGCCGTCGACGCGGTCGCGCTTCGTCAGCTCGAGGAATGGCGAAAACGCGATTCTCTACCGGCTATTGGCCCGCTCGCCACGCACGTGCAAGTCGCGGCGCAAATGGGCATCGGGAACGCCGACCCATCGCGGATCGCCGTGAAGAAGATCGCGCGTTGAATATTGCCGAGCTACGCGGGCCGATTTTGCGCGACGTGTCGCGCTCATTTTTTCTGTCGATCCGCATCCTGCCGCGGTCGGTCCGCGATCCGGTCGCGCTCGCTTATCTGCTCGCTCGCGCAACCGATACGATTGCAGACACGAGCGAGATCGGCGTCGCCGAGCGTCTCGACGCTTTGCCACAACTCTCCGCCGCGATCAGCGGCAGCGACGCGCGAGCGATCGTCGGAGTCCTACGCGACTCGTTCGCACCGCGGCAAGCGAACCCGTCTGAGAGATCGCTGATCTTAGCGGTTCCTGATCTCTTACAATGGCTCGACGCACTCGATGAAGCAGACCGCACTGACATTCGCGCCGTGCTTGCCACGATCACGCGCGGCCAATTCCTCGATCTGCAACGCTTCGGCGATACAACGCGAATTGTCGCTCTCAACACTGCGGCCGAGCTCGACCAATACGCGTATCTCGTTGCCGGATGTGTGGGCGAGTTCTGGACCCGCATCTGTTCGCGTCATGTGCGCAATTTCAGCCGTCGCGCGATCAATGAGATGACGGCACTTGGAATTGCATATGGAAAGGGGCTGCAACTGACCAACATTCTGCGCGATGTCGGCGCCGATTTGCGCGCCGGCCGCTGCTATTTGCCGGCCGATGAGTTGAGTGTTTCTCCAACGGAGCTGCGCGACGCGCCTGAAGCGGCCGATTCGGTGCTGCGACAGTGGCTTGCGAAAGCCGAGAAAGGTTTGCGTGACGGCATCGAATACGCGGCCGCATTGAATCCGGTTCGAATCAGAATTGCCACAGCGCTGCCCGCGCTGATCGGGTTGCGGACAATTGAGCTGATGCAGCAGGCCGGTGCTCGCGCGATTCGCGAGCATGTCAAAGTTTCGCGCGGCGAAGTAAGATCGCTGGCTCTTCGTGCGATTGCCTCGTGTGCGTCGCGGCGGTTTCTCGATCGCTACAAAAAATAGCGCCGCTGTTTCTCGCTGATCGGACGGTCGAGTTTCTCGAGCACGAGCAACATGTCTTCCCAAACCTTGCGCTTCTCGGAGGGACTCTGATTTCGCAGCAGGTACGATGGGTGATATGTGATCATGAGCGGCGTCTCGCGGTATGAGTGCCAGCGGCCGCGCAGGTCGCGCATTGTTCCTCGAAAGCCGAGTAGTCCTTCGACCGCTGTTGCCCCGAGCGCGACGAGTGCCTTCGGCTGCACGATGCAGATTTGTTCCGAAAGATACGGCAAACAAGTGCCCATTTCCTCGGGGGTTGGTGGCCGGTTACCGCTCACACCTGGTGGCATGTCGGGCCGGCATTTCAGCACATTGGCGATGTAAACGTCGGCGCGCGCGAAGCCCATCGCCTGAATTATTTTCGTGAGCAATTGCCCGGCACGGCCGACGAAGGGCTCGCCGCGCGCATCTTCATCCGCGCCCGGTGCTTCGCCAATAAACATCAAGTCCGCGTCTGGGTTGCCGACGCCGAAAACCGTCTGGGTCCGAAAGCGCGCGAGATGCGGGCATTTCACACAGACCGAAACAGGCGCGGCGAGCGCAGCCAGCTTCGCGGCTTTGGACGTGTCGCGCGGCGTCGCCGCTTGAACGGGAATCTCAATCCGCCGAATCCGATCGAGCAAGTCCGTTGATGCGCGCGGGCGACGCTCGCTTTCGCGCTGGATCTGCTCGAGGCCGGTAATGACGACGTCGAGGGCAGCGCGGAAATCGTTCACCACAAGATGATGTGAATTTTTGCGGCCAGCGGCAAACGCTTTGATGCTGCAACGTGAGTTTGCTGCTGGCCGATTATGATTACGAACTGCCGAACGAACTGATCGCGCAACGGCCGCT
>JBJMWW010000192.1:0-2009 GCA_045809945.1 Chthoniobacterales bacterium
ACCAATGATGTAGCGACGGAATGGCGCGTGACGCAGAACGCGCAATGCGTTTCGTGGACTTAGCTTTGCTTCCGCGCTCATCGCCCGCACTCATACGCGGGGAGCCCCGCAGCCGCAATGTGTCGCGCGTTAGTAACCGTGCGGCCGGACGTGATTGGCCCAGACGAGCAGCGCGACGCCGAACGCGATCATGCCGAAGATGATGACGAGCGCTTTCTGTGTCTCTTTGGTCACGGGGCAAAGTCTGTCGTGAAACTCCGCCCCCGTCCAGCGACAGCTTTGTATCTCATCTGTAGTCCCAGCGGATATGCTCGATCCGCCAATCACCGCTGGTGCCGGAAATTTGCATCCGAATAGTGACTGGCGGCGCGTGCGCGAACTTGCCGCGCCACGCCGCTGATCCCTCAATGTGCAGGGCTGGCCACGCCAGTCGCGAGCGGACATTTACGACTGCGGGTTCAATATTTTCGACAGCGCCGAGTTGCTCGTTGATCAGGCGGACGAACTCGTCGGCGGACATGTCTTTTGTGCTGGCGGTTGAATGCTGCGCGAGAAATGCGCCATCGTGCTCGACAAAAATTTGATCGAACGCTTCGCGCGCAAATCCGCGGCAGTCGTTTACCCATGAGGCCTTCAGCACAGCGAATATCAGCACTGCAACGAAGACCAGCGCGAGCGCTATGCCGAAGCAGCCGGCTGTAATAAAAGCCCAGAGAACGCTGCGCCGTTCCTGCTGGCGGCGCGCGAAAAAATGGACCGCCGGCGCCAACGCGATGTAGCAACCGGCGGCGAGTGCGAACAGCCCGAGCACGATATACAAGCCGCTGGAACGGCTGCATCCGGTGAAAAACTGCGCCAGGCCGCCAAACGCCATCAGACCGCCGGCGAGGTAGCGAATCCACTGAACGCCAATCCAGATGAGATAGAACTGTAGCCACTGTAGAATCGAAAAAATCGCGGCAGGCAGTAGCAGTTCGATGTTACCCCCAGCCACTATCGTCGCAGCAGTCAGAAACTGCTGGCCGGCAGTGAAGACTCCGAACAACACGAGAGCGAGGTGTCCGCGCTTCCATGGCTCGGTATTGCCGACGACCTCGCGCCAGAGTGGCTCGTTATCCTCGATTCTCATTCACTAATCTATTCGCGCATCGATCTCCGACGCGGCGCAATGAGGTTGCTCGCGCGATTCTCATAACACACCGTCAGTTATGCGGGTCGACAAGTTCACGCAGAAAATGCAGGAGGCGCTGCAAGCGTCGCAAGATCTCGCTGCGCAGTTCAGCCAGCAGGAGATCACGAATGAGCATTTCCTGCTCGCGTTGCTCGATCAGAGTGAAGGAATCACGCGGCCATTGCTAGAAAAGATCGGCGCTTCGGCCGACACGCTGCGGTCGCGCCTTCAGACCGAACTGGATCGGCGGCCAAAAATTCAAGGCGGCACCTACGATCAGCGAATGAGCAACGATCTGCGCGCAACGCTCGACGCGGCGGAAAAGGAAATGTCGAAGCTGAAGGACGAGTTCGTCAGCGCCGAGCATTACCTGCTTGCGCTCGCCGGCCGAAGTGATGCCGCAGCGAAGGCGCTGAAGGATGCCAATGTCACGCATGACAAACTCATGCAGGCTTTGCAGCAGGTACGGGGTTCGCAGCGAGTGACCGATCAGAATCCGGAAGGCAAGTATCAGACATTGGAGAAATACGGGCGCGATCTGACCGAGATGGCACGCCGCGGCAAAATCGATCCGGTCATTGGGCGCGATAATGAGATTCGTCGTGTGATGCAGGTTCTCTCGCGGCGGACGAAAAACAATCCGGTGCTGATCGGAGAGCCTGGTGTCGGCAAGACCGCGATCGTCGAAGGTCTGGCGCGTCGCATCATCAGCGGCGACGTGCCCGAGTCGTTGAAGAAAAAGCGACTGATCGCGATGGATATTGGCTCGATGATCGCGGGCGCAAAATTTCGTGGCGAGTTCGAGGACCGGCTCAAAGCATTCCTCAAAGAGGTGACC
>JBJMWW010000193.1:0-27467 GCA_045809945.1 Chthoniobacterales bacterium
CACGACATGCGGCGACGCTCCGAACGTCGGCGGAATCTCGCTGGCGTCGAGAACGCCGAGACGGCCGCTCGTTCCGGCGCCAATGTAGAACAAATGCCCGCCGTGGCGCAGTGCCTCCGCCACGAGATCTACGGCTGTGACAAGTTCCTCCGCCGATGCGCGCAATGCTTCCTGCACGAAGCGCTCTTCTTCGACGAATAAGTCGACCAGTTCGCACGTGCCGAGCTGATCCAAAAATGCCGATCGCTCATTACGCTGCTCCGTCGTCGCGCTCGACAAGGATGCCTCAACATCATGCCCGAAATCTTCGCGCGGAAAGTGCGGTGATTGCATTGCCAGCCAGGCGGCACCGAACTCCGGCGCATGTTCCGCCAGCTCAACATTTGCGAGAGGCAAGAAATCAATCACCGAGCGCGTGAACGCGTCGCGATAGATGTCGCAGCAGTGAAATAAACCACCGAGCAGGCGGACTTCAGGTTTCTTGAAGTGCAGGCGATCCGCGACGGCGCAGGTGTATCTCGCGAGCATGACGGCGCCGGCATCAACCAGTTCGCGCACTGGTGCATCGCCGCGTTCGGCGGCTGCAAACACCACGGGCGAGAGCGTCGCGACTTCCATTTTGTCAGCGGCCTGCGCCCAGCGCACCAGCTCGTCAAAATTGTTCAAGCAAAGCGCGCGCAAGATCGCGCCGGCGAATTCCGCTTCACCGCGGTGCAGATCGCGTTCGCGCAGAACCAAACGCAGCGCCTGGATCGACAGGTAATATCCGCCGCCAACATCCCCGAGAATGTGCCCCCATCCTCCGGCTCTCTCGAGTCGCTCGCCACGCCGGCCAGTAACCGAGGAGCCCGTGCCGGCGTTCACCGCAATTCCGTCGCGATCCTCCAGTGCGGCCGCCAGACCGGAGTCGCGATCGCTTCCGGTGACGAGCTGCGCCTCTGGCCAAACCGCGGCGCACAAGGTCGCGAGATCGCGCCGATCTTCATCCGTCACACAACCCGCGAGAAAAATTCCGGCGCGATCAATTCCTCGCGGCAGTTGCTCGAACGTCATCCGCAACCGGTCCGGCGGCGTGAGACGCAAATTGGACGGCGGCAGTTTTCCCTGCTCGAGCACGCGAAATTCTTTGCCTTCGCAATCGACCAGCACCCACGCCGTTTTTGTTCCGCCGCCTTCGACACCGAGAACCCGCTCGCCCATCCCTTCAGATCATAGCCGATTGCTGCGCGCGTGCCGGTTTGTAATCTGAACGCGATGTTGAATCCGCGAAAACGAGTCGCTGAGCTGAGGCGCGAAATCGCGGCTCATAATCGGCGCTATTACGAGGAAGCAGCGCCGACGATCAGCGATCGTGAATACGACGAACTGTATCGCGAGCTAGTCGAACTCGAGCAGAAGCATCCCGAACTGGCGATCGCTGAGTCGCCCACGCAGCGCGTCGGTGGCGCGCCGCAAAAAGGGTTCCGGCAGATCACCCATCGCGCGCCGATGTTGAGCCTCGACAACACCTACTCGGAAGAAGAGCTGGTGAATTTTTACGGCCGAATCCAAAAGCTGCTGCCGAACCAGGAGATCCCTGTCGTGGTCGAGCCGAAGGTCGATGGTGTCGCCGTCTCGCTTCTCTACGAAAAAGGTGAGCTGCGTTATGCGGCGACACGTGGCGATGGCACAACGGGTGACGACATCACGCAAAACGTGCGCACGATTCGCAGCGTGCCAGCGCGATTGCGCGGCAGTGCGCCAGACGTGCTGGAAGTCCGCGGCGAGGTTTACATGAATAAGCGCGGCTTCGCCAAGCTGAACGAAGAACGCACCGCGGCCGGATTGCCGGAGTTCGCGAATCCTCGAAATGCGACCGCCGGTTCGCTGAAGCAGCTCGATCCATCCATCACCGCACAGCGACCGCTCGGCATCGTTCTTTACGGCACCGGCGTGATGGAAGGTCTCGAGCTCAAAAAACATTCCGAATTGTTCCCGTTGCTGAAGAAACTCGGCTTACCCACTACGGAACGATCGTGGGTAGCGATCTCCGAGCGCGACATTCTGGCCGCCGTCCGCGAGCTCGATTCGGTCCGGCGCAATTTCGTCTACGAAACAGACGGCGCAGTCGTGAAGGTAGACAGCTTCACACAACGCGAGGCGCTCGGCTTCACCGCGAAGTCGCCACGCTGGGCGATCGCTTACAAGTACGCCGCCGAACGCGTCGAAACGAAGCTGCACGACATTTTGATCCAGGTCGGCCGAACGGGAACGCTCACCCCGGTCGCGGCACTGGAGCCTGTGTTTGTCAGCGGCTCCACCGTCAGCCGCGCAACCTTGCACAACGAGGAAGAGATTGTGCGCAAAGACATTCGTATCGGCGACACGGTTATCGTCGAGAAAGCGGGCGAAGTTATTCCGGCAGTCGTCGGCGTTCGGACTGACTTGCGGACCGGCAACGAGAAGAAATTCCGGATGCCGAAGCGCTGTCCGGTCTGTGGCAGCGAAGTGGTGAAAGACGAAGGTCAGGTCGCAATTCGCTGTGTTAATTCACAATGTCCCGCGCAGGTCCGTCGACGCATCGAACATTTCGCCTCGCGCGGGGCAATGGACATCGAAGGTTTTGGCGAAGCGCTCGTCACCCAACTCGTCGAACGCGCCATGCTCCGCGATGTCGCGGACATTTACGCAGTCGATTCCGACAAGCTGTCGCAGCTGGAGCGGATGGGCGAGAAAAGCGTCGCGAATCTGATCGAGGCGATCGAACGCAGCAAGAAGCAACCGCTTTGGAGGCTGATTTTCGGGCTCGGCATTTTGCACGTTGGAGTGAGCGCTGCGCGAGCGCTGGCGGTGCACTTTTCGAATATCGACGCGTTGATGAACGCATCCGTCGAAGAACTGCAGCGCATTCCGGACGTGGGAGAAGTCGTCGGCGCGAGCATTCATCAATTTTTCAACAAGCCGGTAAATCGAGAGTTGATCGAGCGGCTGCGCGTTGCCGGCGTCAACCTGATCAGTGACGACTACGGAAAGCGGACGAGCGATTCCGCCATCGCCGGATCGATCTGGGTAATCACTGGCACACTCACTCAGCCACGTGATGAAATCGCGGAGATGATCGTCGCACGAGGTGGAAAAGTGAGCGGCAGTGTGAGCAAAAAAACCAGCTATCTCGTTGCCGGCGATGAAGCCGGGACCAAGCTCGAGAAAGCCAGACAGCTCGGTGTCCGCGTACTGACCGAGAACGAATTCAGAAAACTCCTCGACCAACAATCGTAGAGAGCAGCGATTTCGGATTGTCATTCACCGGGCCGCCGCATAGCAACGACGGCTGTGCGTTACTCCAGCTTCGTCCGCGTCGTTTTTTTCGTTATCAGTGTCGCTCTTCCGCTGAGCGTTCGTGCCGGCAGCTTTCAGCTCAACGAGCAAAGCGTCAGCGGTCTCGGGTCGGCCTTTGCCGGCGGCGCAGCCCAAGCTGAAGACGCGTCGGTTTTATTCTTTAATCCGGCCGGCATCGCACTCCTCGACAAAGGCGAGTTCCAGCTCGGCGCGCATCTACTGATGCCGAGTGCGAACTTCAGCAATCAAGGTTCGCGCTACAATTTGCCAGGCACACCGTTCAACGGATTGCCGGTGGCCGGCACGAATAACGGCGATGCCGGTGTCGACCACCTCCTCGGCAACATTTATCTCACGCAGCCAATCATGCGCAGCCAGCAGTACGGCGACCTCAGTGTCGGGGCGGGTCTCAGCTCGCCATTTGGTCTTGAGACTGATTGGGGTCCGGATTGGGTCGGTCGCTACGCCGCGCTGCGCACAAAGCTAACCACGATCGATATCCAACCGACGATCGCCTACCGGATTTTCGAACGGCTGTCGTTCGGCGCGAGTTTCGATGCACAATACGCCTCAGCGCGTTTGTCACAGGGCATTGACTTCGGTCTCGCTGCGCAGCAACCGCTCGCACAATTTTTCACCGCGCTTCCGGCAGCGCTTGCCGCTCAGGGTGTGCCGCCCGCAGCGATTCCGGGCGTTATCCATGCGACCCAACAAGCGTATGCCGCGGCGGGTTTTGTGCCCGGTGGAAACGATGGCGTATCCGAAGTCCACGGTGACAACTGGGATTGGGGTTTCACGCTCGGAGCCATGTTCGAGTACCTGAAGAAAGGCGAGGACACGGGATTTCTTCAGGATGGCCGTGTGGGATTCAGCTATCGCTACGGAATTCACCACGACATTGATGGCGACGCCGATTTCCGTCGCGTGCCGTTAATCACCGCGCCGGGCGCGCCGGTCCAATTTCCCCAACCCGGCGCGTTCCAAAGCATCTTTTTCCCGCAGGGCGCAATGGCGTCAATCCAGCTGCCGGACGTTTTCCATTTCAGCATTTACCAACGCTTCGCGCATCAATTCGCGGTCATGGGTGATGTGACTTGGACGCGCTGGAGCCAGCTCGACACAGTGCCCATCGAGTTCGCGAATCCCGGCACGCCGTCGAACGTTCTCAACATCAACTACCAAGACTCGCAGCGTTACGCGATCGGTTTTGAATGGTACACTTGCCCCGCGCTCACGCTCCGCGCCGGGTTCGCCTACGACGAAACGCCGATTCGCGGCGACGAGTTCCGCACGCCGCGCATTCCGGACAACGATCGTTACATGTTATCGGTCGGTGCGAAATGGGCAGCGACGAGCTGGATGGATTTCGATCTCGCCTACGCGCATTTGTTTGTCGACGAGCCGCGGTCGGATTTCACCGACAATCAGGGCCACGAATTGATCGGCAAATATGATGCGCACGTCGACATCGTGAGCGCGTCGATCACTTTGAAATGGGGTGGTCCGGCGGAGGTAATGCGCTCCAGCTACAGCAAAGATAGCGGTAAGAACGCTGCCGGTTATCGCAAATGATCCAGTAGAGGGCGGCCCTGCGAGGCGGCTCGATCTTTCGCAGCAACGCTCTGCCTACGGAGTGCGGCGCGCGGCGTTATCGAAATTCAGCCGAATCCCTTGCGAGCTCGGCGAGAGCGGCGACGCAATCAACTTGCGATCGATGTTCGGGTGGAGTTTCGATGCGATGTTGAAGGTCAGCTTCTTGCCATCGCGCAAGACAGTGACCGGCACGGTATCGCCGGCGGTGATGAAGAACGACGCGTCGATGACATCTTCGGGCTCGTGAATTGGTTTGTTGCCCACTTGCAGTAGTATATCGCCGGGTTCCACACCTGAATCGCGTGCCGGCGTGTCATCGATGATCTCCGTCATTTGCGCACGCGAGCCTTCCACCGCTTTCTCTGCTTCGGTCACTTCGATGCCGACCCAGCCGTGCCGCGCTTCGCCGAAACGCACCCAGTCGTTGCGAATTTTTTCGGCCGCGTCTATCGGCAACGCGTAGCAGGCGGAGCCGTTTTCCACGCTGCTGACAAGAATGCCGACGACTTCGCCTTTGAAATTGATGAGCGGCGCGCCAGCCTCACCGCGTTGGGTCGGCAGGTTCACGCGCAGATGCGTGGTCGAGAGATAGCGGCCGAGCAATTTTTTATCGAAGCCGGCGATCATTCCGAAGCTCGGCGTTTGTGGCAGATCGAGCGGATAACCGATCGTCACGACCGGTGTTGCCACCTCGAGTGACGACGAGCTGCCAATCGGTAAAGCCGGCGATGGAGCAAGATCCGCCTTGAGCAAGGCAATGCCGCTGCGCACATCGGCGAGAACGACATGGGCCGGCAATTTCTTACCATCAACTTCGACAGTAAAACTCTCGCCTTCACCGCCGACCGAATACGCGGTGTAAACCGTGCCGGTTGGATCAGCGAAAAAGCCGGTGCCGGCGAATTCACCGTGCTGATCGACACCGCGAATTTTGACGACGCCTTTTCCGCAGCGATTGAAAACATCCTTTACCTCGCGGCTGATTGCGATCGGCGGAGATTCCTGCGCGAGCGCTGGGACGGTGCAGGCACAGATCGCCAGCGCTAGGGAAACTCGCGAAAGCACCGGGGGGACGGTCTCGCGTTTAGAAGCGAAGCGACGGCTCATAACTCACAGGCGTGCTGTCCAGCACGTAGCGCGGGACGGCTGCGGCGCGGCGAGTATGCGAGCTGTCTTTCACATTGCGAACCACCGGCGAGCTAAAATCGCCCACCGAAATTTTTCGCAAACTCCACGTCGCGGGAGCGGGGACGACATTCGCAACCGCGACCGGTTGCGCTGCCACCTGCGGTGCTTCGTAGACCTTGAGCGAAAAGATTGCGGCTGCGACAAGTACCGCTGCGACCGCGACCGGCCCGGAGCTGAGCGCCGGGACGTTGAGCCGGAACATGAAATCCTGTGCGCGCTGCAATGCGATCCGCCACATCGGCTCACGCAGGAGTTCATTGCGCTGACGACGATGGAATTCGTGCAGGAAATTTTCGAAATAAGCCGGCGGCGGCATCTCATAGCGCTTCAAGCGCAACAGCCGCGCGATCTCTCTGTCGTCAAACTCGTTTGGGTTCTGGGGATTCAAGAGACCGGATTCTTTCTAAATTCTTCCAGGTAGTTTTGCAGTTGTCGATTCGCGTAGAAGAGCCGGGAACGTACCGTGCCTTCGCTCACATTCAAGATTTTGCTGATTTCTGCGTGTGGCATCCCCTGAATATGAAACATCGTGACGACGGCCCTGTGTTCATCAGACAGCTTTTGCATCGACTCGTTCAATCTCCGTTGCAGCTCCGTCAGGTCGACTTCGCGCACCGGGGTGCTGGTGGACGTCTGCTCGATGAACTCCTTGTCGTTCTGAATGCTGGCGTCGACGTCGTCCAGGCTCATCTGAAAACGCCGGCCGCGCTTCTTCAGGAAATTGAGCGTCATGTTGACCGCGATCGAGTGGATCCAGGTGTAAAACGAGGATTTGCCGCGAAATCCGCGGATCGACTTGTAGGCTTTTGAAAAGACGTCCTGCAGCAGGTCGTTCGTGTCCTCATGATTCGAGGTCATGTTGTAGACCAGGCCATACAAACGCGGCGTGTATTTAACCACGAGGTTGTCGAAGGCCGACACCTCCCCGGACTGCGCGCGCGACACCAATTGCGCGTCTTCGTCCGCTCTCGCCTGCTGCTCCTTCACGTCCCGTTTAGCCTTAACACGGTGGCGAAGCGGCGAGGAAAGCAAATCGGACAGACGGCGCGGAGCGGGAATGGCGATGGTCGGGTTCATCTGGGGAGGTCGCGTTGCGGCCATCAGTCGCGCCGATCGCGCACTGAGAGCAGCCAGAGCAGGTTGCCGAGACTGGCGATGAATGCCGCCACATAAGTGAGGGCGGCGGCGTTGAGCACTTTGTTCACGCCTGCGACTTCGTTCCCCTGCTGCACGATGCCCATTTGCTGAAGAATGATTTTCGCGCGTCGCGAGGCGTCGAACTCAACCGGCAAGGTGATGAGCTGAAACGCGAGGATCGCGAGGTAACAATAAATACCGAGTGTGATGAACCCGCTGATCCGGAAAAAGAGTCCGCCAAAGATCACGAAGGGCAGGAGCTGCGACGCGACCTGCGTCACCGGCACGATCGTCATTCGCCATTGCAGGGGCGCGTACGATTTCGCGTGCTGAATGGCATGGCCGGTCTCGTGCGCGGCAATTCCCACCGCAGCGACCGACGGCGTGTTGTAAACGTTCGATGAGAGGCAGAGCACCTTCTTCGACGGATCATAATGATCGCCGAGATAGTCGTTGATCTCGCGCACCTGCACGTCCTGAATGTTTGCGGCCTGCAGAATTTCGCGCGCTGCTTCGGCGCCGGTGATGTTCGAGGTCGCGCGGACGGCGCCCCATTTCTTAAATGCGGCGCTGACGCGAAATTGCGCCCAAAGCCCGATGATCAAAGGCAGCCCGATATAGAGCAGCCAATGATGTCCGAAAAGAAATCCGCCTCCGTAGGGGTGGTAGTACATTAGAGGTTAGTTGGTCCCAACGTTAGACGCCGAGCGGCGTCGTTCGTTCATTCGCTGCAAATGCAGGTCATCCTGAGCGAAGCGAAGGGCCTCTCAAGCCTACTCTCGAGCCTACGAGCGGAGTGAACGCTTGCGAGGTCCCTCGCCGTCTGCGCGGCTCGGGATGACAAATCAGATCTCCAGCCGCTTCTCGAACTTCGAGAGAATGCGCACGCCCTTCTCTGTTAGTACCACGACATCTTCGATCCGAACGCCGCCGAGGCCCGGATAATACAACCCCGGTTCGACCGTGAGCGACTGCCCTTTCTTGAAAATGGTTTTCTGAAACCGCGGGAACTCGTGAATCTCCAATCCAAGGCCATGACCGGTGCCGTGGAAAAAGCCGACGTGTTTGCCGTTCCGGATTTCTGTCGGGAAACCACGATCGGCAAACAGCTTCTGGATTTCCTTGTGCAGCATCAGGCCGTCGACGCCGGGTTTCATTTTCTTCAACGCGAGCGCCTGGCCGTCACGCACCGTTTCCCACAATTTCCGCTGCGCATCGCTGGCGCGACCGCGCACCACGGTCCGCGTGATGTCACCGTAGAATCCGGTCGTCGCGTCGCGCGGAAAGACATCGAGAATGATGAGCTCGTTGGCGCGCAGCGGACCTGAGCCCCGCTCGTGCGGATCGCACGCCTGATCGCCACCGGCGACGATCGTGTTCGCGGGAAGTCCGCCGGCGCGCAAAATCGCCGAATCAATTTCTGCGCGCAGGATTTCTGAGGTTAGCGTTTTGCCGTTCCACTCGAGTTTCCTGCCGCGGCCCGGCTTCGATCTGCGCAGCACTTCCATCGCGCGGGCCAGACCTGCTTCTGTAATGCGCAACGCGCGGCTGAGATTCCGGATATCGTCGTCTGTTTTCGCTTCGCGCTCGGCAAAAAAGAGCGGTGCATCCGTTGCGCGCACTTTGATTTTGTTCCTGGCCAGCTCCTGCGCGAGCCCGAGCGGAAAATTCGCCGGCACTTCCGCCGATTTCACGCCGCGCTTCTTTAAGAAATGCGCGACAACTTTCTCAAACGCCGGCGTCTTCCTGCTTGTTCCTTGCACCTCACGCTCGAAGGCGCTGAACGGCGCGATCTCGTCCACCTGCGCCTCGCGTTTACCGCGATCGATCTCGAGATCCGTCAGCACGATCGTGCGCCTGCCATTTCGCTCGAGGAAAATGAACGGGTCACCGGCCATAAAGCGCGTCGCGTAACGCAAATCTGCATCATGCTCGCTCGCCGCGACGATCAACCGCGTCGTTCCGTTGCTCTTCTTGCTCACGCGCTACTGCTAACCGTGAACGCACCCTCTGTCATCCTGAGCAAAGCGAAGGACCTCCCAAGCATGTGAGTGGGCGGCGTGATCGGATACAGCACCCGCATGTAAAGCCTGTGGGCTCTCCGCCACCGCGGCGACTACCGGCAAATTAACTTCGCCGAACTTCGAGCTGCCGCTTGAGAATCCAGTTCAACAGCACCAGCAACACGAGCGTGGAACCGACCAGCACGAGAGTATCGAAGGCGAAGACATTGAAGGTGACGCCGAGATAAACCTTCTCGCGTCCGAAAAAGATGTTCGGTTTTCCGCCGCGGCGATAATCGTTCTGCTCCATCTCGGCGTTCGAAATCAGGTCCGAGACTTTCTGGTTGATGTAGAGCTGCTCGGCCGTGACCGGCCCGTTCGCGTCCTTAAATATCGCGCGATTAAACGGCTGCTTGCGACTGAGGACCTTGTCGATCTCACTGAGATAACGATCAACATCGACGGAGGTTTTGGCTTCGAGGCCGGACAACACCGCGAGCGTTTCCTTCAAATCTTCGAGACGCTTCGCCGCGTCCGGCGTTTGCTCCTTTTTAGCAACCAGTGAATCGATCTCGCGCTGCGCTCGATCCTGACGCCACGTCAGCGGATTCAATTTTCCCTGCGCAATCACCAGTTCCTCATACGACCAGCGCATCGCGACGAACTGACAGACGAACGGCACCTTTAATTTGCTGTCCATCTTCTTGCCTTCCTCATCAGTCGGGTGCTCCGAAAACCAGCGCGTCAACGTGTGGAGAAACGCGAAGTTGCGATTCATGTCCTCGTACTTAATCAGCGCGCCGCCCATGATGATCTGCGGGATGAGGACGAGCGGCACGATGTTCGACGCCGTCTTCGGATCAGCGACCAGCGACGACACGACGAGACCCAGCCCCACGCCGCCCATCGCGGTCATGAAGACAATGCCGAGATCGATCCAGAACATCCCGCGGATCTCGAGGATGTAGTTGCCGATCAGGACAAAGAGAATGCACTGACCCAGCGCGAATACGCCGAGCGAAACAAATTTCGCGAAGACGTAGTAGGGCAGACGCACGTTCAGATTGCGCTCGCGCTGCAGGACGGCGCGGTCCCGAATGATGTCGTCGGCGCTGTTCGTCAGGCCGAGGAACATCGCGACGATCAGCGAAAGAAAAAGATAGGTCGGGATATGATAGGCGGACGCGAAATCGTAATGCCCGCTGTCGGAATAACGGAGCAGACTCGCGATCAGGAGCGCGAGCACCGGCGCCACGCCCATCGTAATCATGAGATTGCCGCGATTGCGCATCTTGCTCACGAACGAGCGCTTCAGAAGCGTGCGCAGCTGGGTCCATTCATCGCGCCAGCGGATCAGCCGGCGTTTCTTTTTTCCGGCCGCGGCAGCGGGTAACGGCTTCGCCGCCTCGCGTCGCAACGAGACCTGCTTCACATCCTGGATGAGCCGGAACGCCTCGTATTTATCGCGCCAAAACTCCGGTGAGTAGCGTCGCGCCGGCACCAGCTGACTCTTCATGTTCTCCTCGTAAATCACGTCGCCGCTGATATCGCGCAGCGGTGTTTCGAGAACGTCGAAAATGAATTCCGGCCGCGTCGTTCCACAGGCCGGACAGCCGCCTAGCTCGGCACCGAATTGATGCTGATGCTCCGCCTCGGCGAAGTAGCGCAGCATGTCGTTGGGCGTTCCGAAGAAGACGAGCTTGCCGCCGCGATCGAGCAGGATCGCCTTGTGAAACATCTGGAAAAGTTTCGAGCTCGGCTGATGGATCGTGACAATGATGATCTTGTTGTGGGCGAGGCCGCGGATGATCTCGATCACGTGCTCGGAATCTTTTGAGCTCAGTCCGCTGGTCGGCTCGTCGAAGAGATAAACATCGGCGCTCCCGATCATATCGAGGCCGATGTTGAGCCGTTTACGCTCACCTCCGCTCAGCGTTTTCTTCACTGCGCTGCCCACGACTGCGTCGCGCCGTTCACTCAATCCGAGCTCGATCAATTTGTTGTCGAGCCGCCGGCTCAGATCGCGCCCTGATAAATGCGGCGCGCGTATCGCGGCGGCGAACTCAAGGTTCTCACCGATTGTGAGGTGCTCGTCGAACGCGTCTTCCTGCGGCACATAGCTGAGGTAGCCCTTGAGTTCGTCGAGATGCTCGTAAAGCGAGCGGTCGTTCAGGACAATTTCGCCGTTCGACGGTTGCAGCTGGCCGCCGATCACTTTGAGCAACGTGCTCTTGCCCGAACCGCTCGCGCCCATCACGCAAACGAGCTCGCCGCGATTAACGGTGAAGGAGACGTTCTCGAGACCGACTTCGCCACCGGTGAAGCGATGCGTCACATCGGCCACTTCGAGTGAGCGAATGATGTTTCGCTCTTCCTCGATGATGCGCTCGGAAAAATTGCAGCGCAGAAATTGGCCGACATCGATTCGGATCGTGTCTCCATCGGCGAGCGGGGCAGTGCCGCGGACCGGGGTATCACCGACCAGGATCGATCGATCGGCGTCGATTACTTCCAGCGTGCCGACGCGGCGATCGTAATCGCAGTTGATCTTGAGGAGAACGTCGCCGCTGGTGCCGGGAGAAAGCAGAATGTCGTCTTCCTCGAGCAGGCTCGGATTGTTCGAAACCAGATACTCGGACTTGTTCGCCTTGAGTTGAAATCGGCCGCCCATCGCGCGGGCGCGGCGTCGCAGATCGATGAAGTCGAGCTCGCTGTCGTTGTGGAAAATAATCTTCTCGTCGAGCGCGGCCTCGACTGCTGTGCCGGCTTTTAACTTCGTGCCGTTCAGAATCGCATCGACGTCGCGCAGAGCGCGGACGCGCACTTTCAAGCCGAACGTGATCTCAAGCGACGTTTCGCGCGTACGCGCGCGCTCCAGCTGCACTTCGTCGCTGTCCTTGTGCACGCGGACGTATATCTGCGGGAGCGAGACGTTCTTCTTCGCGTTGAAATAGGCGGCGAGCTCCTGATAGGTCAGAAACTGATCGCCGACGAGAATCCGCTGGCCGGGATAAATCCGGCAGAAACTTCCGCGCGGCAGCGGGCGGCCACGGACCGAGACATTCTGCGAGCTGTAGTTCTTGAGCAGAATGAGATCGTGATAGCGAAACGCGAGCAGGCGCTCATCGCCGCTCATGCTCTTCAGCAATACGTCCGACTTGCGATCAGCACCGAAGGAGACGGACTCCAGCGGCGATGCCCCGCGCTGGTAAATCGACGGATCGGATTCTTCGCTGGCGTTGAGCTGGTAAACAATATCGATCGCCTGTGCCGCCATCCCAAGTTGCGACATGAAGGAGTAGAACTGCACGACCTGCTCCTGCTTGAGCCCGGCCTGCGAAATCAGGTCGTAGAGCTGAACTCCGAGCATGATCTTGCGGTCGGGGCTGAGCTGCACGGCGAGCTTCTGCGCCATCGCGCCGAGGTCCTGCTGTTCGTAAAGTGCCTGGCGGAAAAGTTGGCGCAGCTCGGAGTAAACCGCTTCGGGGTAATCGTAGCGGAGAAAACCGAGCGACGAGTCGATTTCTTCCTCGAGCAAAACGCCGTCCGCTTTCGAGAAACTCGCCAGCACCTGGATGAGGAGCGGCAGGAGGTTTGGACTTTCCGCAACGCTGCGCGGTTTGCGCATCGCGCGCCGCATCCACATGCGGCCACGACGCTGCATGCGGTAGGCAAAAGGCGTGACCTTCTGCACCGCGCGATCGAATTTATCCGCGAAGGTGTTGACTAGCGGGGGCATTGAAACGGCGTCGGCAAGTTACGTCTTGAGCACTTCCCGCGCAATCGGCCGCCACGTTGCGCGCGATTCGCGGTCGTCTCGAACGAATGTGAGGGACCTCGCATTTGGTAAGGTCCCGCTAGCGCGAAATAGGCCGCGTGAACCGCAGTGATCGCAAAGAGCGTGCGGAAGCTGCCTCGCCAACTGCGAGGTCCCTCACGACGTTCGGGATGACCGCGCTATGTCAGCGGTCCGCCTCCTGCTCATTGCATTGCAGGTTGAGCATGTTAGCCTTTCGCGCTGTCAAAAGCAGCCAATCGTATGGCCAGCGACCGTAATTCGCGCAGAGAGAACAAAGGGGGCGGGAACGAGCCGAGCTTTAACTGGCGTGGCGTCGTGCTCATCGCCATCGCATTTGCCCTGATCGGTCTCGCTGTCCTCTTCCGCGGCGGCAGCTACGCCAACGTCGAAGATGTTCCTTATAATCGCTTCCTCGAGCTGCTCGAGAACAAGCAGATCGCGACCGACAAAAACTATCCGCTGCAGTTGGTCGTCGAGGAAGGTCGGCCGACGCAGACATTGCGCGGCTATTATTTGAAACAAGCGGTCGGCGGCGCGCCTGCTCAACCCGTGCCGTTCCGCACCACGATTTACCTGAATTTCACGAATAACCTTCAGGACAAGCTCGCCTCGGCCGGAATTCAGCCCGCGATTCGCACCGAGTCCAACGTGCTCGCACAAACCGTCGTCGGTTTTCTCCCGATCGCGGTCTTCCTCGTCATTCTCTATTTATTGTTCCGCCAACAGATCCGCATGGCCGGCAAAGGCGCGCTCAACTTCGGCAAATCGAAGGCGCGGATGCTCGCTCGGGATAAGAACAAGATCACATTCAAGGACGTCGCCGGTGTTGAAGAAGCGAAGGACGAAGTGCAGGAGCTTGTGGAGTTTCTGCGGGACCCGAAAAAGTTTCAAAAGCTCGGCGGTCGAATCCCAAAAGGTGTGCTGCTCGTCGGGCCTCCGGGAACGGGTAAGACATTGTTAGCCCGCGCCATCGCCGGCGAAGCGGACGTGCCGTTCTTCTCCATCAGCGGCTCCGATTTCGTCGAAATGTTTGTCGGCGTCGGTGCCAGTCGCGTGCGCGACATGTTCGAACAAGGAAAGAAGAGCGCGCCCTGCATCATCTTCATCGACGAAATCGATGCGGTCGGTCGTCATCGTGGCCACGGCGTCGGCGGCGGACATGATGAACGCGAGCAGACGCTCAATGCGTTGCTCGTCGAGATGGACGGCTTCGATACGCAGGAAGGCGTGATCATTATCGCCGCGACCAACCGGCCGGACGTTCTTGATCCGGCCCTGCTCCGCCCCGGTCGTTTCGATCGTCAGATCACAGTGAATTTGCCGGACGTGAAGGGCCGCGAGGAAATCCTCCGTGTTCATTCCAAGAAGGTGAAGCTCGCCGAAGGCGTCGATATGGCGGTGGTCGCACGTGGTACGCCCGGTTATTCCGGTGCCGAACTGGCCAACGTGATCAACGAAGCGGCGCTGCTCGCGGCGCGGCGCGGTTTGAAAGGCATTACGCTCGCTGAGCTGGAGGAAGCTCGCGACAAGGTGCGGTGGGGTAAAGAGCGCCGCTCACTCGCGCTGAGCGAAAAGGAGAAGACGAACACCGCTTATCACGAAGCCGGTCACGCGCTCTTGCTCGAGCTACTTGAGCACACGGAGCCGTTGCACAAAGTCACGATCATTCCGCGCGGCCCGTCGCTCGGCAGCACGATGTGGCTGCCCGAAGAAGATAAGTACACCAACCGCAAGAACGAATTGGTAGACGGCCTGGTCGTGAGCATGGGCGGTCGCGTCGCGGAAGAAATTGTGTTTGGCGACGTGACGAATGGCGCACGCGGCGACATCAAGATGGCGACGCAAATGGCGCGCCGAATGGTTTGCGAATGGGGCATGAGCGAGCGCATGGGAATGGTCGAGTACGGCGAACACGAGGATTATGTTTTCCTCGGCCGTGACATCTCGCGTTCCCGCGATTACAGCGAAGCGACGGCCGAAGAAATCGATCGCGAAGTCCGCAAGTTGATCGATGACGCTTACGGCCGCGCGAAAGACCTGCTCTCGCAGCACCGCGAAAAACTGGAAGCGATCGCGAAAGCTTTGCTGGAATTCGAAACGCTGGATGGCGCACAAATTCGCGACATCCTCGAGCACGGACGGATGCTGAATCCGCCACCGGGTCCGTCCAGTCCGACGAAGCAGGAAATGCCGCCGGAGAAACCGCCAAAGCAGGTTGTGGTCGCGCCCGATGTGACACCGCCGCTTCCGGGTGCGCTCGGCGGAGCGCCGGCTTAAGCCTTACAGGCGCAAAGTTTTCCGTTGACCGGCTGAGCGCCGGTCCCCAGTCTCGCCCCTTCACTAATCGGCTCGCCCAGACAGGGTGCCGGGGTTTTCCGGACGAGCTTTCACATCAACAAGAAAGAACCGTCATGAAAATCACTGTCCCAATCCTCGTCGCAATCGGCCTCGCGCCTTTGACCTTTGCGCAATCCCCTTCACCCGCCGCTACTGCTGCCGCGGCATCGTCAGCAAACGCGCGAACCGACGTCTACCATGTGCATTTCGCGAATGCCGCTCCCGGCAAAGCGCAGGAACTCGCTGAGGACCTCAAGAAGCAGGATCCACATGCGCCGAATCCCGGCCATTACATCGTCTTACGTCATGAAGATGGTGACTCCTGGGATTACTGCGTGATCGAGCATCTCGGTCCTAAAGCGACAGTCGAAGCTAACCGTCCGGCGCTTCCGCCGAACCAGATGGCTGCCTACGCCGCACACACCGACACTTTCTGCGCTGGTCCAGCGTGGGCTGACTTCGCCAAGCAACTCGGGATTGATGATGCGTCGAAAACGAACGGCGCAGCCTACGTCGTCTCGATTTATCGGCCCGCTTCCGGTCAGCGCGAGGCGCTCGACAAATTCCTCAACGAGCCACCGGACAAAACGACCGATTCTTCAGCCGGCCGCCTTACGCTGACGCATTTGGAAGGAGCGGCATGGACGTTCGTCTCAATCCAGCGCTGGAATTCGTGGAACGATTACGGCAAGGACAACGTCAATAGCATCGCGCAGATGGGCCGAAACCAGCAGGGCGGCTGGTTCAAATTGCGCAGCCTGATTTCGTTTCATACCGACACGCTCTGCGATCGGATCGCGCCGTAGAGAACGAAGTGAGTTAGAGCAGCGGCGTGTTTATTCGCGCCGCTGCTTCTCGACCAGGCGGCGCAGCTCGCGTTCCATCATCTTGAACGCGTCGTGCACCGCCCGTTGCAACGGCTGGTGCGATTCGTTCTGCGTCTCGCTGTCTTCCGCGACCAGTTCATGACCGGGCGCGACGGTTACGTCTATCCGAACCCGAAAAGGATTTCCTTTGCGGTGGTTATGATTCGGCTGCTCAATCGCGACGTCGCAACGATTGATGTGGTCGCAAAATTTGTTCAGGCGCGCCGCTTTCTCGCGCACCAGGTTTTCGATGTCGTCGGTCTTCTCTAATCCGCGGTAAGTAATCTCCACCGGTAGTTGCATAAGACGAACTGTTGTTCCTTAAACTGATTGCAGCGAGCGAAAATGACTCGGCAATTTCGCGGGTTCAATGTTCACCAGATCCGAACTGACGTGCTCGACGATACGGTCGCGCACCTCATTAGGCAGAAGCTCGGTAATCGCGGCGTGAATTCGCGCCGGCGCAGCGAACGACCAGCCTTCCGCAGCTTCGCGTTTTACTGTCTCAGCGATCTTGTTCGCCAGTTCGCGATGCAGGCGGCGATCCGTCTCGTTTTCGATCCCGTGACGCTCGGCGATTGAATTCATCCCGCCGGGCCCGGCCGCATCCGGAAAGCCGCCGGCTTGATCACTGACCTTGTCCTGATATCGGCCGTGCGCGTCCATGATGTTGAACGCCTGCACGAGTTGCAATGACGCCCCGCGATTCGGCGTTTCGTTCACTTTGTAAGCTTTGAGGCTGCCGCGATCGACAACCACCACCAATGTGCTCGGGATCATAAGCTTCTAAGTATCACATCATCGTTTGTCGCAACAAAAGCGCGCGGAGGAAAAATCGTATCAGCCGCCAAGTGGCGAACGCTCGTAGTTCTCGAGCAAATCAGCCGGATCGCGAAAAATTGCGACCGCGCCGACGCTGCGCAACTCCTCTTCCGAAAAACCGCCGCACAACAAACCAACGGTCGGGAGCAGAATTCGTTTCGCCGCAATCACGTCGTAGGGAGAATCGCCGACTACCACTGCATCGTTCGGAGACAAATTGCCGAGCTTGCGCAACGCCGCCATGAAAACGTCGGCGTGCGGTTTCGAATGCACCACGTCGTCTTTCGTTGTCTGCGCATCGACCAGCTCCTGGATTTTGGCGAGCGACATGTAGTGCTCGAGTTCGTCCGATTTTCCCGATGATGCGAGCGCGATCTGTTTTGCATCGCGTTTGATCCGCTCGAACAACCCACGCACGCGCGGAAACGGCCGCACTTTCGCCATGTATTTCTCCTTGTAGACTTCGCCGCGTTCCTTCTCCAGCTTCGCGCCGAAGTCGCGCATTTCGAGTGCGTTTAGAAAATTCGGGACGTACTGATCGCCGCCTTCGCCGATGTGGGCGTGCAGCTTTTCGCGCGGGAAGCTCTTGCCGTAACGGCGAAAGATTTCATCCCACGCGTCGACGTGCAGCTCGTTCGAGTCGACGATCGTGCCGTCGACATCAAAAATTACCGCGCGCAGCATCAGCTCGTCGTCGCTTTCCGGCGCCGAAACTCCGCCCGTTCCGCCTCCGCGCTGACCTGACGAATTTCGACCGCGCGTTTACGCCATGATTCCTGACGCGCCTGCGCTTGCGTGCCACTGATGAGACGCAGCAGTACGCTGCCGCGACCTTCCACAGCTACGTCGTCCGTTGACGAAAATTTTTTCGTCGTCGTGATGAAGCCATTCGCATCCGCAGTGTCGATCACGACCTGCCATTCGAGGTTCTCCTGACCGGGCAGGACGAACTCGAGCGGCTCGTGGTGCGCATTGATCAGAAGCAGAAATGTATCGTCCCGCAGCGGGTCGCCTTCGAAGTTCAGCACGTCGACACTGTCACCACTGAGTAGCATCGCGAGCGCGCGCATGAACGGCGACATCCATTCTTCCTCGCTCATTTCGCTGCCACCGGTATTGAACCACATCACGTCCTTGATCTCGCTGCCGCGAATC
This sequence comes from Chthoniobacterales bacterium, assembly GCA_045809945.1. Taxonomy (GTDB): domain Bacteria; phylum Verrucomicrobiota; class Verrucomicrobiia; order Chthoniobacterales; family UBA10450; genus CADDYX01. The sequence continues at coordinate 18,219 of JBJMWW010000193.1, forward strand.
CGGCGGCCCTGGAGAAATTTCGGACGACGAAACACCGGATGCTCGCGCCGGAACGCGATCAGCTTCTTCGTGAACTCGAGCTGCTGTTTCTGCTCATCGCTCAAATCCCAGTTGAACCAGCTGATCTCGTTGTCCTGGCAATAGGCGTTGTTGTTCCCCTGCTGCGTCCGGCCAAACTCGTCGCCGCCACAGATCATCGGCACGCCTTCGGATAAGAACAGCGTGGTCAGCAGATTCTTTCGCTGCCGCGCCCGCAACTCATTGACGTCTTCGTCGTCGGTTGGACCCTCTGCGCCGTGGTTCCACGAATGATTGTTGTTGTCGCCGTCCTTGTTGTCTTCGCCGTTCGCTTCGTTGTGCTTGTCGTTGTAACTGACGAGATCGTTCAACGTGAAACCGTCATGAGCGACGATGAAGTTCACGCTCGCATACGGCCGGCGTCCCTCATGCTGGTATAAATCCGGACTGCCGGTCAGCCGATACGCGACTTCGCCGATCTTGCCTTCGTCGCCTTTCCAATAACTGCGGACGCAATCGCGGAACTTCCCGTTCCACTCGCTCCAGGGCGGCGGAAAATTCCCGACCTGATATCCGCCATCGCTCACGTCCCACGGCTCCGCGATCAGCTTCACCTGCGAAAGAACGGGGTCCTGCTGAATCACTTTGTGGAACGCGTGATACTTGTTCACGCCGGTGCCATCACGTGCCAGGGCCGAGGCAAGATCGAAACGGAACCCGTCGACGTGCATTTCCGTCACCCAATAACGCAGGCTATCGATCACCATCTGCAACGTGCGCGGATGTAGCGTGTCGAGCGTGTTTCCGGTCCCCGTGTAATCGAGATAGAAGCGCTGATCGTTCGCGAGCAGGCGATAGAACGAGGCATTATCGACGCCGCGGAAACAGAGCGTCGGGCCCATGTGATTTCCCTCTGCGGTGTGATTGTAAACCACGTCGATCAACACTTCGATTCCGGCGGCGTGAAACTTCCGCACCATCTCTTTGAATTCCGTCACCTGCTCGCCGGTTTGGCCGGAGCTCGAGTACTCGGCATGCGGCGCGAAGAAGCCGATTGACTGATAGCCCCAGTAATTCGTCAGGCCTTTATCGAGCAACATCTTGTCGTCGATGTGATGATGGACCGGCAGCAGCTCGACCGCGGTGACACCGAGTTCTTTGAGATAACGAATCGCCGGCTCGCTCGCCATGCCGGCATAGGTGCCGCGCAATTGCTTCGGCACATCGGGATGCAACTGCGTAAAGCCCTTCACATGGACTTCATAGATCACCGATTCGCTCATCGGGATCCGCAGCAGCTTGTCGCCCTTCCAATCAAAAGCCGGGTCGACTACGACGGACTTCGGCATGCCCCACGCGTCATCGCGAAAATCGCGCGACAAATCTTCCTGCGCCCCGCCAACGACGTAGCCGAACATTTCGTCCGACCAGTTCACCGTCCCCGCGATCGCTTTGGCGTACGGATCGAGCAGCAGTTTGGAGCTGTTAAAGCGCAAACCGCGCGCCGGATCGTACGGTCCGTAAACCCGATAACCGTAAAGTTGTCCTGGACGCACATCGGGCAGAAACACGTGCCAGACGCCATGGGTTTGTTCGGTTAATGGAATCCGGATCGTCTCGCGTGGCGTATCGAGATCGTCGAAAAGGCTGAGATCGACCGACGTCGCAGTGCTGGAAAAAATCGCGAAGTTCACGCCGTCGCCTTTCCACGTCGCACCGAGTGGATAAGGATCGCCGAGCCAGACTTTGAGGGGTGTCATAAATCGAGCTTGTCCCTATCAGCTACGCGTCACAGGTTCGCAACGGTGTTCTCGCCTAGTCTTTTTCCCGATACCGACTACGCGCACCGTCTCACGGTGAAACGCGGCGATCTGCACGCCTTCTTCGCTCCCACCGCCGAGCACGACGAGATCATGGCCGAGCGAAACCATTGGTTAAATGCGTCGCCTCACGATTATGTCGCCGCGATTCGCGAAGCCGTAGCGCTGATCGCCGAAGCCGCGCGAGTCGTTGCGCCCGATGTCGAAGTCAGTGGTGACGCTAATCGTGATCTGATCGCGATCGGCTGCGCCGTCGAGCCGGACATCGTGCTCTTGAAAAAAGGTGCAGACGATGTCTTCCGCGTCGTCGCGGGATGCGTTTGCTTCCCATCTTCATGGTCGCTGCCGGAAAAACTCGGGCTGCCACTCGACCAGGTTCATTCGGTCGTGCCGGACCTGAACACGTCGATCGGTCCGCCGATCGCCCGCTTTCTCGCCAAGATGCAACGCGGGACGTCCTGGGAACGTTCGAACTGGGGACTGAGCGGCTTGCCGGATCGCAACCAGCATCCGACACGAAAGCTGCCGCCGCTTGCGCCGCCGCTAAGCACGGAGAACACCTGGCTGCGCGTCGAAGAGCAAATCCTTGCCGTCCTGCCCGAGACCGGCGGACTACTCTTCGGGATCCGAATCGTTCGCGAAACGCTCGCGCACATCCAAAACAAGCAACCGGAAATCATCACGCGTTTGCAACGCGCGCTCGCGACCATGCCTGACGAAATGGCGCGCTACAAAAATTTTGCCGCCGTTCGCGATCAGGTAGTCGGATTGCTTGGCCGGTCCGCCAGTATCACCGCTTGATCTGTCCCGAACACGTAATCACAGCCTACTTGTTAGGCCGGCCACCCGCGCCGTTGTCGAGCGTTGTTACGCGGGAAGCTGCGAAAACGCGCTGCGTCAAGCGAACTGTCGAACGCGCCGGTGGCGCAACAGGCAAGCTGTAGCCACGGCGCTCTGTCGCCGTGTCCCGACGCTCGAGTCTGTAACCAAGACGCTCTGTTGTCGTGACCGGATGGACGCCTCGACAGTTCGGCCGCGCTCAGTGCAGGCGCCGCGCGGCGGCTACAGCTGAAGCAGAGATGCCGTTCGCGTTTCTATTTGCCGCGCGTGGCAGCGGCCATTGCCTGCAGGTGGTAAATCTCAATCAGTCCCACTCCGCTCTCACCATTAACTCCCGATTCAATCGCGGTGTATTCGCCCGGCGGAACGCTCAGGTAGAGCGCTGACTCGAGGTCTTTGCTTGGCGCGAGATGATTGTTGCTTACCTGCGCGGCGTTGGGATCGTCCTTCCAGTTATCGTTGGATGTCAGACGTGTCCCATCCTTGTTCCGAATATCCAGGAATGGATCAGCCAGCACGTTTGGCACGGCGTGATCCGCCAGTGAAGGTCCAAGCGCCCGCACAACTACGTTCGAGTTACCTCCGCCGCCACCGACGATAAAGCCGCCGATCATCATGTTATCCTGCGTCTCGACCAGCGCGCGCGTGCTCAGGTTCCCGAGCTGCGACGGCGCGTCGGTGTCAGCATCGTAAATCTCAACCAGCGCGATGCCGGTCGTGTTCGACTTACCGCGCACTATTGCGGTGTAAGCACCCGGATCGAGCGTAACGAGAAGGGCCGACTCGCGCGGGTCTTTCGGTTGAACGTCAGCGGGGATATCGTTCGCGTTACTGGCCTGCTGCCAGTCGTCGTTCGTCATCGTGGCGAAACCATCGGGCCCGTGCAGCTCCAGCATCGGGTCGAGTAGCTTGCCATCGATGTCCAACGATGGTCCGAGCGCACGGATTAGTATCTTCTTCTGAGAGTTACCCGTGATGATGAACCCGCCGATCGCGACATCGTCGCCGACGGCAACAAAGGCACGGGTCGACATGTTGAGCGCCTGCGGCTGGCTCGGCGTAGGACTCGGTGTTGGTGTAGCGCTCGGAGTCGCTGTAGGTGTGGGACTGGGGACCGGCGTTGCCGTTGGAGTCGGCGTTGGCGTAGCTGTCGCACCTGGCGTTGGCGTAGCTGTCGCACCCGGCGTTGGCGTGGCCGTCGCCCCTGGCGTTGGCGTCGCGGTTGGTGTAGCTGTCGGTTTCGGCGTAGCTGTAGGTGTGGCAGTTGGTGTTGCCGTTGGTGCCGGAGTAGGTGGCGGCGGCGGGGCCTCACTTACCACAATATGGAAATGCTGGTCGGCGCGTCCGGCACTACTGGTCGCGCTGATCGTGCCGCTGAAGTCTCCGGCATTGGTCGGAGTCCCACTCAACACGCCGTCGCTGGCCAAGGTAATCCCGAAGGGCAGCCTTCCTCCGGTGAAGTGAAAGCTCGGCGCAGGCGACCCGCTCGCGCTGTAGGTGAACTTGTAGGCAACACCGACCGTCGCTGTATCGGGCGGAGGACCATCGGTAAAGGCGGGTGACTGGTCTACATTGAAAGCAGTCGAGACCGCGCCAGCCAGTGTGTCGCTGCTCGCGCTGAGAGTATAACCAGAGCCGATCTGATCGATCGATAGATCATTGAAGGTCGCGGTGCCGTTGACCGCGGCCACCGAAGTCGTGCCGCTCAAGGTCCCGCCGGAAGGATTAGTCCCGATTGCGATGGAAACGTTTCCGGCCGCGTTCGTTAGGTTCCCGGCCACGTCGACGATCTCTACCTCCACGGCCGGCGTAATGGACGCGCCTACATTGGTATCGTTAGGCTGAACGCTGAAGCTCAGGTGGTCAGGCGTCCCGGCTTGTACCTCGAAAGCGCCAATATCGACAGCATTGAATACCTTGCGCAGGAAGCCGTCACCGCGCTGGTCGAACGCCGGGTTAACCTCAGCGCCATCATTATGGCTGGCGGCGCTCGTGTTATTAGCCGCCCGTATCACGGTCAGTGTGTTAGTCGACACTGCCGTCACGACCATCTGTTCGGTATCGATCTGGATAACGAAGTCTATTCCAGCCGGGAACGCGCTCGCGTCGTTGACCACAACACTCGTGGTAGAGCTACCAATCGCCCCGTTCAGCGTGGTGTCGTCGCTTCCAGCGTCGATCGCGACGCTGCCCGGCTGTAGCGCCATTGTCTGCGTGGGGCCGCCATTGTTCGCGAGCGCGCCGAGGTTGAGGGGCGAAGCGTCGGCATCGAACTTATCGCCCGTGGTAGGGGTCACTGTCGTGCCACTGGTGCTACCGATGATGTTGTGGCCCTCCGAGGTGACCTGACCGGAGATGTCGGGGCTGTTTGGGTCTGAATTGCCGGCGACGATACTGTTTCGCAGATTAGCCGGCTGGCTGGAGGACGAGCGGTTAACTCCGCCGCCGCCATAGTTGGAAGTATTGCCACTGATGGTACTATTCGTGATCGTGAGCGGGCCGCCGCTCGCGATGCCGCCTCCCGCTCCCTGGTCAGCCGAGTTGCCGGTAATGGTGCTGTTCGTCACGGTTATTGCGCCGTTGCTACCGTTGTCGATCCCTGCACCGTCGCCGATGTCGAATCCAAGAGTCCGGTTGCCATTGATCGTGCTATTCGTCACGTTCAGCGCGCTGGAACTTCCGAGAAGGATGCCGCCACCAGTATACCGACTGGTATTGCCGCTAACGCTACTGCTGTTGATGTTCAGCGTGCCGCCGCTGGCGAAGCAGATACCGCCGCCGACGAAGTCTGATGTATTACTCGAGACAACGCTTTCTGTCAGAGTCAATGTGCCGCCCGAGACCTCGATCCCTCCGCCCCGATCGGCATCATGGCCGTTGCTGATCGTCAGGCTGGCTATGTTCACCGTCCCTCCGGTGATGTTGAAGACGCGGCTCGCGTGGTTGCCGCTGACGGTCAGGACATTCACCCCCGGGCCTTGGATGGTAACGTCGCTGCTGACCGCCAGCTCGGTTCCGGCCAAGGTGATGGTATAAACTCCGTTGCTGTATCCGGAGTCGCTCGTCGGAATGTTAAACTGGATCGTCTGCGGGCCAGTCAAGGTAGCTGCATAGGCGACAGCTTCCCGCAAACTGGTCACACCATCGGTGTTACTAACCACATCGCTGGTCGTAGTAACTAGCAGGCTCGGCTGCTCGAAAACGGTGATCGTGAACGTGGCGCTGTTCGTTCCTCCAAAGCCGTCGCTTACCGTGTAGGTGATCGTAACCGGCGTTCCCAGCGGGACTACACTCGGATCGAAAACATAGCTGCCGTTGCTCTGGCTTACTCCGGTGCCGGAGAAAATTCCACCGTTCGGCGCCGCACCGGTAAGTGTCGCCAGGTCCACCGGTCCGTCGCCGCTTGTTTCGTTGTAGGAAGAGCCATTCGCGAAAGTCGGTATACCTATCAACTCATAGGCGCCGATGTCCACTGTAGCAGCGCTTGAGCTGGCGAGGGCTTTCTCTATCCGGCTGAACCCGCGCTGGTCGGTGGTGAGCGCGTTGCCATTTGGATCGACAGCCAGCGCATTACTCCCCGCATCGATTGCCGGACTGCCGGGTTGCAGCGCATGAGTCTGGGTCGGACCGCCGTTGTCTTGCAGCGGGCCGAGGCCGGGGGTCGCCACGCCGACCTGGTTATTATTAACGCCATCGGTTAAGCCTCCGTTGCCGCCTGTCCCAATCAGATTGTAGGAACTGGTGGGGTCGACTGTGCCGTTGATGTCGTTGGCCGTGTCTGTGCCCGAGCCTAGATAGTTGCCTGCTACGATTGTGTTGCGCAGGACGGCCGTCCCGCCGAAGGGACGGTTGTCGGGGGGGGCGACGTTAACGGAGATGCCACCCGCGTCTAAGAAGTCGAAGGAGGAGTCGGCCATTACGTGGTTATTCGTGATTGTCACCGAGGTGAGAGTCGCGGTCGCGGTATCGGTTACGGTGATTCCGGCTCCTTCATACTTGCTGGAATTCCCGCTGACGGTGCTGTTCGTCATGACAAGAGAGCCACGAGAAGCGACTATGCCCGGACTGAAATCGTTGTCGCCGTTTCCGTTTCCGCTGATTGTGCTGTCCGTGATGATGATCGCGTCATCGCCGTCGCCGTCGATTCCGCCGCCCTGGGGGTCGTTAGGATTGTAGATGGTGCCATTGCCAGTGATGGTGCTATTCGTGACAGTGAGCGAGCCGTATTTTACGCCCGATCCACCTACGGCGTCCGTGTAGATTCCCCATCGACCATTACCGCTAATTCTGCTGTTCGTGATTACGATCTGGGGCCCATTGTTGGTCAACGTCTGGATGCCGTCGTACGTATTACCGGTGACGATGCTATTTAAAAGGGTGAGCGCGCCCGACGAGGCTTGGATTCCGGAGTTAAACGTACCGCTGCCGCTAGCGATGGTGCAGTTTGTAAGAGTTAAATTGCCGGAGCTGATAATGACTGCCGAACTGAAACGATTGGCCGGGGCCCCTCCACTCGCAGTGAAAATCAGCCCGGAAACGTTAACCGTGTGGGTTACGTTGAGGACCGAGCCCGGGACCGAGCTCGTCGAGCTTAGATTCGGATCATTGACCGTGATGCTCTTGCCTGAGTTGTTTAAGATATCGAGGTCGTCCGGGAAGATTTTGGGCAACGCGCCGTTGGTCATGATGGTTTGCGGCCCATCACCGGGGATATCGAAAACAATGGTGTTTTCGCCCGGCGACCCGTTCGCTTCCTGAATCGCCGCTCGCAAGGTGCATTCCTTCGCACTGTTTCCGTTGCTGTCGGTGACGAAATTACCCGTGTCGCAGGTGTTGTCCGCGGTCGAACCGGAAGCCCCCGAATCGCCCGTCGAGTTGACGACGTAGGTAGGCGGACAGCCAGCGGAGTTGACCGTCGTCCCCGCAGGAGTGTCAGAGCAGGCGTCTACTTCATCCGGGACACCATCGCCATCGGCATCGGGCGTGGCCTGCACTTCATAAGCACCGATGTCTGCGCCGTCGCCGCCGGCGGCATTCGTTTTGCGGGGAAGATCAACCAGCCGGGCGAAGCCTGATCCGCGCTGGTCATAGCTTGAATCGCTGACGAAGTTCTTACCTTGGTCCAAAGCGGGGCAGCCCGGGAGCAACCCGAGGGTCTGGGTCGGGCCGCCGTGGTCGGCCAGGGGCCCCAAACGCACAGGCGCGCCGACCGCGAGCAACTGGTTATTGTTCACTCCATCAACCAGGCGCGTGTTAGTGGAGCCGGCTCCGATCAAGTTGAAGGAGCTTGCGGGATCTACTGGGCCATAGACGCTCCTTTCTACACCGTTCACTACGTTCCCGGCGATGATGGTGTTGCGTAAGAGCACGTACCCACCACCACTGGAGAAGAAGCCAGGCTTCTGAGCTAGTGTCGAATTACGGTTGACCTGGTTATAAGCGACGGTAACCGAGGTTAAGGTAACAGTTCCGTTGTTGTAAATGCCACTGCCAGCCCCATAAAATACAGACAAATTCGAGAGAGGGTTAGTAGTATTACCGCTGATTGTGCTGTTGGTAACGCTTAGCGTGCCGTTATTGTAGATGCCGCCGCCGGCGCAGGAGTTGGAACTAGTGACGCTATTGCCACTGAGTGTGCTGGCCGTAACCGTTAGCGTGCCGTCATTGAAGATGCCGCCGCCATTACCTGTAGACGCATTGCCGCTCACCGTGCAGCTGCTCAGAGTCAGTGTGCCAGCGTTGTAGATGCCGCCGCCGCTGCCGCTGTTCCCGTTGGCAATCGTCAGGCCGCTAATGGTGGCGGTGATGCCGCTGTTAACGGTAAAGACGCGGCTCAGATGGTTCGCGCTGACCGTGAGCACGTTCGCGCCCGGCCCTTGCATGATCATGCTGCTGGCTACGGCCGGCAACGCACTGGTCAGGGTTATCGTGCCCGTCACCGAGAAGGTGATCGTCTCCGTGCCCGCATCGAGGTTCGCCGAATTGATGGCATCCCGCAGCGTGCAGAGAACCGCCGTGCAGAGACCGTCATCCGTGTCTGCCGTGGAGTTAACGACAAAGGAGCTTTGTGAATCGACTCCAATATAGGTGACGCTGTTATCGGTCGAAGTAGACGCGGTGTTACCATTGCCGGCAGCATCGTGTGCCTTGTCGGCCCCGATCGTGGCCGTGACCTGCCCATCCGCTTTCATGTCGCTAACGACGACGTCGTAGGTGGTGCCCGAGCCTGTAACGCTAAGCTTAGCATCTGCGGCCGCCGGACCGCCAAGCGTCACATCGCTGTTGTCGAAGTCAGCTACCGATTCGGAAAAGGCGACTGTAAAGTGGATCGGGTCCGAAGTCGCCGGGTCGCTCTGGCCGCTCGCCTGATTGATCGTTACCGTGGGCGGGGTATTGTCCACGGTGAAAGGGGTCGCCTCGCCGGCGCCGGAAGCGGGGTTACCGGCCAGATCATACGCGGTTCCTGCGAAAGCGTCGATCGACAACGTCCCGTCACCGCTCAGATTTGTGAACGTAACCGTCGCCGGGTTGGTCGCGCTAACCACACTGACGCTACCCGCCGCAGTCCCTG
>JBJMWW010000194.1:0-10653 GCA_045809945.1 Chthoniobacterales bacterium
CGCGAAAAAGCAACACTGGTGCTGGGCACGACTCGCCAGGTCGACCTCGCTTGGATGCTGCGTCAATTGCGTCGTGAGTACAAGGTGCGCACCGTAGCCTGTGAAGGTGGCGCGCAGTTATTTCGTGGCTTACTCGAGGGTGGGCTCGTTGATCAATTGAACGTCACGATCGCGCCGGTGCTGTTTGGCGGCGACGCCGCGCCGACGTTGACCGGTATCAGCAAAGAATTTCTGCCGGCAAGCGTCCGCTGCTCGTTGCGCGATATGCGCGTCATTGGCGATGAGTGTTTCCTGACCTACCGAATCCACAACTGACGTGCAGACGGTGAATTCAATCCTTATGCATGCGCCACGGCAGTTGATCTTCGAGACTGCGGCAAACCTCGAACTCTGGCCCCGGATCCTGCCGCACTACCGCTACATCACGTATCTGGAGCGCGGCGATTCGCGTAACGTAGTCGTGATGGCGGCGCGACGTGGGTTGATTCCGATTTCGTGGACTTCAGAGCAGATCATCGACTGCGATCGACTTGAGGTACGCTTTCGGCATCTGAAAGCCTGGACCAAAGGCATGGAAGTAGTTTGGACATTCACAGAAACGGCGGCGGGCGTTTTGGTGGAAATCGCGCACGATCTGCGGTTCCGCGTCCGCTGGCTGGCGCCAGTCGCCGAACCAATCATCGGTGGTTCGTTCATTCATCCGGTAGCGAACAAGACATTGCGCTGCATGAAAGCGTATGTGGAGGAGCAACAATGAAGCGTCGCGCCGTTATCACTGGCCTCGGACCGATCACCTGCATTGGCGTTGGTCGAGAGCAGTTCTGGAACGGCATCCGCGCCGAACGCAGCGGCATTACACGCATCACCAGTTTCGATACAACGCCATTCAATGCGCATTGCGCCGGTGAAATTCCGAATTGGACGCCGGAAGAAATTTTCCCGCCAAAACGGCTCAAGCGCCTCGACCGTTACGCCCAGTTCGCTGTCGCATCGGCTCAGCTCGCGCTCGAAGACGCAAAGTTGCCGTGGTCGCGCGAACAGCCGCAGGCGCGTATCGGCGTCAGCTTCGGGACCGCGCTCGGCGGGGTTGCGAATGCCGAAGACCAGCATGGATATTTTTTGAAGAAGGGAACCCGCGGCGTGAATCCAACGCTCGCGCTCCAGGTGTTCGGCGGATCGGCTCACTCAAACATCGCGATAGAATTCGGTTTCCGCGGCGTGGGCACGACGAATTCAAACAGTTGCGCGAGTGGCACTGTGTCGGTCGGCGAAGCGCTGCGCTACATACGCGACGATTTCGCCGATGTAATGATCGCAGGCGGTGCCGAAGCACCGCTCAGTCCTCTCACCTTCGGCGCGTTCGCGATTATCAAGACGATGAGCCAGTGGAAAGGCGATCCGGCGGTCGCGTGCCGCCCTTTCGACGCGGAGCGCGATGGGTTCGTCATCGGCGAAGGCGCTGGGTCGCTCGTGATCGAGGAACTGGAGCATGCACGCAATCGCGGCGCTCACATTTATGCTGAGTTGTTAGGCTACAGCCTGAACAACGATGCCTTTCATATGACCTCGCCACTGCCAAGCGGTGAAAGTTCGATCCGCGCGGTGCGTGAAGCGTTGGCCGACGCACACCTCGCGCCTGAACAGATCGATTACATCAACGCGCATGCCAGCTCCACGCAGTTGAACGACACTGCCGAGACCCTTGCGATTAAAGAAGTCTTCGGCGAGCGAGCGGCGGAAATTCCGATTAGCGGCACGAAAGCGTTCACCGGTCACCCGCTCGGCGCGACCGGCGCGATCGAAGCCGCGCTCTGTGCGCTGGCAATGGAGCATGGCTGGATTCCACCGACACTGAATCGCGAGCATCCCGATCCGGCATGCGATCTGGACGTTGTCCCGCAACTCGGTCGGCCCGCGCATTTACAGTACGTGCTAAGCAACTCGTTTGGCTTCGGTGGCATCAACGCCTGCGTCGTTCTCGGGCCGCCGCCGCGTTGACTTGCCTCGTCTTGGTTCTAGCGTGAAAGAGCCGGTTCCTCCGGCTGCATCCGCGTGAAAAGCGTTCTCTTCGTCTGCACAGGTAACAGTTGTCGCAGCCCGATGGCGGAAGGCCTTTTCCGCAAATTGCTCGGTAACCGCAAAGACATCGAAGTAGCGTCAGCCGGCGTGCATGCCGTGCGCGGCCAGCCGCCGAGTCCCCATGCGGTCGAAGTCCTTGGCAACGATGGCGTCGACATTGCCGATCATCGGAGCCAGCCGCTCACATCGACGCTGGTAAATCGGGCCACGCATATTTTTGCCATGACCGGGGCGCATCTCGAGACGCTGCACATGCTCTTTCCCGACAGCGCGCCGAAGTCATATTTGTTGCGGGAATTTGAAGAAGCGGGCACCACCGTTTGGCGCGATGTGCCGGATCCGATTGGCATGAACCGCGACGTCTATATCATTTGCGCCGAGACTCTGAAAAACGCCTTGCCGTCCGTGCTCGCGTTCGTAGAACAAAACGAGCCGGCGCTGCACGGGAAATCGTACGGTGCCGGCTCCTATACGATGTCCGATTTGCCGCTCCACAACCCACAGTCGTCGTCCGAAAGCGGGCGTGGTTCGAGTAGCGCACTACAACGGACCGATCCCGAAGTTTACGACGCGATTGCCGCCGAAGAGAAACGCCAGCGCGAGAACATCGAGCTGATCGCATCGGAAAACTTCACCAGTCGCGCGGTGATGGAAGCGCAGGGGAGCGTCCTGACAAACAAATATGCCGAGGGTTTGCCGAAGAAGCGCTGGTATGGCGGGTGCGAAAACGTCGACGTCGTCGAGCAGCTTGCGATCGATCGCGCGAAACAGCTCTTCGGGTGCGACCACGTAAACGTGCAGCCGCATTCCGGTGCTCAGGCAAACATGGCGGTTTACTTCGCGATGCTGAAGCCAGGCGACAAAATCCTCGCCATGAATCTGGCTCACGGCGGTCATCTCACGCATGGCCATCCGGCGAATTTCTCGGGCAAGTTTTACAACGTTACGCACTACGGCGTGAACGAGCAGACCGAGCTGATCGACTACGACCAACTCGCGCGCCTGGCTAACGAGACGAAGCCGGCGATGATCACTGCGGGTGCATCGGCCTACCCGCGGCTCTTCGATTACAAACGGCTGCGGGAGATCGCCGATTCAGTTGGTGCGTTTCTCTTCGTCGATATGGCGCACGTCGCGGGACTTGTTGCCGGCGGCGTTCATCCGAATCCCGTTCCGCATTCTCACTTTGTCACGACGACGACGCACAAGAGTCTGCGGGGTCCGCGTGGCGGTATCACGATGTGTACAGCCGACCACGCGAAAGCAATCGACTCGATGGTTTTCCCGGGGATTCAAGGCGGGCCGCTTATGCACGTCATCGCCGCCAAGGCAGTCTGCTTCCATGAAGCGCTTCAGCCGCAATTCCGTGATTATCAGCGCCAGGTGGTGATTAACGCCAAAGCACTCGCCGCCGGGATCGCAAAACACGGCTACCGCATCGTCTCCGGCGGCACCGACAATCACCTCATGCTCGTCGATCTGCGACCGAAGAATCTTAACGGCAAAGAAGCGCAGGAGACGCTTGATCGCGCCGGCATCACGGTAAACAAGAACGCGATTCCCGTCGACACCAGCTCACCATTCAAACCGGGCGGGATTCGCGTCGGCACACCGGCGGTGACAACGCGCGGGATGAAGGAAGAAGAGATGCTCGATATTGCGGACCTTTTAGCCGAAGCGCTCGAGAAGCGCGAAGACGCCGCTGCGCTCGATGCCATCCGCGACAAAGTGCGCGAGCTGACGCGCCGATTTCCACTACCGGGCTAGGGCGCAGGATTCGACTTCCGCTGGAAGCAGCGCCTTCGTAGTCTCGCGGTCGATATGAATCAAACCGCGGAGCAGCAATTGATGAACCCGCTGCGTGAAGGACTCTCAATGCGCACTTTGGCGCAGCCCTGCATCGTTGTGATTTTCGGTGCGACCGGTGACCTCACGATGCGAAAGCTGATCCCGGCGCTCTATAACATCACCGCCGATGGCGAGATGCCGCCGGGAGTCGCTGTGGTCGGGTTCGCACGACGCGAGAAGACGGACGAGCAGTTTCGGACCGAGCAGGAAGAGACGACGCGGAAGTTCTCGCGCCAGCAGGTGCGCGATGATGTGTGGAAACAATTCGCCGGTTCGCTCTTCTATCATCAAAGCGAATTTCACGACCCTGACGGTTACAAACGACTGGTCGACCGACTGAACAAGCTGGACGACGAGCGCGGCACAGGCGGCAACTTGCTCTTCTATCTTGCGGTCGCGCCTGATCAGTCCGAGGCAATTCTCAAGAACCTCAAAGCGGTCGGACTGAACAAGGGTCGCAACGGCGGTTGGGCTCGCGTGATTGTCGAGAAACCGTTCGGCACCGATCTGCCGTCAGCGCAGGAGTTGAACAAGGTCGTGCGCACCGCTTTCTCGGAAGAGCAGACCTACCGCATCGATCATTTTCTTGGAAAGGAGACGGCGCAGAACATTTTGGTATTGCGCTTCGCTAACGCGACCTTCGAGCCGATCTGGAATGCGCGGTATGTCGACCACATTCAAATCACGGCGGCGGAGACGCTCGGGGTTGAAAGCCGCGCCGGTTATTATGAAGGCGCGGGCGCGTTGCGCGATATGGTGCAGAACCATCTGCTCCAGCTGCTCTGTCTGGTCGCGATGGAACCGCCTACCGATCTGAGCGCCGACAGCGTACGCGATGAGAAACTAAAAGTCGTTCGATCGTTGCGCCGTCTCGCAGAGAGCGAAGTCGGGAACGACGTTATTCGCGGCCAGTACAGTGCCGGCGCGATCAATGGCAAGGAGGTTCCGGATTACCGCTCGGAGAAAAACGTCAATCCGCAATCGATGACAGAAACCTACGTCGCCCTCCGCTTGCATCTCGACAACTGGCGCTGGGGAGGCGTGCCAATCTTCATGCGCGTTGGAAAGCGGCTTCCAAAATCGGGCACGGAGATTTCAGTCCATTTCAAGAAAGCGCCGTCGGTTTTGTTCAACAAGGAATCGGAAGGTCACGGTCATAACGTGCTCGTCATTCGTATTCAGCCGGATGAAGGAATTTCGCTTCGCATCGAGGCGAAATTACCAGGCACGAGTTTGCGGATCGAACCGGTAAAGATGGATTTTCATTACGGGACTTCATTCGGCAAGGCGAGTCCGGAGGCGTATGAGCGTTTGCTGCTCGATGCCATGGCTGGCGACGCGACACTATTCGCACGCCGCGATGAAGTGGAAGAAGCCTGGGCGTTCATCGACGCGATTCAGCACGCATGGCAGGCAAAGGAAAACGCGCCGCCGCTCTGCTTCTATCCAGCAGGTTCCTGGGGCCCTGACGAAGCCGACAAACTTATCGCAAGCGAAGGACGCACATGGCGCCGTCTCTAGATTCGTCATTAGAAACTCCGGCCGGCATGGCGGTGGAAGTCGACAAGATCGACCGTGAGCTGAAGAAGCTATGGGAGCAAAGCGGCGAGATGATGACGCGCGCCTCGCTGATCAATCTCGCCGTTTATAGCGAAGAACCGGGAATGCTCGCGAAGAATACTGAGCTGATCTCGCGATTGACCGAAAAGAACGCATGTCGGGCGATCGTCATCGGTCTCAATCCAAACGCAGAAGAATCGCGTGTCGCGGCCTGGATCAGCGCGCATTGTCACGTGAGCCGGGCGGGCAGCAAACAAATCTGCTCGGAGCAACTTTCCTTTTCCATCGATGGCGCATCGACCGCGCTGCTCACGAACGTCGTCTTCTCACATCTCGATTCCGATCTGCCGCTCTATTTCTGGTGGCAGGGCGAGTTTCACGATCCGATGGATCCGCAGCTATTCGCGTGGATCGATCGGTTGATTTACGACAGCCGATTATGGAAAAATTTCGACGATCAAATCCGGCGCGTTGAGATCGCCCAGGAAGAAGCGAAGCAGCGCGTGGTACTGTGCGATCTCAATTGGCTCGGCATCGTCCAATTGCGCCTGGCGCTGGCGCAATTCTTCGACTGCTCGGACGCCCGCGCGCACTTGTCGCAAATCAGCGGCGTGGAAATCGAATACGCGCCCGGCTTTAGATCGACTGCGATTCTATTGCTCGGGTGGCTGGCCGCGCAGATCGGATGGCAAGCCGGCGAAAGCAGCGGAGGCGAGATTCGGTTCCGTGCGGGAGAAAAGACGGTTTCGGCATTGCTGAATGAGACAGCCGGTCAAGCGATCAGCCGACTGGTTGTGCGTAGTGGAAGCACGGAATTTTGCGTACTGCACGCACCTAATTCTCAGTCGCTCGACGTGACCGTGTTTCAAGAAGGCACACCGCAGATGAATCAGTTGATGCCGGCCGGCAAGAGCGACGTGGGTTCGCTACTGAGCGAAGAGCTGATGCGCGGCGGACCGCATCGCGTCTACCTGCGCGCGATCAATTGCGTTCGGCAGTTGCTGTAGTGGTCGCGGCGAGAATCTGGCGGAGCTGTGCCACATTCTTGTCGATCGAGAATTTCTCGATTGCGACCTGACGGCCTCTTGTGCCAAGCGTTCGCGCAAGGTTCTGGTCATTGGCAATGGTTGCCATCGCACTGGCAAGCCCAGTCACGTCGCCTTCGGACACGAGCAGTCCAGTCTGCCCATCCTCCACCATTTCGGGCACGCCGGCGACACGCGTCGAAACAACCGGTAACCCTGCTGCCATCGCTTCCATGATAACGGTCGGCAAATTATCCATTCCGCCCATCGCTTCGGTTCTGCACGGCAACACGAACATCGTTGCGGTCGCGAGCCGCGGTGCGATTTCACTCTGCGGCAATGGACCTGGGAGCGAGACCTTACTTTCGAGTCCGTGCTGCGCGATTCTGCCACGCAAATCACTCTCAAGCGGACCTTCGCCAATAATTTCCGCGCTGAACACCGCTCCTTTGCGCGCGAGAATCGCGCAAGCATCAATCAGATCGCGAAACCCCTTCTTCTCGATGAGACGACCGATACTGACAATCTTTGCGACGGCGTGATGGAATGTCGCAAGCGGAAATGCTGAGACATCGATGCCGTTATAGATGCGGTGAATCTTCTTTGCCGCGTTCGGATAGCGTTCCTGCAGCGCCCGCACCGCAAAATCGCTCACCGTCAGAACCGCTTCGGCGGATTCAATCAGACGCGCGACGCTGACGACGAAATCTCGCGGCACGAAGATGTCGTTCGCGTGCGCGGTGAAGCTATACCCGAGACCAAAAAACCTACGGATCCAAAACGCTGTGCGCGCCGCCATTCCTGCAAAATGCGCGTGAACCCGGCGCACGCCCGATCGACGCAAGCGCATGCCGACGTAGGCCGCCTGGTACAAGCGCAGGAAATCAGTCTGGCGCCCCCACTCGCGAATTTCACTAGCCGCTGCCGCCGGTAATTCGCCGGCACGAATCGCCCGCTCGATTTCGGCCACGAGCTGTTTTTGCTCCGGCAGATAGTGAACCCGCCGCACGATTCCGGCATCCCAGTTTTCCGCCGGCTCATCGAGCGGCTGACGAATTGAGAAAAGCTCGGCATCTACTCCCTGGCGCGCCAGCTCCGCCACCTCGCGATAGATGAAGTGTTGTCCGAACGATGGAAAACGCTCGAATAGATACGCAAGCTCGGGCACGAGCAGCACTTCAGCACAATTCGCTCAGGTCTGCACGAATACTGCTCTTAAGCAGTCGTGGGACATCGCGATTTCTTCGCTTATTGCACAACCCTTAAGCCGCTTGAGCTCAAAGCGATCGGTGAATTCTCGTACGTTCAACATCTGGCCAGCGGCCGGATTGTCTATTCCGCCGGCGACGCGAGCAGCACGTTTTACGTCGTTACACGCGGCATGGTAGAGCTGTCCGGCGGTGAGGCCATCGCAGGTGTAGACGTAAAAATACTGGGGCGCGGCCAATTCTTCGGCGACCTCGAGACGCTGACCGCCGAACCGCGACGCCACACGGCACGGGCGCGGCATCCGCTAAGCATCCAGTGTTTTCAACGTGACGATTTTCCCGAAATCTTTCGCCGAGTACCATCCTTCTTTTACTTCCTCAGTCAGGACCTGGCGACTCGTCTGTATCATGCCGAAGCCGCCGCATCGGCAGCCGATCCAGAGTCGTTCGAGCTGCACGGCAATCTGGCAAACTTTGATCTGATCACTGTCTACCAGACGATCGTCGGTTCGCGTCAGAGCGGCGAGCTGCGCATTTTCAACGAAAAAGCCGATCTGATTTCTGTCTTCTCTTTCGAAAACGGCGAACCGCGTAATGGCCAGTTCCAACATCTCACCGGCGACGAAGCATTCACCCAGCTCTTCCTTGCCGAAACACTTGCCGGCTCGTTCCTCTTCTCGCTCGAAAGCCGCGTCAGCTCGTGCATCCAGACGCAGGTCATCACTGCTACCTCGGATATGCTGATCCGGGCACTCCAGGCCCGTGACGAACTGCTCCAATTGAAGACCCGCTTTGCCGATTCGACCGCTATGCTGTTGCGTCGCAAACTAAACATCACCTGGCCGGACGACGCACCGTCCGATGCGCGCACGACCGCAGAACAGATCTGGCAGCTCGCCTATAGCACGCCGCTGCCGATCTCTGCGCTTTATCAACGCTGCCAGGTCTCCGAACTCAAAATTTACGAGGCGCTCGCGTTCCTCGTCGACTCCGGGCATTTCGAGCTTTCGACCGCATCGGCTGACTGCGCTCAGGTCGCGTAGCTGCTCGATTACGCATCGCGCTTTATCGGTGTCGGGCGGCCATCCGCGCCGAGCGCGACGTAGATAAACACCGCTTCGGTTACGCGCACCTGTTCGCCTGTCATGTAGCGCTCGACCCACACCTCGACTGGAATTTTCATCGACGTGCGCCCGACCTTTTCGACGTGCGCATAACACGCGACGCGATCACCGACACGAACCGGCTGGAGGAACGACATGCCTTCCATCGCGACAGTGACGACACGACTCTTCGCCGTCTTCAGCGCGAGAATGCCGCTGCCGAGATCCATTTGCGACATGATCCAGCCGCCGAAAATATCGCCGCTCGGATTTGTGTCGCGGGGCATCGCGATGGTTCGGATAACGAGCTCACCTTTCGGTTTTTCCATCTGGCGGAGATTACGTGACGGGGCTCACAAAATCAGCATGCAATCGCCGTAGCTGTAGAATCGATAACGCTCGCGAATCGCTTCGCGGTAGGCGCGCAGCGTGAATTCGCGGCCGGCAAAGGCGCTCACCAGCATCAGCAACGTGGAGCGCGGCAGATGAAAGTTGGTGAGCAGCGCGTCGACGTGCTTCAGCTGCTGCGGCGGATGAATGAAAATGTTGGTTTCACCACTTTGCGCGACGAGCTTTTCCCCATCGCGTCTGGCTGCTTCGAGCACGCGCACAACGGTCGTTCCGATGGCGATTAGCCGCTTCGCTGCATTGATTCGCTCTGCTGCGTCGGCTGAAATCGAGAATCGCTCTGAGTGCATCCGGTGATCGCTCAAATGATCGGTGGTTACTGGTTTAAAGGTTCCTATACCGACGTGCAGTGTAACGAACGTGTGCGGCAGCCCGGCTAACATCGACTCCGTGAAATGCAGCCCCGCCGTGGGGGCGGCGATCGCGCCGACTTCATGCGCAAACACGGTCTGGTACCGATTGGCGTCCGCCGCATCGCTTTCGCGTTTCACATAAGGCGGCAACGGCATCGCGCCGCCAGTGAAAAGGTCCAGGTCATCCTCGAGCGCGATGATCCGTTCGCCCTCTGGCAAGATCTCTTCCACACGCGCCACCACGCCATTGAAGGTAACCATCGCGCCTACCCGCATTTTTCGACCCGGCCTGACGAGCGTCTTCCACCGCCGCGGTCCCATTTTCTCGAGCAACAAGAACTCGATTCGATGGTCGTCAGAAAATCTGCGGGCCGGCATAACGCGCGTGTCGTTCAAAACGAGGAGATCACCGGGCTCGATAAATTGTGTCAGATCTTGGAATCGCCGGTGTTCGACCGTGCCTTGCCCGCGCCGCACGATCATCATGCGCGATGCGTCGCGAGTCTCGAGCGGCCGTTGCGCGATCAGTTCGTTCGGCAGTTCGTAATCATAATCGGCCAGCAGCAAACTCACGTTGCAGCATCAAAGCGTTTGCCGCTGGCCGCAAAAATT
Organism: Chthoniobacterales bacterium; assembly: GCA_045809945.1. GTDB lineage: Bacteria > Verrucomicrobiota > Verrucomicrobiia > Chthoniobacterales > UBA10450 > CADDYX01. Next base: position 10,197 of record JBJMWW010000194.1, read on the forward strand.
CACATCATCTTGTGGTGAACGATTTCCGCGCTGCCCTCGATGTCGTCATTACCGGCCTCGAGCAGATTCAGCGCGAAAGCGAGCGTCGCCCGCGCGCATCAACGGACTTGCTCGAGCGGATTCGGCGGATTCAGATTCCCGTTCAAGCGGCGACGCCGCGCGGCACGTCCAAAGCCGCGAAGCTGGCTGCGCTCGCCGCGCCGGTTTCGATCTGTGTGAAATGCCCGCATCTCGCGCGCTTTCGGACCCAGACGGTTTTCGGCGTCGGTAACCCAGACGCGGACTTGATGTTTATTGGCGAAGCGCCGGGCGCGGATGAAGATGCGCGCGGCGAGCCCTTCGTCGGCCGTGCCGGGCAATTGCTCACGAAAATAATTCAGGCGATGGGCTTCGCGCGCGCCGACGTTTACATCGCGAATGTGCTGAAATGCCGGCCCGACATGCCACCAGGAGTGAG
>JBJMWW010000195.1:0-5449 GCA_045809945.1 Chthoniobacterales bacterium
CGACGGCTTTGGTGCGCGACGTCACCGCACCTGCGAGCTCGTTCGGATCCATCGTGTAGCTGCGCTCATCGATATCGACAAAGACGGGGGTTGCGCCGGTGTAGGTGATCGCCTCAGCCGTCGCCATGAACGTGCTCGGCACGGTGATCACTTCATCGCCAGGCCCAACGCCGAGCGCCAGCAGCGTCAGCCAGAGTGCATCCGTTCCATTGCTCACGCCGATCGCATGCTTCGTTTCGCAGAAGCCCGCAAAATCCTCTTCAAACGCGGTCACGAAAGGTCCGCCCGCAAACGCTCCGGTGTCGATGACTTCTTCGATCGCGCGCGAGAACTCTGCGCGGAGCGGCGCGTGATGCGCCTTTAGGTCGAGGAACGGGACTTTCATTTACGCTGTTGCGAGCTCGCGCAGTGGGCGCGCGGGATTTCCGGCCACGGTGCAATCAGCCGGCACATCTGTCGTGACTACGCTGCCGGCTCCGATGATTGCATTCTCGCCGACGGTGATTCCGCCGAGCAGAGTCGCGCCGGAACCGATCGATGCCCCTCGTTTGATCAGCGTGGTTTGGCAGTGCCAATCAGCGTCGGTCTGCAATGCACCGTCGGCGGTTGTGGCACGTGGATAACGATCGTTGATAAACGTGACGCCGTGTCCGACGAAGACACCGGGCTCGAGGATCACGCCTTCGCAGATGAAGGTGTGACTGGAGATCTTGCAACGCGCTCCGATCCGAGCGCCTTTTTGAATTTCGACAAACGTGCCGATCTTCGTTTCGTCACCGATCTCGCAGCCATAAAGATTCACGAAGTCGTAGATCTTTACGTCACGCCCAAGTTTCACATCCGCCGCGATGCAGCGGAGAGGCGATGATCCTGCACCCGTCATGCAACGGCGGCAGAGGGAGGAGGCATTTTCTCCATGACCGACATCGCAGGGGGAATTGCGGATTTTTTGCGAGAGAATACGACAGGCGCACCGTTCGCCTTCAGCGAAGCCGAGGCTGCTTCGAGGATGCGCACCAGTTCTAGTCCCGACTCACCAGCGGTGTCGCACTCGGTCCCTTTGACGATGCAGTCGAGGAAGTGCTGGCACTCGGTCTTCAACGGTTCTTCCTGCTGAATGTGCGGGATGTAACTGTCGCCGTAGTGATACGAATAATGGAACTCGGCAAAGGTGTCGTAATGCGGCGGCCGCTCGACGCGCACATCGTAGACGCGAATTTTGCCGTGTGTCTTGAGGTCGTCGTAGACAATCATGCGACGCGTCCCGACGATCGTCATTTCGCGCACTTTGCGCGGTTCGAGCCAGCTGCTCTGGATGGTCGCGAAACGCTTATGGCGGAAGACGAGTGACATGTTCGTCACGTCCTCGATGTGAGGCGTGACGTGGGCGTTTCCCTGGCAATTCACGGTGATCGGAAACTCGCCGAGAATATGGAGAATGATCGAGATGTCGTGCGGCGCGAGATCCCACGCGACGTTGATGTCGTTCTGGAAGAGGCCAAGGTTGAGCCGGCGCGAATTGATATAGCGGATGTCGCCGAGATCACCGGCGTTGACGATCTCGCAAATCTTCCGCACGGGCGAGGAGTAGAGAAAGGTGTGCCCGATCATGAGCACGAGCCCCTTCTCAGTCGCGATGTCGATCAACTCCTCACATTCCTCCGCCGAAGCCGCCATCGGCTTTTCGATCAGGGTGTGCTTGCCGGCGAGAAGACTCGCTTTGGCCAGCGGGAAGTGATGTTTGACCGGCGTCGCGACGACCACTGCATCGAGCCCGATCCCGTTCAGGAAATGCTGGTAGTCCGTCATCCCCTCGACGTCGGGATAGACGGTCCGCATATGCCTCAAGCGGGCCTCATTCACGTCGCACATCGCTTTTACGCGACAGTTCGGGAGCGTCTTAAAATTGCGGACGAGGTTCGGGCCCCAGTAGCCACAGCCGATTACCCCAAGTGAAACAGGTTTAGCCATTGTCGATTATTGCTGCGTCGTCTGCACCGGCTTGTGAAGCGTCGGCGCCTGAACGGACGTCCATGAAGCAGGCATGCGGGTTTCAATTACCTGGGAGGTAACAGCCGGAAGCGTCTTGCACAGGATCCAGAAGTCGAGGCGGAGCGACATGTTCTTCGAGTAGAAAATGTCCATCTCGATCATCTCGTTGAAGGTCGTCTTGTTCTTGCCGTTCACCTGCCAGTAGCCAGTCATCCCCGGCGGCGCGTTCACCCGGTCCCGTTGCCAGGGAAGGTAACGTCCGAATTCGTGCACCGTGCACGGCCGCGGTCCGACGAGGCTCATCTCGCCGCGCAAGACATTGAAAAGCTGCGGCAACTCATCGAGACCGGCTGCGCGTAGAAATCGTCCGCACCTGATCAGACGCGGATCGCCATTCGCATCGAGTTTCGTCATCGGCACGTTGGCGTGCATCAAGCGCTCGAAGTACGACTCGTGGACGCGGGTCTCTACATTCACCTTCATCGTTCGAAACTTGAAGATCATGAAGCGGCGGGCGCGGTAGCCGATGCGCTCCTGCCGGTAGAAAATCGGCCCGGGCGAAGAGAGCTTGATGCCGAGCATAATGACGAGCATCACCGGCAACCACAATGGCAGTGCCACAGCGATCAGGGTGCAATCGAAGACGCGCTTCCATAGCGGCACGGCGTCACAGACTGCTTCGGTTTCGGAGACCTCTGCTTCGGTCGCAACAGTTTCGCTGGCTCGCGCATCGTCGTTGATCGGCGATGTCTCTTCTTTAGATGCGCGTAGGTCGTCAGACTGGTCATCGCCGGTCAGGCCACGCTCCCGCGCGAACTGCTCCAAAACGGCGGAGGCCAGGATCCGGGAAACGACCGGCGCGACGCGTTCAGCGTTCGCTGAGAAACTCGAAACCGCCGCATCGCGTGCTGTCCCGTTCAGGCGAACGGAACCGGAATGCGAGCGTTGAGCGTTCGTTCTAGCCATCGACATCAGTAATTACGGAAGGCGGTCCAAAATCGACGCCGATCCGCACAAATTTCGAGCGCAGGGCAGGCTGCCGCCCTTGGTCGTTCCGTGCGGGTCGCGGGAAAAACGCATACGTATTCTTGTTTATGGGAAATCAGCGACGCGCGGCGAGACGCGTATAATCGCTAGATTGACTAGAGATAACTACAAGCTGCTTCTCTCAGTCAATATGTTCCTGCCGATGTCACGCGATCGTTACGCAAATCGACACTCGCGGGGACCTGAAAAGGCGCGTTAAATCATTCGTTAGTCTGCGTTCGCCCGCGGAGACTCTGCGCCGGCGAGCGGCTCAAGTCCCGAATGCTGGTTCGGTTCTGCTAAAACCCACGAGAAAAAGCAAGCCTTCTCCGCACCTGCCAAAAAGGACGGCAGGAGGAGCGGCTCGCGGCCTCGTGATCGCCGAGCGGGAAATCAGCGAACCGCGGCAGGTGCAGCGTGCACCACCTCGCGATGAAAGAGCGAGAATGAAGGCGCCAGCGCGGTCGGTCGAGCCTCAACACGAGCTTCATCGCGGAAGTGGAATCCGCTTGAATCTTCCCACCCTTCCGGCGCTTTCCGCAAAAGATGCGAGATGAAACCGATCGAGCCTAAGGCCGAGACGCAGATGCCGATCACGGGAAGCATGCCTCGTTTTGAGCAGAACACGTGCCGCCGGTACGCCGCGTGTGATTATGGCGCGCGGTGGTGAAATCGTGTGTCGCGAGTAACCTCCGGGCGTGCGCCGTTTCATTCGAACCGAATATCTGCCGGCGGTAATCGCTCTCGGATGTTTGCTCATGCCGTGTGCGTGCAGCGTCGAGGTTACCCGAGATGCTGAAGCCGTGGTGCTGGAAGCAGAGGCGGGCGCCGCGCTTGAGAAATCTGGCGGTTCAGAACCGCTCCAACGGGACGCGCGCGTCCGGGTCGGAGAAGTCCTGTCTACCAGCTCGAATGCACAGCTCGCGGTTTCGTTGCTGCCAGGTGCGTTGGCTGAGATTGCCGGGGAAACGCACCTCCGAATGGACAAGCTGCGTGTCACGAAAAATGGCGTGCGGGTGGAGGAAGCAATGCGTCGGGAGATCCACGTGACGCTACTTAATGGTTCGCTCAGCGGTTGCGTCGAATTCGAGACGGAGCAGTCGCCGGTGAGTGTCGCGAGTCCTGGCGGCGAGCTTTCCGTGCTCTCTCCTGCGCTCTTCAGGGTTGAAGCCGGAGGTGAACGGACGCGCGTTATCTGCGCGCGTGGCAGCGTGCAATTCAGACCATCGGATGGCAGCGCCGCCCTAACGATCACGGGCCCGGCAGTGCGTGAGTGGCCTTCGCCTCCCGGCGAGGCAATCCCGGCAGCGTTTGATGCAGCTGCCACAAAGGAAATCGAGAATCTGCAAGAGCTGGAGCGAAAGCTGCTTGGACTGCAAAGCCGCAGTCGGCTGGCTCCGTACCCATGGCGTCAGTGATGCGAAGGAAATTCCAGACCAACAACACTGATGCGCCGAAGAAACTTCTGGCGGCATATAGCCGTCGTTTCCCTGATGAGTGCTTCCACGGCGATGGCGATCGCTCTGGCCAGCGCCACCTTAGCTCGTGGGGCTGAAACTCCGTCCGCGCACGTCACTCACCTCGCAAATCGCGTTGAACTTCAGTCGGGAAGCGGCGACCGCCGGCCTGTCGGACAGAATGAAGTTATCGCAAACGGCGAATCACTTCGCACCGGCAGCGACTCGGCGCTCGAGCTGACCTTCGACGATGGCACCTTCGCACGCTTCGGTAGCAAGACTGACGTCCGCATGCAGTCGGCGAACCAGTTCGACCTGCGCGGCGGCGCGATGCTGGTTCACGTTCCGCAGCATCCGACGACGACAGAAATTGAGACACCGCTCGTATCGGTAGCGAGTAGCGGCGCAACATTCGCGGTCGAAACATACCAACCGAACGACGTGGTCACGCGCTGCCGAATTACCGTCCTTGAAGGCACTGTTCGCGTCTGCCGAAGCGATGCCATGAGCGTGGATTCTAAAGTGGTCATCGACGCGCCTAACGAGTGCACCACGGTCGAAGCGAAGCACGCTTTCTTCGCCAGCACAGACCAGTCGCTGGGCTCATCTGTGAAAGTTGATCTTGGGGCGTGGCTCGCGAGCAACGCTCTGATCACGTCATTTCCGCCTCTGAAACCTGCCCTACTTGCGCTGATCGGCGCCCCCGCGCACGCCAATATGACGCTCGCTGCGATCTTCGGCGGAATGGGAACCGAGTTCGCGTTCAGCAACGCACTCGGCACGATCAATCCCGGAAATCTTTCTGAGCACGGCAACGAAGTTTCACCGAGCGAGGAGCGGCTCACGATTTGTCACAACGGCACAACGCTCACCCTGCCGCGGGACGCGGCTGAGGAGCACCTGCGCAAACATTCAAGAGACTCGGCAGGCGCATGTCGCTAGTATCGCGCTTGTCAAAACACGGCTGCGCGGTA
>JBJMWW010000196.1:0-23931 GCA_045809945.1 Chthoniobacterales bacterium
TCCAGAGATGCTTCTCGACGGCTGTCTGCGTCGCAACGCCGGCGTGATCGGTGCCCGGCAGCCAGAGCGTCTCAAATCCCTGCATGCGGGCACGCCGGGCAAGAATGTCCTGGATCGTGTTGTTCAGCACATGGCCCATCGTGAGCATGCCTGTGACGTTCGGCGGTGGAATAACAATGGAGTACGGCGGCTTCGGTGACTTCGGGTCGGCATGAAAGACTCCGCTCTCAAGCCAGTGCGCATACCACTTCGGCTCGACGACATTGGGATCGTAGTTTTTCGGCAGCTCGCCCACGGCGTGAATCATCGAAGCACGAGGCGCGAATGCAAACTGTGGGCGGACCTGTTAGCTTGCGGCAAATGAGGCTTACGAAGCTCGTTTTGGTGATGATTTGTGTTTGCCGCGCGACTGCGATCGGAGCCGATTGGACCGTCATTCACCACCAGGACCGGGATTACGTCTCGTTCACGAACGTCGCGCAGTTTTATCAGTTTCCGGATTACACACGCGTGAACCGGACCGTTTCGTTGCGCAGTGATCGCCGCGGCATTCGCGCGACCGCCGGCACCAGTGAGCTCTACATCAATGGCGTGCGATTCTTCACCGATTTTCCGATCGTTTTCGACAACAACGAAGATCTCATTTCGGTGATGGACGTGAGCAAGATGATCGAGCCGGTGCTGCGGCCGAGCCGGATTGCGAACACCGGACGCGTCGAAACCGTTGTGCTCGATCCGGGCCACGGCGGCACCGATCAGGGCACGATGGATCGATGGGGCACGGAGAAAGCTTACGCGCTCGACGTCGCTCTGACCGCGCGTGAAGAATTGATGCGAGCGGGATTCAGGGTCGAACTGACGCGCTCAAACGACGTTGGCGTTTCGCTCGAAGATCGCGTTCAATTCGCGAATCGATTTCCGCATGCAGTGTTCGTCAGCATTCATTTCAATTCGGGTGGCGGCGCCGGCGCAGAAAGCTACGCAGTCGCTCCCGCGGGCGTGCCGTCCAATGCTTCCAACGAAAGCCACGTCGCGCCGACGGAGGTGCAGCGCTGCGAAGGCAATTTGCACGATCCTCACAACATCGCTCTCACGGCGGCGGTGCATGCTTCAGTGCTCGCGCATACCGGTGCCTTCGATCGCGGTGTCCGACACGCGCGGTTTCACGTGTTGCGCAATATCAGCATCCCCGCCGTCCTCGTAGAGTGTGGCTTTCTCAGCGAGTCTGCGGAAGGTCAACGCATCGCCACTGCGCAGTATCGCCAGCGACTCGGCCAGGCATTAGCGCAAGGCGTGCAGAATTATAACAACGCCGTGAATTACCGAGGCAATGGGACACTCGCTTCGGCACGCACCAACCTGCCACCCCATGAACAGTCGATCACTGATCCGTTGCAGCCGATCGCGAACCAATCCGCCAGGAGCGACGAACCTTCCGCCTCAATCGGCGGTGGCGACTAAACCATGACGCAGCCAATCGGCGTCTTCGATTCGGGCATCGGCGGACTCACAGTGGTAGCGGCAATTCGCACGCTGCTGCCTAACGAATCGATCTTTTACATCGGCGACACGGCGCGGGTCCCCTACGGAAACAAGAGTCCCGCCACAGTTGAGCGTTACAGTATCGAAATCGGGTCGCGGCTCGCGGAGGCCGGTTGCAAAGCAGTTGTTGTCGCGTGCAATTCCGCTGCGTCCGTCGCGGTTCCGAGGATGCAGGCAGAGCTGCCTGTGCCGGTGCTTGGGGTGATCGATCCCGGTGCCCGTGCCGCCATTCATGCGACGCGTAATGATCACATTGGTGTGATCGGAACGCGCGCGACAATTAAAGCTGGTGCATACGAGAAAGCGATTCGAGCTCTGCGCCCGAATGCGACGGTTACCGGTCGCGCCTGCCCGTTACTCGTCCCGCTCATCGAGGAAGGTCGACTCGACGGCTCAATCACGGACGCTGTGATTCGCGAATACCTGGCGCCGATGCTTGCTGGAGGCATCGACACACTCGTCCTCGGCTGCACCCATTATCCGCTGGCGCGCTCGGCGATTGAACGCGTTGCCGGTCCGGGCGTTACGCTGGTCGATTCAGCGGAAAATACTGCACGCGCTCTTCAGCAGCTGCTCATCGCGGAAGGCGTCTCTGCTGCATCGAAAGCCGTCGGGACGCTTCGCGTCGCGCTCACGGACATGCCCGATCACTTCCTACGCGTCGCCGAGGAAGCACTGCAACTGGAGATCAAGAAGGTGGAGCTTTGCGACGTCGCGAGCGCGCCGGTTGTGTCGTAGTTCGTGCAACGAGTTCGTAGGAGTGATCGATCATTCTTCGGAGTTCCGCCTCTGGAATCCGGCTTTGCAGCACCACAGTGTTCCAATGCTTTTTGTTCATGTGGTAACCGGGCCGAACATCGTCATAGCGGTCGCGTAATTGGAGCGCGAGGTCGGGATCGCATTTGAGGTTCACCTGCGGCGGCACCTCGTCGATCGCGAGCAGCGCGAACATTTTGCCGCCGACCTTAAAGACCAGATTATCGGGACCGAACGGTGTGCTCTCGGTCGCACCAGATTTTGCGAGACAACAATCGCGGAAAGTCTCCGCGTCCATTCAGGTAATCCGCGCGAGCATCCGATCGCGTAGTTCCGAAATTTTGATCCGCTCCTGCTGCATCGAGTCGCGATCGCGTAATGTCACGGTGTCGCGCAGTTCGTCACCGCGTTCGCCGAGTGTCTCGAAATCGATCGTCGCGCAGAACGGCGTACCTATTTCGTCCTGACGTCGGTAACGCCGGCCGATCGCACCGCTCTCGTCATACATGACATTCATGTGCGGTCGAAGCAGATCGCGTACTGCTTTCGCTTTCGCGACCAGCGGCTCCTTGTTCTTGAGCAACGGAAACACCGCACACTTGATCGGTGCAATGCGCGGATGAAAACGCAGCACGACGCGACTTTCCAATTTTCCTTTTTCATCCGGCGCCTCGTCTTCCGCGTACGCTTCGCAGATCAGCGCCAGCACGGTGCGATCCACGCCTGCGCTTGGCTCGACGACGTGCGGCACGAAGCGCTCCTTTTTTTCGTCGTCGAAATATTCGAGCGGTTTCCCGCTCGCGTTCTGGTGCTGGGTGAGATCGTAATCGGTGCGATACGCGACGCCTTCGAGTTCCTGGACACCAAATGGAAACTGGTACTCGATGTCGTAAGTGCCCTTCGAATAAAACGCACGCTCTTCGTCCGGCACCGTCAGGACATTCAGCTTCGCGCGCGAGATGCCGATGTTTTCGTAGAACCGCAGCCGTTCCTCTTTCCAGTACTCGAGAAGCGCCATCCCCTGCTCCGGCCGGCAGAAATACTCGAGCTCCATCTGCTCGAACTCGCGTGAGCGGAACGTGAAGTTGCGCGGGTTAATTTCATTGCGAAACGCTTTCCCGATTTGTGCGATGCCGAACGGCAATTTCTTGCGCGACGTATCAAGCACGTTCTTGAACTGCACAAAAATCGACTGCGCAGTTTCGGGACGAAGATACGCAATCGAATCCGGATCGGCAGACGCGCCGACCTGCGTCGAGAACATGAGGTTGAAAGGGCGCGGCTCCGTTAAATCTTTTCCACCGCAAACCGGGCACTGCTTTTTCTCGCCGAGCTGGTCAGCTCGCAACCGTGCCTTACAAGTGCGGCAATCGACCATCGGATCGCTGAAGGTGTCCTCATGGCCGCTCGCCTTGAGGACCGCACGATGGGTCAGAATCGCACCGTCTAAACCCACCACGTCGTCGCGTTCGTGCACCATCACGCGCCACCAATAGTCTTTCAGGTTGCGCTTGAGTTCGGTGCCGAGCGGACCGTAGTCCCAGACGCCGTTCAGCCCGCCGTAGATCTCGCTCGATTGAAAGATGAAGCCACGCCGTTTGCACAGGCTGACGATCTTTTCCATGCGTTGCGCATCGGGCTGCGAACTCATATCGCTAAGGAACGCAGGAAAGCAGGAAACACTTCAAGAATACAAATTTCCTGCGTTCCTGCTTTCCCGAGAGTTAAATCAGTGCGCGACGGTCACTTCGGTCTTCACCGAATTGGCGATGAAACAGTTTTCGTGCGCGGCGTGATGCATCTTTTCCAACTCCTCAGCATTCGGTTCCCGGTCTCCGGACCAGGTGATCTTCGGATGCAATTCGACACGCGTTATTGCCAGTTTGCCCTCCGCGTTCTTCTCCATATGACCAACGGCCTCGTCGTCGTAGGAATCGAGCACGAACTTCTGCTTACAAGCGATCGCAAGAAACGTGAGCATGTGGCAGCTGGAAAGCGACGCAACGAACGCTTCTTCCGGATCGACGTTCGCCGGATTCCCGAGATATGCGGGGGCAGCCGTCGCGGTCATCGTATGGCCCCCATCAAAGCTCCAGGTGTGGTCGCGCGGGTATTTTTGGTACGAAAACTCCGCGCCGCCGCGCTCCCACTTTAAACTCACTTTGTGTTCCGACATGCCTTTAGATAAAGCGGCGCGCAACGCACGGCAAGCGAGGCGCTTGACTGCTCACGGGTCACTCGTCACGTTCCACCCTCGCTCGCGCGATTAGCTCAGTGGTAGAGCGGTCGCCGCGGCGACAAGTCGCAGCTCGGTTGCAGAGTGCAGCGCTTTCGCGCAATCTACGCGCTACTCGCAAACACGCGCGATTAGCTCAGTGGTAGAGCGCTTGCTTCACACGCAAGAAGTCGCAGGTTCGAACCCTGCATCGCGCATGACTTCCTCTTCGATTGTGACACGCGAGCTCGCGAGCAGCGACCACGCTGCGGCGCTTGCGCTATGGGAACAGGTCGAAGGTATAGAAGTTTGCGAGGGCGACCTGGAACACGAGATCGACTTGTATTTGCGACGCAATCCGGGACTGAGCCGCGTCGCGTGTGACGGCGACACGATCGTCGGGGCGGTGCTTTGCGGGCACGACGGCCGGCGTGGCTGGATCTACCATCTGGCCGTCAGGCAGGAATACCGCGGTCGCAAGATTGCCAAACGTCTCGTGGATGAATGTCTCGACGGATTGCGTGCCGCCGGCATTCGTCGTGCGATCATTCTGGTAGCGGCGGACAATCCCGGCGGACGCGAGTTTTGGCTGCGAAACGGCTGGGAAGAATTGAAGGGTGCGCTGCCGATGGCGCGGGACGTCTGACGTTCAACCGCCGCCGGTTGCCAACACCGCGAAACGTGGATCGTCACGCAATGGTTCCCATTCCGGTTCCACGCTCAATAATCCAGGCGTCGGGCCGCCCGGCAGATCGATCAGCCGTTGCAACTGCGCAATCGCGCGATCGGTTTCGCCAACCTGTGCGTAAATCACGGCGGCGTTCGTTTCCACAAGCGCGCCGTCAATGGCGTCGCGCTCCACCGGCAACAGCTCCACTGCACGTTCCGCCTCGCGGATTGCTTCGCCGCGATTTCCCAGAGCTGCCTGAACAAGGCCAAGCATCGCGAGCGTCTTGGCGTCATTGGCAAAACGCGCGGCGTCGGCCTCGACAGTCTCGCGTGCGCTCTTGAAGTGCTGCCGTGCGCCAGCTTCGTCGCCACGGCCACGCGCGATCAGTCCCTCATACCAGGCGCGAGGCACCGCGTAATCGTCAAGCGCCCCGGCCATTCCGCTGAGGCCGTTGTCATTGTGAGAATCTCGACGCGACGCAGCGAGATACTTCGCAGCCTGGTCGTAATTACGCTGCATCAGGCTGATGCGAACCGCGATAGTGGTTACTGCGCCACCGGGATCGAAGTTGCCCGGAATGGCATCCAACGCGTGCTTTACCGCGGCGGTGTCACCACGCATGCGCAGCTGCAGACTGGCGCCAGCGAGAACAAGAAAATGGGCGTGCGGCGAAATGCTCAGCGCCGTCTCGATCGCGCGATGCGCTTCGTCGTAGCGGCGGAGAAATATGTAGGTCTCGATGCAATTCCAGAGCGCATCCATACTCCGTGGGTTGACCTCGTTAGCGCGCTCGAGGTTGGCCAGTGCGGAATCCCAGCGCGCCTCACGACGATCCACCATCCCAAGCGCGGCCAGCACTTCGTAGCTGTTCGGCATGGTCTTGCGGGCTTCCATCAACTCGGCGCGCGCCCGATCGTAATCACGATGCGCGTAGTAATGATAAAAGCCGAGCGCGACGTGTGCCTCGCCCAGGCCGGGCTGGATCTCGAGTGCGCGCTCCGCCGCCGTGCGCGCCAGGTCGATGCGGATCGGGCGCTTGTCCGAGCCGAACCAATACAGCTCGGCGTGGAACCGCGAGGCGAGCGCATAGGCGAGAGCAAATCTCCGGTCGCGCGCAATCGCCTCATCGAGCAACGGCAGTGCGCGTTCGCCACTTTCCTGCGCATCCCCAATTCCGCTCCAATGAAATAGATGCCGCGCCTGGACGTAGCATTCGTAAGCGCGCATATCGTCTGTCGGCCGGATCTGCAGCCGGGCTTTTTCGCGCGGCGACAAGTTCGCACGCAGCGCACTGCTGATTTTCTCCGCCAGTTCGCTCTGAATCGCGAACAGATCGGTCATTTCCCGATCGAAGCTGTCGCCCCACAGGTGGACATCGCTGCGCGCATTCAGCAGCTGGACATTGACGCGCACACGATTCCCCGCGCGACGGACGGTCCCCTCAAGGACATGCGCGACGCCCAGTGCATCGCCGATCTCGCGCAGATTGCGTGTGCGGTCTTTGTATTGCTGAACCGATGTGCGGCTAATGACTTTTAGGTCGGCGATTTTCGCGAGCGCAGTCAGGATATCGTCGTGAATGCCGTCAGCGAAAAAGGAGTTCTCGCGGTCATCGCTCAGGTTCTCGAATGGTAGAACAGCGATGCTCTTCTCGGGGATCGAAGCCCGCGGAACCGCCTGCGCTTTGTCGGGTGAAGGTTCGGCTTCCGCGGTCCGCTCAAGTCCATGCGGGGTGAGGTCGAAAACCCATGAAACGACGAGAGCAAGCGGAAAGCCGAGAACCGTCACCGCGATGACGAGGCGAACAGCCCAGTTTGGAATATCGAGAAACGGAAAGACCTGCGTCGCGACTTGGACGAGCAGCCATCCAACGACGGCGTAAGCTACCGCGACACGATAGACTTTCCGACGCTTTAATTCGCCGATAAAGCCTGCCACATTCCCGTCGTCCCACGATTTGCCTGCACGTGCAACCTGAACCCGCCGCTATCACTACGTGATTAAACGCGTTGCCCTCGGAATAATTCTCGTCCTCCTCGTTCTCGCCGCGTACGCGCGCGTTTGGAACGCGGGCTTTATTTGGGACGATGACGCTCATCTGACGCAAAACGTCTGCGTCGTAGGTCCTGCTGGCCTGACGGAAATCTGGACTACGGCCGAGGCGACATACTATCCGCTCGTCCTCACGACATTCTGGGCGCTGCACAAACTAGTCGGGCTGCATCCGCTGCCGTATCACGCGTTTGACGTCGTTTTTCACCTGTTGAATGCACTGCTCCTCTGGCGCGTTCTGAAGATGTTGAACATTCCCGGCGCCTGGATGGGCGCGACGCTCTGGGCTCTCCACCCCGTAATGGTGCAGTCAGTCGCGTGGGTTACCGAAACGAAGAACACACAGTCCTGCTTCTTTTATCTGCTGACGATTCTCGTTTTCGTGAAATGGAATGCGTCTCGTCGTTGGTGGCAGTTGTTATTCGCGCTGTTTTTGATGGCAGCGGCGCTCGCGAGCAAGACATCTACCGTCGTGTTGCCGGCTGTGCTCGCACTGATCCTGTGGTGGCAAAACGGCCGGCTTCGCTGGCGCGATGTCTTCGTGCTCCTGCCTTTCGCGTTCCTTGCTGCCGCTGCGAGCGCGTGGACAGTCTGGGAACAAAAATTCCACTCCGGCGCAGTCGGCCCGCAGTGGTCGCAAACTGTCCTCGAGCGCATCGCCATCGCTGGATGCGACGTCTGGTTTTACCTTCTGAAACTCGCCTGCCCCTACCCGCTGATCTTCATCTACCCTCGCTGGAAAATTGATGCCGCAGATTGGGTGAATCTCGCGCCGATCGGCGCCGTGGTGCTCGTCCTCGTTGTGCTTTGGTTGTTTCGAAAGACATGGGGGCGGGCGCCTTTATTCGCTTTCGTCTATTTCATCGTCGCACTTTTTCCGGTGCTCGGTTTTTTCGACGTTTATTTCTTTCGCTACTCGTTCGTGAGCGATCACTTTCAGTACCTGGCGAGCATGGCGCCAATCGCACTCTGCGGCGCCGGACTGAAACTGATCGAAGAGCGGCTACCAGCGGCAAAAATTCCACTACTCGTCGTGCTGTTCGGCGGCCTCGGCTTTCTCACGTCGCAGCAGACGGCGATCTATCATGACCGTGAAACGCTGTGGCAAGCGACGCTTGCGCATAATCCCGACGCGTGGATCGGGCATTATGAGTTGGCGAGCATCTTCCGCGATACCGGCGACCTGGATGCCGCGGTGGACGAATACCACAAGGGACTCGCGACCTGGCCGACCTACGCCGACGCCCACTTCAATCTTGCCAGCGTCTACCTGCAAAAAGGCGACGCATCGTCCGCGATCATCGAATATCGCACTGCCATCAAGTTGCAGCCGAACGATCCGGGAACCCACAACAATCTCGGCAACGTGCTGCGCGATTCCGGCTCGCTGCACGAAGCGATTGCGGAATACGAAACCGCGCTCCGTCTCCAGCCAACGTTCGCCGCCGCGCATGAGAATCTGGCGCGGGCACTACTCCGATCCGGCGAAACCGGGAAAGCTATTGAACATTACCGGCTGGCGGTGGAGATCGCTCCGGCTGACGCGCAACTCCGTGCGAACCTCGCTGCAGCGCTGTTAAGAAATCGCGCGACCACAGACGCCACAGCCGAATTCGAGCGCGTGCTGCGGATAGACGGTGACAATCTCGTCGCCTTGACCAATCTATCGTGGCTGCTTGCAACGTCGCTCGATTCGCGACCGGCCGACAAAGAGCGCGCGGTCGTCCTGGCCACACGCGCTGTCGAACTCACGCAGAGCAACGAGCCCTTTGCCCTCCACAGCCTGGCCGCGGCTTGCGCGGCGACGGGAGACTTCGAGAAAGCAATCGCGAATGCTGAGCACGCGTATGAGCTCGCACTTACGAAACCGAACGAGCAGCTCATCGGTGCGCTGTCCCGCGAACTCGCTGCCTATCGCGAAGGAAGGCCGTATCAGCGCTCGAGGTGATGGCGAAAGCGTTCGCTTCGTCACACGTGCGCACAGTTTTCTTCGGGGCGCTGATCGCGATCGTGACGGCCATCGCCTACCAGCCCGCATGGCACGGCGGATTCATTTGGGACGACGACGCCTACGTCACGCACAATCCGCTGCTCACAGCGCCGGACGGGCTGCGACGCATCTGGTTTTCTCTCGATTCGCCGTCGCAATATTTCCCGCTCGTTTATACCACGTTTCGTTTCGAGCGCGCGTTGTGGGGACTGAACACGACCGGCTATCACCTCGTGAATATCACGCTGCACATCGTCAATGCGCTGCTTGTCTGGCGCGTGCTCGTGCGGCTGGCAGTTCCCGGCGCGATGCTTGCCGCTGCGATTTTCGCGTTACATCCGGTGCACGTGGAATCCGTCGCGTGGATTACCGAGCGCAAGAACGTGCTCATGGGAGTCTTTTTCCTCCTCACGCTGATCTGCTGGGTCAACTTCCTGGAGCCCGCCGCCCGGGATCGCTGGCGACAGTACGTCTTCGCACTCATCTGTTATGCGCTCGCGCTCTTCAGCAAGACAAACGCGTGCACGATTCCCGCGGCATTGCTATTGATCTGCTGGCTGAAGCACGAGCGAATCAGCCTCCGACGTCTTGGCGAAGTCAGCCCGTTTGTTCTCCTCGGGATCGCGATGGGGGCTGTGACCATCTGGTGGGAACGTTTTCATCAGGGCACCCGCGGCGCATTCTTTGAACTCGGCGCGCTCGAACGCCTGCTCGTCGCCAGCCGCGCGATCTGGTTCTATCTCGGCAAGCTATTCTGGCCGGCGAAGCTCACATTCATTTATCCGCGCTGGGAAATCAGCGCCGCTGATCCGGGCGGTTATGTCTGGATCGCCGCGCTGCTCGCCGCCGCTGTAATCATTTACCTCCTGCGCGGGCGATTCGGCCGCGGACCGGAAGTAGCGACGGTATTTTACATCGCCACACTCAGTCCGCTCCTCGGCTTGATCATGCTTTACACGTTCCGCTACACGTTCGTCGCCGATCATTACCAGTATCTGGCCAGTATCGGTCCGATCGCGCTCGGCTCCGCTGCGTTGTGGAGAGTTGAACGGCTAAGGTGGTTCGCGGCAACGGCAGTCACGATCCTGCTTGCCGTGCTCACTTGGAACCAGGCGCGTATGTATTCCAATATCGAAGCGCTTTGGCGGACAACGATCGCGCGTAGCCCGCAATCGTGGATGGCCTATAACAATCTCGGCATCGAACTCGCGCGGCAAGGGCGACATGTCGATGCGATCGGAGCATACCGGGAGACAGTTGCGCTGCAGCGGGATTATCCCGAGGGGCACTACAATCTCTGCATCTCATTGCTCGCTACAGGCGATGTGACCGGCGCGATTGACGAAGGACGTACCGCGATTCGGCTGAGTCCGAATAACGCCGAAGCGCACGTCGCACTCGGCAACGCGTTCGCCACAGCGGGGCGGCGTGAAGAAGCGCGCGCCGAGTACGAGCGCGCGGTGACGCTGCGACCGGCAGATCTGGACGCGCAATACAACCTCGGCCTTTTGCTCTTCCAAATGCAACGTGCGCAGGATGCTGTCCCGCACTTCGAACAAGTGCTGGCGCAGCGTGACGACCTGAAAGCCCGGGTTGGGCTCGCGAACACACTACTGGCATTGCACCGAACCGACGAAGCGATCGCGCAATTCTCAGCCGCTCTGCAAGCCGCTCCGGACGATCTGGTCGCGCAATGCAATCTGGCATGGGCGTTGGCCACCTCCACCGATGCCCGGCTGCGCGATGGGCGGCGGGCACTGCAATTAGCCGAGCAAGCTAACGCGGCAACGCATGGAACCGATCCGGTCGTCTTACGTTCGCTGGCCGCGGCGCACGCGGAGCTCGGGCAATTCGAACTCGCGAGTCACGTCGCGGCGGATGCATTGCAACGCGCAACACAATCGGGCAACGAGTCGCTTCAGGAAGCGCTTCGTCGCGAGATTTCCGTTTACGAAACCCGTTCGGCTTATCGCGAATGAAAATCTTTTACGACGCCCGCTGCGCCGACTACTCAAACGCCGGACATCCGGAGCGACCGATGCGGATCACGAAAACTGTGCCGCTCCTTCAAAATCGACATCCCGATTGGAGTTGGCATACGCCCACCGCGGCGGAACGTGCGGCGCTCCTCCGCGCTCACACGCAAGAACACCTTGCCGCGGTCCAATCACCGGCCGCAGATTTCGATGCCGACTCCCCTGCCTACCCGGACATTTTTGGACACGCGACGCGCGCTGCCGGCGCGGCAATCGATGCAGTTCAATCAGCACTCGGAGGCGAACGATCGTTCAGCTTGATGCGACCGCCCGGACATCACGCGATGCATGATCGCGCGATGGGCTTCTGCTACTTCAGCAACGTGGCAGTCGCTGCGCTCGACGCGCTCGCAGGCGGCGTTGAGCGCGTCGCTATCTGGGATTTCGATGCGCATCATGGCAACGGCACAGAAGACATTGTCGCACGCCGGTCGCAGATCTGCTTCGCCTCGGTCCATCAGTTTCCCGGTTATCCGGGAACAGGCACGCGTTCATTCGACAACATCATCAACATACCGGTCGCACCGTACTCGCCGCGTGCCGATCACGTAGCAGCATGTGAGAAGTCGCTGAACCGTTTGCTCGATTTTCAGCCGCAGTTGCTTCTCGTGTCGGCCGGGTTCGACGCCTATCGCGCTGATCCGATCACGCAGATGACGCTCGAGCTGGCCGATTTGGCGACGTTTGGGTCGTGGCTTCGCGATCTGCAGATTCCGACGGCGGCGGTTCTTGAGGGCGGCTACAGCGACGAACTGCCAGAGCTGATCGATGCGTTTCTGTCCGCGTGGACACAGCCATAGCAGTCGTTCTTCCTGAATGCGCGAGAGCGATTCGGCTCAAACTCCGCTGGCACCGCACGAACAGGCGGTGAATAATCTCCGCTCCGAAACGGGCCGTAGTTCAGCTTGGTAGAACGCTTGAATGGGGTTCAAGAGGTCGTGGGTTCAAATCCCGCCGGCCCGATCTCTTATGTTTTACGTGTACGTATTGCGCAGTGAAAAAACCGGGCGGCGCTACGTGGGCTCATGTGAAGACGTAGAGCAGCGATTGAAGCGCCACAACGCCGCGCATTCCAAAGCAACTGCCACGGCATTCCGTGGCTTATCATACATACCGAAGCATTTGCGACACGCGGCGAAGCGATGCGGCGCGAGCTATTTTATAAAACCGGCCGCGGACGCGAGACTCTCGATCAACTCGAACGGTAGACCGGTCGCCGCGGCGACAGGTCGTGGGTTCAAATCCCGCCGGCCCGATTCGATTTCGCCGCAGCCGCGAAGAACGCAGCGACGATCTTCCGTTCGCCAGTTGATCAACGATTTCTACGCCTCTGCCGCAAGCGTCGGATATCGGCTCAGCGCCTCTATGGCAGGTTGTAAATTTCGACTTGTGCTACACCGGTGGTCTGCCCGCTAACGACCGCCGTGTAATTGCCCGGCACAACGGTGTGGACGATGGCGGCTTCGAGGTCGTTCGTCGGCGGAATTGTTGTCGCTTCGATTGCGGCCTGATCGTTCGATTTCCAGTTGTCGTTGTAGTCAATCTCTGTGCCGTTTGCGTCGTAGAGACTGAGAACCGGGTCGGGCAGCGCATCTGCGATACCCATTGCCGTGAGCGATGGTCCAAGCGCGCGTATCAACAATGTCGATGGTCCAGTGCTGCCAGACGGGCCAACAATCACGCCCCCAATCATTCTGTTGTCGCCGGCGCCGACAAGAGCGCGCGTGCTGATGTTCGCTAGCCTTGAATTACTACCATGATCGAGATCGTACGCTTCAAGCAGCCCGACACCGGTGCCGCCGTTTTTGCCGGAAAGAAGAACTGTGTAGGCGGCATTGTTTGCCGGGAGCGTGCCCACCAAGGCTGATTCAAGGGGGTTCGACGGAGGAATGCCGGTCGCCACAATCGCGGCCTCCTGGCTGTCCTTCCAATTGTCGTTCGTGCCGATCGTGCCGCCGGCGTTCCGCAGCTCGATAACTGGATCGGCCAAGGCGCCCACCACCGGCAGCGAGGGACCGATGCCACGGACAATAATCTGTTTCGCGTCCGTGCCGGTGATGATGAATCCAGCGATAGCTATGTCGTTCCCGGTGCCCACCTGAAGCCGCGTCGAGAGATTGAGATTTTGCGAAGGCGGCAGCGGAGCTGGAAGGGTCGGGGCAATCGTCTGGGCGAGATTGAAATACTCATCGGTGCCCAAAATTTGCGCAACGATCTGATCGTACAACGCACCGTTCCTCAGTTGATTTAACGCCGAGTTCACTTCGGCGTTCGTCGGCGGGCGGCGCAGGTAGGTCTGATAGAGACCGGTTACAACGTCGCTCCGCGCTTCGTCACTCGTGACGATTACGTTCGCCACGGAGGTGCGGGTACTGCCCTGCTTGAGAAAATCAAGAAATGCCTCCCTTTCCTGTGATGACGGCGCGCGGTTGAGCACATCCGAGTAAACAGCGTCGATCCAGGTGCTGTTGTTGTTCTTGCCCCGCGTGGAGAAGTACTCATCGGTGCCAAGTAACGTCGCGAAAAGCGTCGTTTCCATAGCGCCCTGCTGCAGGTAGAGGAACACCGAATTATGCAATTCCAGCGCGCCGGGCGCACGGCCCAGGAATTTTTGGAAGGCAGCGTTCGTCGTTGAGGCATCGAACTCTACGGATTGCGCGACCTGCAGCCCGATGTCCGTTCGCGTTGTGCCGGTGCTGAGCTGGTTTTCGATCCTTTCGATTTCGTACTGACTCGGAGCGCGCCCGAGGGTGTCGTGAAAGAGCACGGTGATCCAGTTCACGGTCGACGCCTGAGCAAAGAGGCTGGCAGACGATGCAATGAGCAGAGGGAGCCAGATGGCCGTGATTTTTAATTTCATGATCTCAGTAGCGGAAGCAGTGGTGAATGAGCCGTCGTGACTCGTGTGTGAGAGAAACGTCGTACGGTGTTGCCACACGTTACGCAGAAAAGGAGCGCGAATGCAAGACTCGGCCGCGGCGTTGCGTTGAAGAAGAGCCGCGCGTAACCTCCGCGCCTCATGCTCAGCGCGGGAATCGTTGGCCTGCCAAACGTCGGTAAATCGACGCTCTTTAACGCCGTGACGCGTACCCGCAAAGCGCAGGCGGCGAACTATCCGTTTTGCACGATCGATCCGAACGTCGGCGTCGTTACCGTGCCGGACTCGCGGCTCGACGCGCTCGCGAAGTTGTCCCGTTCGCAAAAAATCGTGCCGGCGGCAATCGAGTTTGTCGACATCGCGGGACTTGTGAAGGGCGCGAGCGCCGGAGAAGGACTAGGCAACCAATTCCTCAGTCACATTCGCGAGGTTCACGCGATCGTGCAGGTCGTTCGCTGCTTTGAGAGCGGTGACATTCATCATGTCAGTGGATCGATTGATCCGGTCCGTGACATCGAAGTAATCAATACCGAGCTCGTGCTGGCCGATCTAGCTGCGCTGCAAAAGCGGCACGATCGCTTGCAGAAGGAAGTTCGTGCCGGGTCGAAAAACGCGAAAACGGAGAGCGCGGTCATCGAAAAATTGATGCCGCACCTGGATGCCGGAAAGCCAGCCATCACGGCGGCGCTAAGCGACGAAGAGAAGCAGACTGCGCGCGAATTCTTCCTCCTTACCTCAAAGCCAACCATCTTTGCCTGCAACGTCGCGGAAGCGGAGCTGGCGAACGCCGCGGATCATCCGCACGTTCGCGTGGTTGAGGATTACGCCCGGAATCATTTCGGCAGCGAAGCCGTCGTGATCAGCGCGCAGATTGAGAGCGAGTTGGTCGATCTCAGCCCGGAAGAAGCGAATGAATACCTGCGCGATCTCGGGGTAAGCGAGAGCGGCGTTGGCAGTTTGATTCGCGCAGTCTACCACTTGTTAGGCCTGCGCACTTATCTCACGACCGGTGAGAAAGAGACACGCGCGTGGACAATTCACGCCGGCGACAAGGCTCCCGCCGCAGCTGGCGTGATTCACACTGATTTCGAGCGCGGCTTCATCGCCGCCGAGGTCGTTCACTATGACGATCTGGTCGCACTCGGGTCCGCGGCGAAAGCGCGCGAGGCAGGCAAGCTGCGGATCGAAGGCAAAGACTACGTCGTCAAGGACGGCGACGTGGTCGAGTTCCGCTTCAACGTCTAAGGGACGGCTAGTCGGCCCAATAAAGGATCCGGCCGCACTGTTCGCAGCTCACGATCTCTTTTCCATTCTTCACGTGGTGTGCAGTCTGCGTTGTCACTTTCATGTGACAGCCAGTGCAAACTTCGTGTTCGAGCGCGACAATCGCAGCGTCCCCCTTGCTCGCGAATAATCGATCGAACCGGCTGAGTACGTCCTCGTCGATTCCGGCGGCGATTTGTTCGCGTTCCTTCCTCAGTTCAGCCAACCGCACATCGAGCGTTTTCGTTTTCTCGTCGAGATCGGCGACCTGGCGTTGCACGAGATCGCGACTGGCCGCCGCCCGTTTTTCTTCGCCCGCGAGCTGGTTCTTCAGCGTTTCCGCCTGTTCCATCAAGTCGAGCTCGTGATCTTCGATCTGCTGAATCTCCTTCTCATACCGCTCAATCTCATTTCCAATCGCGCGGAATTCCTCGTTCTTTCGCGTCTCGTATTGCTGCGTGCGCAACTTCGAAATGCTGTCGCGCCGCGTGTTCGCATCGAGCTCGAGCTTCTTGCGATCGACTTCCACCTGCCTCGACTTTTGCTTCAATGCTTCGACCGCAGCGAGGGTGGCGGCGAGCTGAGCGTCCAACGCTTTGCGTTGCTGCGGCACCGTTTTCGTTTCCGCCTCGATCTGCCTGATTTTCTGCTGGCGATCCTGCAAAACCAGCAGTTGCTCCAACTCGGCTAACACGCGCGAAGGTTATGGGCGGCGCGTTTTCGCGTCAATCGCCGCTCAAACCAGTCTGCGCGAGGAACGCGAGCGGCCACGCTCGTGGACTTGCCGCCAGATCAGTACCAATCGCGCGCGATTTGCCGCTGGTGCCGCGACTTTGGTTTCGTTAAACACTTGACCAACATATGAATCAGATGGTGCGCAAAATCTGTATCACGGTCGGAGTATTAACACTGAGCACCGCGGGTTTGTTCGGGCAAGGGACCCTCACGCCGGCCGGCACGCCCGGGCCGACGATGAAGACGCTCGATCAAATTGAGCCGCGCAAACCAATTTCGAAGCTCCCCTTTGCGATCAGCTCGCCTGGCTCATATTACCTGACCGCGAACCTGACGGCGGCGGCGAGCGGAGCCGGCATTACCGTGCACGCCGATAGTGTAACCATCGACCTGAATGGTTTCACCCTCCGTGGCACCGGAGGCAGTGCGGCGGGGGTTAGTGTCCCGGCCGTGCAAAAGAACCTCTGTGTTCGCAACGGCACCATCGCCGAGTGGACTAGCGGCGGTGTACGCGCCGACACTGTCAGCGGCGCTCTCTACGAAAAGCTGAGGCTCTTGTCGAACAGCGGCGCAAGTAATTCCGCTGGCTTACTGGCCGGTCCCGGCTCGCACGTTCAGGAGTGCGAGGCGTCCAACCAGACCGGCATTCCAGGCATCAGCACTTCCCACGCGTGCACCGTCGTAAATTGCACTAGCACAGGCAATGGCGGTGGCGGCTTTTTGTTGGGAGACAGCAATACGATTTCGAACTGCACGGGCAGCAGCAACACCAGGACCGGAATCAAAACGCTAACGAATTGTTCGATCCTACATTGCACCGCGGGTGGGAACGTCGGCGTTGCGGGCGCCGACGGTAACGGCATCGTCGCGTCTTTCGGCTGCGCTGTGATAGACTGCACGGCCGGCGGAAACCACGGCAGCGGGATTATGGTCGGTTTCGGCAGCACCGTTCGAGGCTGCACCGCGCGGCTGAACACATACTTTGGAATCTATGTCACCGGAGGTTGCCAGATTGTCGGCAACACCATGGATCAGAACAACCAGTATGGCGCGAAGTATGCCGGCATTTACGTCGAGGGCGACACCAATCGCATTGAAGGGAACAGCTCCACCTTTGAGAACGGCGGCATTGGCTTCAATATTGCGAAATCACACAACCTCATCATACGCAACAGCGCGCGCGGCAATTCTCCAAATTACCTAATCGTCGGTGATAACGTTTACGGCAGGGTTGTTGATCAGACCGCAGCTTCGAACGGCGGGGTCAACGGCAATAGCGGTGCATCAACGCTCGGCACGACAGATCCGTGGGCGAATATCGCGTATTAAGGCCATACCTCTTGCAGCCGATTTGGCACAACCGCTCTATACCGCGCTAATAGGTTTCGACCGGCGAACGTTTGCCATCTTCGGGACTTCGACGCGCAGCTTCTTCTTCTCCGAGGACCGCCACCCGTAACTCCCAGACTTGTGAATCGAGACGACGGAATTCCGCTTCCGAGAACGGAACAGGTGGCGCGAGCCGGGTTTTGAAATCTGCAACCGAGGCAAGTGCGCGCTCGATTTGTTCGCCTGGACATTGCGTCAGCGTCTCATGCACCTGCGCGATACTGGCGACGCGATGACAAATCATGACGAGATCATTGCCCGCCGCGATGGCGAGTCGAATCGTCTCGTCGAGTCCGTACTCATTCAGGATCGCACCCATATCGAGATCGTCGGTCATGACGAGGCCGGCGAATCGCATGTTCTGGCGCAGCAAGCCGGTGATAATTGTTTGGGATAAAGACGCCGGCCGTTTCTCCGGCTCGAAGCACGGATACCAGCCGTGACAGATCATCATGCTGTCGACGCGATGGCCGAAATCGCGAAAGACTGCTAGCTCGTTTTGCTCGAGCTCGTCGCGAGTGCGATCGATGCGCGGCAGCTCATGATGCGCATCGAGCGGCGCGGCGGAGTAGCCGGGGAAATGTTTGCCGCAGCTCGCTATCCCCTGTTCACGCAGCGTGTCGTTGAACGCGCCAGCCAGCCTGACTACTTCATCGACGTCGCGCCCATAGCACCGGCCGCGCAGCGAGTTGTCGGCCTCGTCGTCGAAAGAAATATCGAGCACAGGGCAAAGATCGAGATTGAATCCGAATAACCGGAGCAGCTTGCCTGTGATCTCGCCATGCTGCCGAACGAGTGTTTCGTCACCCTTGTCGCGCAGCTGTTGCGCGCTCGGCGGCTCGTTTCCGATCAATCGGAGCCTCGAAACGCGTCCACCTTCCTGATCGATCGTGATGATCGGTTCGACTTGGCTAAGATCACGCAAATCGTCGATTAGCTTCCGCAGTTGAGTCGGCGTAGCTATGTTGCGGCCGAACAAAATGTATCCGCCCGGTTGGATGCGGCGAAAGAGCGCAGCGGTCTCGGTGTCGAGCTCGGTGCCCGGTACGCCCGTAAGGATAAGTTGACCGAGCGAATCGCCGTTCATACGGTGCGAACGCTAATCGCTTTGCGCAAAATTGGAATCTACGGCGGCACCTTCAGCCCGATTCATCACGGGCATCTGATCCTTGCCCGTGAGGCGCTGGAACGTCTCCACCTCGACGAGGTGCGATTCGTGACCGCTGCGCTTTCGCCGGACAAGGACAAATCGTTGCGCGCTGATTGCCGCCTCGAAATGGTCGAAGCGGCGATCGCCGACGAGCCCGGATTTGTCGCAGATGACATCGAGCTGAAACGTCCGCCCCCGTCCTACTCGATTGACACGGTTCGCCAGCTTCGCGAGCGAATGCCCGATGCGCGGTTTTTCTGGCTTGTCGGCGCAGATCACGTCGGCGATCTGCCGACGTGGAAGGAATTTCGCGAGCTCGACCGGCTCGTGCAGTTCGTCGTGCTGGACCGCGGTGATGGCGCGCCGCCGAATTGTTATCCGACAGTGAAACGCAAGATCGACATGTCAGGCAGTGAGATCAGAAAGCGAGTTGCAGCGGGCGAATCGATTCGTTATTTCGTACCTCCAGCGGTGGAGGAAATCATTCGCACGCGCGCGCTTTACAAGGAGCAGGACAAATAACTGAGGAACATTTAGCGCGCCGCTGCGCCGAACTGGCCGATAACAAAAAGGCCGAAGAGGTTGTCGTGCTCGATCTGCGCGGCATCTCCACGTTCACCGATTTCTTCGTCATATGCTCGGGAACCTCGGAGCCACACTTGCGCGCGATTGCCGGCGAAATCGAGACACGGCTGCGTGAAGACGACGCAATTCGCGCCGCATCCGTCGATGGTTTCCCGGCGAGCCAATGGATCGTGGTCGATTACATGCAGGTGATCGTGCACGTCTTCCACCGCGACAAACGCGGGTTCTACAGCCTCGAAGATCTGTGGGGCGACGCGCCGCGCGTGGCGTGGCAATCTGCCGTGCAGCCGAACGTGTAGTCGCACCTGCGACTTTCCTATAAAATTACGGCTTCTTGGTTGGCGCAGGACTGGCGGTCGCTGCCGGCGTCGCCGCAGCGCCACCTTCGCCCGGTTTAACGCCGAGCAATTCCACTTCGAATACGAGTGTGGAATTCGGCGGAATACCGGGACGCCCGTTTGGTCCGTAGGCAAGATTCGATGGCACCACGAACTGATACTTCGATCCCACCTTCATTAGCTGCACGCCTTCGGTCCAACCGGCGATCACACCGCTGAGCGGGAACGAGATCGGCTCGCCGCGTTTGTACGAACTGTCGAATTCAGTGCCATCGGTAAAGGTTCCGCGATAATTAACTGTCACAGTGTCCGTCGCCTTCGGCTGCGGCCCATTTCCCTCCTTGATCACTTTGTACTGCAAGCCGCTCGCGGTCGTTTTCACACCAGGCTTTCCCTTGTTCTCCGCCAGAAATTTTTCGCCCGCAGTCGCCGCTTCCTTGCCTTTGGCGGTCGCCTTATCGGTCATGTCTTTCTCGAACTGGCTCATTGTCTCCTTTACCTGCTGCTCGTTCATCTGCGGTTTGCCAGCTAACGCGTCGCGCACACCCGCCGCCAGTGTGTCGGGATTCACTTCGACGTTTTCTTTCGCCATGCTGAAGCCGATGTTCAGGCCGATGCTGTAGCTGACTTTGTCTTTTTGGTCTTTCAGTTGCGTTGTGCCTGCGCTTGCTGCTTTGTCCTCCGCGAACGCGGTGGCGCCGAGCGCGGCGACGACGGTGAAGATGGCTAACTTTTTCATAGGAATAATCAGGCAAACGACGGCGCGAATTACCGCGACCGCCGAGGGAAGCCGCATGCTACTGCCGAAGCGCGAGGCGTCAAGCAAAGCGCGCGCCGTGGTCCTGGCGCTGGCATTGATCTGTCTGGTGCCGCTGGCAAATGCCATTTCGCTCTCCGCGGCCGAGACGGAGCGGATCGGCAAGCGCATTTGGCAGAACGAATGCGCTGGCACGGAGGCGGGGCTGACCTCGTGGAATGCCGGGGAAAATTTCGCGTCGCTCGGGATCGGCCATTTCATCTGGTATCCAAGGAACGTTCACGGGCCCTTCGAGGAAAGTTTTCCCAAACTCATCAACTACATCTCGGGACGCGGCGCGAAACTGCCGGAGTTCCTTTTGCTCGGCCATCCGCGATACTGCCCGTGGAATTCGCGCGCGGAATTCATGGCCGCACAGCAATCATCGCAGATGAAACAACTCCGCACCTTTCTCGCCGGCACGGTCGATCTCCAGGCTGAATTTCTCGTCAAACGCCTGGAAGACTCGTTGCCGAAAATGACTGCGGAAGCGGGTGGCGACCGCGAGAAGATTCAGCGGCAATTCGAGCGCGTGGCTTCAACCGCGCAGGGCTGCTACGCGCTCGTCGATTACGTGAATTTCAAAGGCGAAGGCACGCTCGCGACCGAACGCTACAAAGGCCGCGGCTGGGGGTTGCTCCAGGTGCTCGAAGGGATGAACGGAGATGCGGCGGGATCTGCGGCGGTCCAGGAATTCGCCGCCTCGGCGCGCGCAGTCTTGCAGGAACGTGTCCGCAATTCACCTCGGGAACGACACGAAACGCGCTGGCTCGCCGGTTGGCTGAGCCGCGTCGGCACTTACGCACGCACGTGATGACTCGCGCCACCACCACCGCATTTTTCATCGCAATCGCAGTCAGCGCGACCACTGCGCAACCATTGCGGCCGAACCCTCGGCCCTTGTTGCGTCCACAACAGTTGCCAACGTCGACACCAGCGCAGACGCAGCCGATGCGCAAAGCCAGCGAGATGATCAATCGTCAGGTCGGCATCACGATCAACAATGCCTTGCTCGCGCAGGTCACTCCCGACAATGCGCATGTCATTGTCTCGCTTCCGAAACAGCGCGCCCTGCTGATGCTCGGGGATCAAATCGCGATCGATAGCCCGATCTCGTCCGGCAAACGCGGCCATACCTCCCCAAGCGGCGATCTCAAGGTTCTGGAAAAGGACAAGAACCATCACTCCACTCTCTACGGCGACTACAAAGACTCGAGCGGCCGGACCGTCCGTGGCGGCGTGAGCGCTCGCATCGATTCCGCGCCGAGCGGCACCCATTTCGTCGGCGCAGAAATGAAATGGTTCATGCGCCTGACGGAAGACGGCGTCGGCATGCACGTCGGAATTCTGCCCGGCTATCCCGCCTCGCACGGCTGCATCCGCATGCCTTCGCAAGCGGCCGAGCTATTCTACAATCACGTAAAGGTCGGTACGCCAGTCCAGGTCTTGCCCTAACTGGAGCGGTGGTCGACGACCGCCGACATTTTCGCCGTTAGTGCAGGTTGTAAATCTCCACCAGTCCCACACCGATCGAGTTATCTTTGCCGCGTACGATAGCAGTATAAGCGCCCGGCATCAGGCGTATGAAAATCGCTGACTCATTGTCGTTAGGCGGCGCAAGACCAACGTCTTTCAACGCCGCGGCTTCGCCATCACCCCAGTTATCATTTGCAGTGACAATATTTCCCTCGCCATCGTGAAGTTCGAGCGTCGGATCCGCCAGCGGATTGGTCACACCGGCAGCGGCCAAGGACGGCCCCAGCGCTCTCACCACGATCCGGGTCGAGCTAGGAACCTGTTCAAGGATCGTGCCGGCGATCATCACGTCGTCGCCAGTGCCAACAAAACCGCGCGTGCTGATGTTGAGCGGCTCGCCGTAGCCGAATGTTGTGTAATATGCTTCGACTAGAGCGATGCCAGTCATTCCATTCACACCGCTCACTACCGCGGTGTAGCTGCCGTCGTCGAGACCACTGTCGATCGCCGGTTCAGCGTCGTTTATCGGTGCGAGGCCTGCTGATTCGACATATTGATGGTTCGGATCGTCTCGCCAATTGTCATTCCTTGCAATCAGCGCGCCAGTCGCGTCGTGGAGTTCGAGGGACGGATCGAGCAGCGGCGCAAAGATTCCGCGGAGTGACGGCCCAAGTGCCCTCAAAACAACTTCGTCACTTAAAAAGCTTCTCGATACGATGAATCCAGCAATCGCCGCCTGTTCGCCTTGTTTCACCAACACGCGCGTCGAGATGTTCCGCAACCGGGCGGAGTTCTGCGCAAACTCGGAAGTTCCGTCGGCACCTGTGGCAGTCACGTTGAATAAAACGTTCGTGTCACTCAGCGGGAACGTGTGGGAAAACGCTGCGTTGCCGTTCGCGTCAGTCATCAGTTTGTCGCTGCCGAGGTAGGTCTGCGGGCGGGTGAGCGATTCGGAGAAGTACTGAACCATGAATTCGGAGTTCGGTGTGGAATTCAATGTGCCGGTGATGGTGACCGAGCCGTTCGCGAACTGCGCGGACTCGATGACAGGATGATTTTGGTAGTTGTTCGGACCTGTGTCGGCATCGCCACCGTCGTTTGCCGTCGGGCCGTCGTATCCCAGATCAATGCCGATCCGATTGCCGTAAATCGCATTCGACAGGATCGCGTTGCCGGTGCCAACGGTGACGCTCACTCCTACGCCGCTGTGCGCGATGATGTTCCCGAACTCTTCATTGCCGATCAAATTGCGGGAGCCGGAGACGATCGTGATGCCGGACCCGTTCGGTAACGGCGTTGCGCGGTCTGCCTGCAACCCGATGGTGTTACCTTGGATCTGCAGATTGTTAACCGAGTCACGGTACGTCGGCCCGCGGGAACCGGACTGCACACCGCCCAGAACGATAGCGGATGTATTGCCGCCGATGAGATTACCAGCCCCGGGCGCCGTGCCGCCGATGATCGTGTTCGAAAGGTCGCAATCGCGGTTGCCCGTAAGCAAAGTGTCTTTCTCCAAACCGACAGCGATCCCATTCGGAACAGCCTTCGTCCCGCTCGCGTTTGTGCCGAAGTAGTTTCCCTGAACGATCGCGCCGTAAATCGTTGACCCTGGCGCCGGGGAAGCTTCGCCAGCGAAGCCGGTAGCGTTGCCCGAAATGATATTCCGCGAAGCTGGATCGGTCCCGCCGATCTGAGTTGCATGGCCAATACCGGCGCCGTTCCCGCGAGCGGTTTCGCCGTCCGGTAACACGCCGATAAAATTTCCAGCGACAACCAGCGAGTCGACTCTCCCGGCCGTGATGGCGGCGCTGGTCAACGCAGTCAAGCAGAGCCCGCGGACAGCATAGTTTGATGGCTTGTTGACGGAATAAAAAACGAGGCCGTTGCTCGCTGGCGGCCCGAAACCATCAAGGTCGCCATCGAGCTGCACGATGATTACAGCATCATCTCCCCGTTCGAGCGAATTCGCTTTCGCACCCGGTTGACTGTAGCCATCGATCTCAAGCGATTCGGTGACGATTGGTAGCGACTGGTTGCTTATGTCAATCGTGTGAATACCA
>JBJMWW010000197.1:0-4046 GCA_045809945.1 Chthoniobacterales bacterium
GCGGGGGCACTTCACCCTTACCTCTGTTGTTACAGGTTAATCGCCGTCGACTTCGTAGATTTCTACGAGCGCGATACCGGTGCCGCCATCAGCTCCGCTGACGACCGTTGTGTAACGGCCAGGCTCGAGCC
This sequence comes from Chthoniobacterales bacterium, assembly GCA_045809945.1. Lineage (GTDB taxonomy): Bacteria > Verrucomicrobiota > Verrucomicrobiia > Chthoniobacterales > UBA10450 > CADDYX01. The sequence continues at coordinate 132 of JBJMWW010000197.1, forward strand.
GGATGAGCAGCGCAGACTCACTGTTATTCGTCGGCGCAATCCCGGTTTTGGTGATGTCGGACGCGTTGGAGTTCGACTGCCAATCGTCGTTCTCACGCATCGGCGTGTTCTGTCCGGTCTGGAACAGTTGCAGCTTCGGATTCGCGAGCGTCGGGCTCACGCCTTCGTTCGACAGCGACGGACCGAGCGCGCGGATGAGCACGAGTTTCGGACCACCACGGATGATGAAGCCGCCGATCAACTGGCCCTTCCCGGTATTAACGAACCCACGGGTCGAGATGTTCGCGAGATGATTGAAGGCGGACTCTTCGTTCGCGTTGAACGTGTAGGTCACGCCATTGATCGTAATCGTGCCGGTGAGCCTACCGTGCGCGAAGTTCAGGTTGCCGCTGATTGTCTCGCCGTTCACGCCGGTGATGTTGAACGTGGCCGTAAATTGCTGGCAGAATTCGCTGTGGTCCTCATCGCGATCTTCGTCGTCATCAGCGTCGCCATGGTCGTGATCGTCCTCGGACTCGGCCTTCGCCATCGGGGTTGGAGTCGGGGTCGCAGTCGCGCTTGGCGTCGGCGTCGCGCTCGGGGTCGCCGTGGCGCTCGGGCTAGCTGTCGCGCTCGGGCTCGGCGTCGGACTCGCATCCGTTCCGCACGGAGTCTGCTCCACCGTGACCGCGCCAAAACCGCCCGTCACCGTCTGCCCATTTTTGCCAATGAAAAAGACGTTGCCTTGCGGATCGACGATAAGCTTCACGTCGAGCGTGCCGTTGCTGTTGTTCGTCGCTGAGCCGTTGAAACGGCCGGCAAGCCCGGTGTTCTTACCAAAGAGCGACGTGCGATTCAGCGTCACGTTGTTGCCGTTGATCGACACCGTGACGGTGTCCGATTTTAGCGTGCCGTTGAGCGTGGACCCGTTGCTCGAATGGATCGAGAAGGTGCCGTCCTTGCCGACGCCCCCGGCAGCGAAGCTCGCCGCTTTGCCGGAGGTGTCGAAGACATAAATGGAGATGGCGTGGTTCCCCTGAACGAAAGCCACAGCCTTCCCGCCGCCGGAAAGGTCGCCTTCGAACAGGCCGCGATTGCTCTCTTCAGCGAAGGCCGGAATGGCGAGCGCAAAGAGCAGCGCAAGTGTCTGGAGTGAACGTATTACGATTTGTTTCATATATCCCTGTTTGTTTCCCTTGTTGATTTTGGAGTCGTGCCGCGCTGCGGCGACACGCAGTCTCGCAAAGGAAAATACGGAAACTGCGTGATCGGCGGATGCGTAGCAGCCGAGATTAGGAGTTTGTCCGATGTCGAATGCCGAACACGACCCCGGAAAGCCGAGAGAAACTACGGCTTAATCGCGCTGGCCGGAAGTTCCTTGCTCGTCAGCTTGGAGAATTTTGCTTCGGTGCCGTTTTCGGCCCGCGTATTCTTTAAGCTAGCTTTCTGATCCTTTAACATCGCGAGGAATTTCGTCAGCCCGTCATTCAGGCCAGCATTGCCGGCATCCCATACGGATCGAGGCTTGAACTCGATACCCGGATAGACTTTCTCGAGATCCGGAACAGTGCGGTTTTCGTTCTGAACGCGCGCAATGATCTGGCTCAGGAGATCGATGTCAGCGAATCCGTAACCGTTGATGTACGGCCCGACGAGCTGTTGAAAAGCATTCGCCGCCTGCACCAGTTCGAACGCCGGACTGCCGATTGTGCCCATCTTTTCGCGGTCGACTAACGTAGCGAAAAGACGGCCGCGATATTGAGCGGAGTAGAACCAGTAGATCGATTCCTTTCTGAAGCCGAGATCGTAGAGACGAATTGCCGCGACGTAGACTTCCGGATAACGCAATACGTCCCACGAGTGTTTCATCTTTGAGATGGCGGTGATAAACTCGCCCTCGTTCTTCGCCGCCAATCCTTGGCTCAAAGGTCCGACCTCAACCTTCGGCCCCGTCGAATCATAAAACGGCGTGATGTAGACCTCGATGTGGGACGGATCGCCGGCGACCTGCGCAAACACCGAGACGACCGTTGCGAAAAATAGTAATGTCAGGCAGCGCTTCATCCGGTTTACGGAGCGTGGGTTTTCCTGAATGCCTCCTCGTAGCCCTTTTCGAACCCGAGATCCCAGTCCTGCTGGTTTCCGCTGCCTTCCGTCTTGAAGCGCTTTTGCGCCATCATGTTTAACTCGGCGGCATTCGGGAGTTTTGCGTTACGCGAAGCTTCGCTCCCTGCCTTTGCACCTGCCGCGTAACCGGCGCGCTCTTCCGGCGTCAGGCCATATGAGGCACGGTGTGTGTAGAAAGCGGTCACACCGCGCGCGAAGAAGGCGACAAGAGCCGCTAAGACGAAGAACCGCACCGGTTTGAATTGTCTGGCCATCAGAAATTGGCTCTCAAGTGGCGATCTTGCACAGAGAGGCTCGGCGCGTGGCAAGATTAACTTTTCGGATCAACCGGTAGCCGCACGGTCGAACTCGGCGGACGTCGAATCCCGAACACGAGTGTTGGAAATCCGCGGAACGTCGACTGTTTCTCGAGCGTCATTCCGTTTTTCTCGGCGACGCGTCGCGAGGCGTGATTTTCCGGATGAATGAACGAGACAACGTGCTTCAGATGCAGGTCGCGGAAGGCATGGTCGCGCACCGCGTGCGCTGCTTCGGTCGCGATGCCTCGGTTCCAGTAGCGCGAATCGAGGCGGTAACCGATCTCGATCAGCTTCTCGCCGTCGAGTTCCTGATGAAGAAAACCGCAATAGCCGATCATTTCTTTGTTGTCGCGCCAGATGACTGCGAACTGAGACGGCACACCGGCGAGATTCCAGCCAACAAATTTGCCGAGCACGAAAGCAGTCTGCTCGCGTGGGTAGCCGTTTTCGCTGCCGGAGAAGCGCATGAAATCGCGATTGGCGAAGAGCGAGGCGAGCGCATCCAGATCGTCCTCGCGAAATGGGCGCAAGATGAGCCGCTCGGTTTCGAGAATCTGCACGATTGAATTGTGGAGGAATTGATCGTGCGCAGCCAAGAAATCATCGCCAGGAAGGGCGACGACGTTTGGAAGCGTGCGCCGGCGCCGGAGACAAAAAGCGTTAGGGAACTGGCTGCTGTGGCAAAAAAGTGCACGGCGTGTCCGCTTTACAAAAATGCGACACAGACGGTCTTCGGCGAAGGACCAAAGTCTGCGCGAATCATGCTGGTTGGCGAACAGCCCGGAGATTACGAAGATGTGAAAGGCAGACCATTCGTCGGGCCGGCCGGCAAACTACTCGATCGAGCGCTCGACGAAGCGGGGATCGATCGCATGCAGGTCTACGTCACGAACGCGGTTAAGCATTTCAAATGGGAGCCGCGTGGCAAACGCCGCATCCACAAGAAGCCGAGTGCGCGTGACATCGCTGCCTGCCGGCCATGGATGGAGGCGGAGCTACACGCGATAGAGCCAGACGTGCTCGTCTGTCTCGGCTCAACCGCGGCGCAGGCAATCTTCGGTCCGCAATTTCGAGTAACTAAACAACGTGGCGAAGTCCTCGAATCGTCTTTTGCCACGCGAACCGTCGCCACGGTTCATCCGTCCGCGCTGCTCCGTGCACCTGACGAAGAGACGCGGCACCGCGAGTACGCGCTTTTCGTCAATGACCTGCGCGTCGCGTCGAAGGCCGCGAGGTAGGCGGTTCAGCGCTCGCCGTTTCCGTGCTACGGCAAGAGCGAACTGTGCGAATCAGTGCTGCGATTCCGAAGAGGAAGCACTAGCTGATGGCGACGGGCTGCTCTTCGCCTTCTTGTCTGGGCCGTCCATCTTATTCGTTTCCTGCGCGTTACCCGCTCCAAGCTTTAGTGTTTTCACTTCCATACCTCCGTCGCGAATCTTCCAATACGAACCGCGCACCTCTTCATTTACCGTCACATCTTGAATTGGCGCTGACTGGCCGTTGCGAGTTA
>JBJMWW010000198.1:0-9054 GCA_045809945.1 Chthoniobacterales bacterium
AGCTGGCTGCTGTTGCGCGGTAAATGCGCGAACTGCGGCTCGCCAATTTCGCGCCGCTACTTCGTGGTCGAACTGCTGACGGGAGTTTTGTTTCTCGTCGTTTGGCTGGAGTTTTGGTGGCCAATCGCCATCGCCTTCTGGGTTTTCGTTTCGCTGCTGATCGTTGCGACCTTTATCGACTTCGAGCATTTCATCATTCCCGACGAGATCACTCTCGGCGGCGTAGCTGCTGGCGTGCTCGCGTCGGTCAGCGCGCCACAGCTGATGGGCACTGATTCGCGCCTCGCGGCGGCGATTCGCTCTGTACTCGCTGCCGTTCTCGGTTACATCCTGCTGTGGCTCGTGCTCGAGCTCGGCAAATGGGCCTTTGGCAGGAAGCGCATTAACCTCGAGGCGCCGACGCCATTCGTGTGGAAACGGGAGAATGATGACGCGGAATTCGTCGTCGGCGATGAGCGCGGATTGTGGAGCGACTATTTCGCGCGTGAGTCCGATCGCATGCTGATGAAATGCGAGCACGCAAACATCGACGGTCGCGCGCATAACAACGTAACGCTGGAGTTCCACTACAATCGGCTGACGCTCGATCAGGAAACGCACAAGCTTGACGAGGTGCATGAAATCTCCGGCAGCGTGACGGCGCTGGTTATTCCGCGCGAAGCGATGGGACGCGGCGACTTGAAATTTCTCGCCGCGATCGGCGCGTTTCTCGGCTGGCGCGGCGTGTTGTTCAGCGTCTTCGGCGGATCGCTGACCGGATCGGTCGTCGGATTGTTGACGCTGATTCTAGGCAAGCGCGTCTGGTCGGCGAAGCTGCCGTTCGGGCCGTATCTCGCCTTCGGCGCGGTCGTCTGGATGTTTGTCGGAGATGCGCTCGTGCGGTGGTATCTCGGGCTGATCAATCCGTGAACAGCACCGAACACGAGCGCGCCTGCGCCCGGGTCGCGTCTCTCTTTCGCCAGCGTTGGCTGCGGCTATACGTCGGGCGCAAGCTGCGCACCGACCCGGTATTCTCCGCGGCGTTCGAGTTGTTTGCCCGCAGCGACGCGCCGATTATCGATCTGGGTTGCGGGGTTGGACTGCTCGCGGCGTATTTGCGCGAGCGGAATTGCCAACATCCGATTATCGGTATCGACCGTGATGGGCGAAAGATTTCGCTCGCTCGCGAGATGGCGGCGCACGCGAACTATCGCGACGTCGAGTTTCGAGAGGGCGATCTGACGGAGATCGAGGCGGAGGGCAAAGCAAACGTCGCGCTGGTCGATGTGTTGCATTATTTGCCGGCGGCGCAGCAGCGTTCGTTGCTGCGAACCGTTGCGGAGTGTGTTTCGTTGGGCGGCATCGTTGCCATTCGGGAAGCGCCGCAAGCGACAACGATTCGTTTCCTGCTCACCTACGCCGGTGAGCGAATGTCACAGGCGATTTCGTGGAATGTGGCGGCGCCGCTTCAATTTCCGACCGCCATGACAATCTGCGACTCATTCCGAGCCGACGACTACGAAGCGGAAAAACGCCCGCTCTGGGGACGAACGCCGTTCAATAACCACCTCTTCATTTTCCGGCGCCGCGCGTCCGCAGTCGCGTCGGCCCGGGAATGACGCAGCGAAATCCAGCGGTGGTCAACGTCTCGAGAGTCAGTGCGAGCGTTTCAGCGTGTAATCGGTGATGTCCTTCGTGCAGCAGGATGATGGCGCCCGGTCGCGCTTGCTGCTTTACAGCATTCGCGATTGCTGAGGGCGCTCGGCGGAATGTGTCGAAAGCGCGGACGCTCCAGCCGGTAAGCTGCAAGCCGCGCTGCCGCAGCACCGGCTCGAGAAAGGGACTCTTCAACCCGGCCGGCGCGCGAAAGAATTGCGCCGCGCGTTCCGGAGTGGAGCGGAGCAACGCGGCGCACCGATCGATTTGCAATGCAATCGTTCGGGGACCAGCCATCCATATCGTTCGGCTCGGATGGGAGAAGGTGTGGTTCGCCACTTCGTGTCCGCGCATCAGAATTTCGGTAACGAGGTGGGGATACCGTTCAGCGCGTGCTCCGATGATGAAGAACGTCGCGCGAGCCTGATGCTGATCGAGCAGGTCGAGAATCTGCGCCGTTTGATCGGACGGTCCGTCATCAATCGTCAGCCAAACTTCCGATGCGGCAGTTTCGAATGAGCGCATCACCGGCCCCCACCATTGGCAGTTCGGCATGACCGCCGCGTAAAGGAGCAGCATGTGAGAAACAAAAATCGGCGAGAGCGCGGCTACGATTCCGAACGGATAAAGCAGCACGGCAATGATTGGAGCGACCGCCGTGATCGCGAAGAGCGCGCTACGCATCATGCGGCGACAAAAGCCGAAGGATCAGCGCAGCAGCGAGGTTGGCGGCGCTAACGATAAGCCAAAAATATCCGACCGCTTCCCAGCCGGGCCGCGACGTGAGCGAGATTGCACACGCGATCGTCTCGGCTCCGATAAGGATGTTTTGCGCACGTGAATTCGACAACCCCCGAAGGGCTCCCATCGATCGGAGCGCGCGGACGACCAATGAGTTCAAATAAAAAAGCAACAGCCAGCCGAGCCATGTGACGAATAAAAGAGCGATTGTCGCGACAGCATTCGCGCTGAGCTGCGCGACCAGCGTAAGATAGGTCAGCAAATAGATCGCAAGCCCGACGCAGTACGCTTCCAGCCAGTTGCTCTCGCTCCTTTCGGCGCTGCCGCCACGCAGCCATGTCCACACACGGAGCAGCGCAAAGTAGTGCCCGACTGACGAATTACCTCGCGACATTGCGGGCAAATACCGGCGCGAAGCCGAACCACTGCGAACAATGCTGCGCGATCGTTTGTTCCAGCACGTTGCACCACTGGGTTACGGCTGGCGCGATATCGTTCTGTCTTTCAACACTGTGACGACAAACGCGGATCGGTTCCCGCACGATGATTTCGTAACTACGATATCCACCGCGCACGATGAAAAGCGGGAAGATCGGGACCTCCGCGGCGCGAGCGAGAATGAACGGGCCGTTCGGCAACTGCGCACAACGCCCGAATAATCGACCGTCGGTCGGCGCGACATCGCCGACGACGCGATCGCCTTGAATCGAAACGATCTCGCCACGGCGCAGCGCGTCGAGCAAACCGAACGAGAGCAGCGCGCCGGCGGTGTTGTAGGCAATGCTGACGCCGCCTTCTCCCATCTCCCTCAACGACGTGCGCAGATGTTCCTCCGTCTCGTTGTGCGGTTCCGGCGCGCGAACCATCTGGATTGGCCGATTAAACTTCTGCGCGAAGAGCGCGGCGCCGAGATCGTAATTCCCCATGTGGGCCGTGAGCACGATCGCGCCGGGGGCAGCGGCGAGTTGCTCGAGGAATTCCGAGCCGATGATGTGGTAACGAAACTCCGCTTTGGTTAAGCGGTAAATTGCGCCATCGCTAATCGTCCAGGCGAAGTTGTAGAACGTGCGGAGCGCGCGCAGATAGGTCATGACGCGTGACGATTCTGGAAGAACGACCCTTAGGTTGGCGATGACCGCGCGCCGCGCCGGCGCGGCGAAGAAAAAGAAGAACAACGTCCAGAAACAGAGCAGGACGAAATGCATGTAGAATGGCGTGTTCAGGATTGCCCAATCGAGATACTGCCGCCAGAAAACGCCATGAACGGCGAAGCGGCGCAGCCTGCTACTTTCGCGCCTCACAAAGGCGCCGCGGCAGCAGTCGATGTTGTGCGGGGCGATGCGCTTACCGGCGCGACGCTGTTGCCGGCAAAGATCAGGCGCAGATTCGTCAGTTCCGCTTTGCCCCAGCGAACCAGGCCGCGCCGAATCAATTTCCAGACGCGTCGGTCCGGCACGAAGCCGTCGTAGAGTTCGCGCCAGCCGGAATTACGCGCGCCGAAACAGCCGGTGGCAATGCGGCGTTTCGCGAGCGCGACCAGCCGCCGGTTGTAGAACTTCATCATGCTCGCGACCACGCGACCCGCAGTTCCTTCGAATGGTAAGTGCAAAAACTCCGCCTCGGGGTTCCGATAAACCGGTGTCACGAGGCCGACGTAATACATTCCCACATCGAGGAGCAGCGCGGCCGACATCAGCTCGGCGTCGCCCATGTAGTAGTACTTGTCTTTGTACAACGTTTCGAACCAAAGCTGATACGTCACCGGGTATTGCGTGTTGTAGTAGCGCAGCCCGTCCGCAACGTCTTCGCCGCATAGATCGCGCGCAAGCAGATCGGCGACATAGGAGGAGGTGTAGGAACAGAAGTCGAGGCCCGGGCTGTAAAGCGGATCGATGAAACCGGCCGCGTCTCCAACCACCGCCCAGCCATCGCCGCATACTTGCGTGCTGGAGTAGGGCATCGCGGAGAAGGCGTGCACATCGCCCTCGATTGATTCTGCGTCGGCGAAAATTTCGCGACCGACCGGATGGGCGAGGAGGTGATTCCGCAATCGTTCCGATAAGCTGCCAGCTTCCGGCAATTTGAAAATGCGTGAGTCGTAAACCACGCCCGCGCTCACATCGCCGCCGTGCAGGGGAATGATCCAGCACCACCAGCCGTTGCCCATCAAGTGGTTGGTCGCCCAGCCACGGCTGGTCCGACAGGCGTCGGCGAAATCGGGGAAACGCTCCCGCCATTCGTAGCTATCCCAATCTTTTACGCCGCTGAATCGCGCCCAGACCGCGTTGATCGGGTGATCGGTGTTCGCGCGAAAATGGCCGAGCTTTCGCGGCAAGAATGACGCGCGGCCACTGGCGTCGATCATCCAGCGGCAACGCACAGTTTCCTCGATGTCGTCGTGCAAAATCCTGATCGCTTGTTCCGCGCCGTTTAGCTCGAACCGCAGAACTTTGGCCGGCCGGCGCAGCTCACAGCCGGCCGCGACCGCTTTGTCGAGCAGATGTTGATCGAGCGTCGAGCGATCGACCTGGAATGTCGGCAGCCGCGCCTGATACTTCGCGCCAACCTCAACACAATCGTCGAACCGCTGGTCGGGCTGATTGGCGAACCACATCCGCAGGCCTTGCTTGGCGAGATGATGATGACCGAGGTAATTCGTTAGGCCGAGAATGCGCGTCATGTAGCAACTGCTCAGCTCGGTCGTTGATTCGCCGACCTTGCGATCGAACTCTGCGGTCCTCTCGACGATGAGGACGCGCGCAGTCGGATGCTTGCGTTTCAGCATCAGCGCGGTGGCCGCGCCGGAGAACGCGCCGCCGATTATAACGACGTCGTAGTCAAACTGCATCGCAGGGCAAGAATGATGGACTTTGGAGCAGGGGAGCGCAACGCTGCGAGAGAATGATCCTGACAAATGCGCGACTCGTCACGCCCGAGGGCGTGCGCGAATCCGTTGAGATCGAGATCAGCCGCGGCGCGATGGCGGAGGTTCGCGAAGCGCGATCTACATCCGGTGCTGTCGATCTGGAGGGCAACTATCTCGCACCGGGATTTATCGATTTGCACATCCATGGCGCGATGGGGCGTGACACGATGGAAGCGACGGAAGAGGCCTTTCGCGCGATCTGCGATTATCATGCGGGCGGCGGCACGACTTCGTTGCTGTTGACCACAGCAACTGCGGCGATTGACGAGATCACGCGGGCGTTGAATGCGATCCGCACAGCGCGAGATTCGCTGCCGCAACTCGCGGGTGCTCATGTGGAAGGCCCATTCATCTCGGCGCAGCGACCTGGGGCGCAGCGAATCGAATTCATTCGCGAGCCGGATGACGATTCAACGCGCGAATTGCTTCAGTTCGCAGACGTGATCAATCGCATCACAGTCGCGCCCGAAATTCCCGGAGCAGTGCAATTGATTGAAAAACTTGCGTCGCGCGGAATCGCAGTGAGCGGTGGACACAGCGATGCGTGGGACGAAGAAGCGCGAGCCGCGTTCGATGCCGGCATGCGGCACGTCACACACACGTTCAATTGCATGTCATCGGCGCGGAAGCGGGGACGTGAACGCGTCGCCGGTCTGCTCGAATTCGCGCTGAGCGAACCGGCAATCGTGTGCGAGCTGATCGCTGACGGTCATCACGTTTCGAACACGTTGATGACGATGTTGTACCGCGCGAAAGGCGCCAGCGGCATCTGTCTCGTTACCGACGCGACGGCCGGCGCCGGTTTACCCGACGGCACTGAGTTCGAGCTCGCTGGAAAGCGCTGTGTCATCGACGGCGGCGTTTGTTTGTTAGCCGATCGCAGCGCGCTCGCCGGAAGCGCGGCGAGGATGATCGATCTGGTGCGGACGATGACGAGTGACGTCGGCGTGCCGGTTCACGAAGCAATTCAAATGGCGACGCGAAATCCCGCGCGAGCCGCCGGCCTGCCGGGCAAAGGCGAAATCGAAGTCGGCGCGGACGCAGATTTAGTCGTGTTCTCGCCGGACTTCGAGGTGCTGCGGACTTTCAGTCGCGGCGAAGAGATCTTCAAAGCGAGATAAGGAACTGCGCGATCTCGAGCGATGCCGCGGGCCGGCTGAGTTGCGCGACATTTGCGGACCAGGTGCGCCAAACTGCTGCGTCGTCGGCAAACATCCGTTCCACCTGCTTGATGACTTCGTCGTGCGTCGACGCGATGGCGCCGGAGTTGGTCTCGGTAATGAGTCGCGCGTTTCCTTCTTCCTGACCCGGAATGATGTGATTGATGATCATCGGGCAGCTTGCGGCGATCGCTTCCTGGACGGTTGCGCCGCCAGCCTTGCTGATGACAACGTGCGCTGAACGCAGGAGCCGCGGAAGATCGTCGCTCCAATCGATGATTTCGAAACTGCGTCCTATTGATTCGCGGACCTGTTCAATCGCGCGGAAGAGCCGCGCATCGCGACCGGTTGTGACAGTAAGTTGAATCGACGGGAGCCTCGCCAGTCGCCGCACCAGCTCGGGCGCCATCGGTTTCGCACCGTTGACGATGTAGAGAACGCGCCGGCCATGTTCCTCCGAAGGCGGTAGACGTGTCTCGTTCACTTCAGCAAAGCGCGGACTGACCGGGAACCCGAAGGCGCGCGTTTTCTCAGCGGCTATCCCGGCGTTGTGCAGGACCGATGCGCTCGTTTCATTAGGCAGCAGAAAATAGTCGCTGCTGCAACGATACCAGATGGCATTGACGCTGATCGAATCGGTGATGAGAACGACGCGCTTGTAATCGGCGCCTGCGCTGCGACCAAGCATCTCATCCAGCATGTGCGGATACGCCGGGTAAACCGAGACGATCACGTCCGGACGAAAGCGTGCCAGCAGTCGCGCAAGCTGATGCTTGAGAGTGAAGAAGACTTTGAAGTTGCCGGTGAACTTGCGCTCGCGATCAAGCCAGCGGTAAACCACGCCCCAGATTTCCGGCGCCCGATCGATCACCGAAAGATAGGTGACCCGCCCTAAGTCATTCAGGATGCCGTAGGTCTCGGCGAACAAATCGTGCACTTCGACCTGTGCGCCGCCAGGTGCGATTTGCGCGAGACCGTCGCGAATACCGCGGGCCGCGCTGTTGTGTCCTTCCCCGAAACCGGCCGTGAGGATCAGGATTCTTTTCAATGCGTCAGGCGATCACGCCGGGGATTTGTCATTCCGAGCGCAGTCGAGGAATCCTCGTGCTTTTGATTACTGAACGGAGATGTCTCGACTGCGATCGACATGACACAACGGCGCTCGCGCGGCGCGCGCGGGAGAGTTTAATGGCTATTTGCGCGGCTCAAAGTAAACTCTCGCCGCTGATGAAGTATGTCCGGTTCGTCGGCCGCATTGGGCGGCGGCTGATTCTTGAGCTCGTAACCGATAACACGACCGGTTTGGCCGCGCAGATGGCCTACCAATTTCTCTTCACGCTCGCTCCCGGCCTGCTCTTCCTCTGGCATCTGCTTGGTTTGTTCGGCACCGATCCCTCCACGCTGCATCGCATGGTTTCGATCCTGAAAAGTTTCCTGCCGCCCGATCCCAAAGTGCAGGACATTCTTGATACTCAGGCAGCAAGTGTCGTCGTCACCGGCACGAGCGGAATGCTGGCCAACATCGGAATCGCCCTCGGCATTTATCTTGGCACGCTTTTCATCTCGACCATCTCGCATGCGCTCAGTCGCACCCACGGCGTGCACGAGGACCGCAACTGGTGGTCGAAATACGTGATCTCGTTTTTCCTCCTCTTCTGGTTCGGCATCACCATTCTCTTTTGCTTTAATGCGATGGTCTTCGGCGAGACACTCGCCGGCATCGCGGAGGTCAACCTCCAGCTGAGTTTCCCTCTCCAGGAATCGGTCACCTATCTCGGACCATTGCTGATTAGCATCGTTCTCGTCGGATTCGCGCTCGCCCTTTATCTGATCACGCCGGAGAACTACCTCACGGTGCGACAGGCGCTGCCGGGCGCGATCTTTTTCTCGCTCGGCTGGATCGCGCTGACGAAGTTGTTCCAGCTCTATGTCGCGAAATACGATCGCTACAATCCCACTTATCTCGCCCTTGCGTCGATCATCGTCCTGCTCACCTGGATGTATCTCACCTGTCTGCTCCTGCTCGTCGGTGGAAAACTGAACGCGATCCTCCGCCGCGAACGCGAAGAGACCGAAAGCGCGACCGCGACCACGCCCGTGCCGCAGCCCGCTTGAACGCGCCGCGCCGCTTCGCCGTCGCGCCGTTAGTTGCTGCGTTATTCGTGGCGTGCGTTTTCGGATTTATCGGGCGCACCGTCGTCCAGGCACAATCCGACAAAGCGAAAGCGGAGAAGCAGCCGTTTTTGGAAGAGGACGCCACGCCGGCTCCGAAAGCGAAAAAGAAGAAAACGCCGACACCTACTCCGAAGCCGAAGAAATCGCCCAAGCCGGATGCCGACGAGGAGAGCTCTCCGACGCCGAAGAAGAAAAGCTCGCCCTCTGCCAGCCATCCTAAGAAGAACCCGAGCCCGACTCCGACGCCGCAGAAGAAACACGAAGAGACGCCGAAGCCGATCGAGAAAAAGCCTGAACCGGAGTCACCGCCGCCGCGCGCTGTTGCTGTTCCGACCGTCGCGCCGAGCTTGCCGCCAGAGCAGATCACCGTCGAAAAATCCGGCTTGGAGGAAGATCAGGGCTACCAGCCGCCGCCTC
>JBJMWW010000199.1:0-3647 GCA_045809945.1 Chthoniobacterales bacterium
ACACGATTCTCGGCACGGTGAAAGAGGGCGCGCACCTCGGAAAGAAAATTGGTTTTCCGACCGCAAACCTGAGCGCGCACAGTGAACAATTCCCGCCCAATGGTGTTTACGCGGCTCAAGCAAAACTCGACGGCGGTGTGCTGTGTGGCGTGGCCAATGTCGGTTACCGACCGACAGTCGCGTCAGCACAACCGGAGCGACTGGTTGAACTGCATGTCTTCGATCTTGATCGCGACATTTACGGTGAAGACATCGAGGTGCGGTTCGTGAAATATCTTCGGCCGGAACAGAAGTTTAAGGACGTGGACGCACTCGCAGATCAAATCGCGCGGGATGTCGAGCAGGCGAAGAGAGAGCTGGCGTCCTGAGCGGCGCGAAGGGCCTGACAAGCGGCGCTCACGCGCAAACTTCTGAGACCGCGCCGAATGAGGCTTGCGAGGTCCCTCACTGCGTTCGGGATGACCGCGTCTTAACTACAACGCTTCCGAGCGCCGCATTGCCGCGTAGGCCGCGCCGAGCGTGAGAGCGACACCGACCGCGAGCGCTGCGATCATGATTGCCAGCGGTGAGAACAGTTCAGCGCGGGCAAGGGCTTCGTAGATGAAGCGACCGCCGCCGGACAGGTAGTAGGCACAGAGCGAGGCAAGCACGGCGGTCGCGACCAAAATCGTGGCACGCAGTGAACGTGTTGCACGGCGCGCCGGCAGCTTTTGCATCACGTTCGCGGTGAATCCCGCGTCGTCGATGTAGTGCGCTTCCTCACGCATTCGGCGATCGAGCCAGTCCAACTCGAAGTCGACTCCCTGTGTTACTTCGTCTCCCATGCTGATAACAACTTCTTCAGTTTCTCCCGTCCGCGCAACACATTCGTTTTGACTGTGCCGAGCGGAATCTCAAGCACACGCGACGCTTCGTCGTGCGACAGTCCATTCTGGCAGCAAAGCACAACTGCAGTTCGTTCGTGAAGAGGCAGAGCCTTGAGCGCATGAGCGAGATCATGGCGTAATCCAGCATCGACTGTGCTCGGGTCGCGCTGGGCTTCGAGCTGCGTCTCGTCAATCCCAACCAGTTCCTTCCGTTTGCGGGCTTCTTCGCGGAAACAGTTGTAGGCGATGCGGTAGAGCCAGGTGGAGAACTTCGCCTCGCCACGAAAGCTGCGAATGTTTTTGTAAGCGCGAATGAACGTCTCCTGCGCGAGGTCGTCCGCGAGTGTGACGTCGTTTCGCACCAGGTTCCGGAGCAGACCGCGGACGGTCGATTGATGTAGCCGCACCAGTTCGGCGAAAGCGTGGTGGTCGTCATCAACGAGGACTCTGGCGACAAGGTCTGCATCGGTAAGCGCCACGCGCCGATATTACGGAACCGGCGGCGTGTTGTCCCTCAATGTGTTAACCCCGTTCTTCTTCGACCCTTCCAATTTCCAAACGAGCAGATAGCCGGCGCCGATCAGCAGCGGAATCATGCCGAGCGCCCATGCGCCGCCTTCCCAGTCGTTGACCGCGCCGAAGAAAACGATCAGGCCAATTCCGACCATGATTAACACGACGCCGCGCCGGATATCGGAGCGGATCTTGGCCGGCGTGCCGGGCGCCGCGAACAATTCGGGCGGTACCGGCTGACCTTTCGCAACCATTTCGCGCACGGTGCGATGGAGCGCGCGGTTTTTGAGAAAACTGAAGAACATGATCGCGGCGACGATGAGAACGGGTGCGCCGAAAAGCGTGGTGAAAATGAGTCCAACGATCGCAACGGCGATGCCGCCGGCCGCTTCCGGATCCCCAATATCGATATCTTTGTGGTGGCCGTTAACCGTTACGCCCATGTGCCGTTGCACTTTTTTGCGAACCGAAGTCGCGATATCGTCGTCGTCATCGTCGGAATCGCGTGGAGTCGCGGAGACAGTTGCCGAGACGCTGGCGACAGGCGAGGCGGTCGATGCAACCGAAGGTGTCGGGGTCTGACCGAGGGCACCCAGCGCGAGTCCGAGGGAACAAAGGTAAATCAGGAAGCTGGTTTTCATTAGTTGGTCTTTGCAGTGAGATGCCGAAGACCCGGCATTTGGATTCAGGAATTTTGCGCTGTTCCCCCTCGGAGCCGCAATCCGAAAGATGTTGCGCGCCCGAGGGTGCTCGGCATTATTTCGGTCCGCTTTAGCGCGGGTGTAGCTCAGTGGTAGAGCACCTCCTTGCCAAGGAGGACGTCGCGAGTTCGAGTCTCGTCACCCGCTCTCCCCCCACCGCGCGATGACGATCCTTCCCTCCCGCGAAGAATTCGGGGCGCTCGCCCGTTCGGCGAACGTCATTCCGGTCTACGTCGATCTCGTTGCTGATGCGGAAACGCCGACTTCTGTCTTTCAGAAGCTGGACGACGACACGTTCAGTTTTCTACTCGAATCGGCCGAGCTGCGCGACGAATCCGGCCGGTTCTCGTTCCTCGGCTTCCAGCCGCAGGCGGTGATTCGCAGCGACGGCACCGCTGAAGATCCGCTCGCGCAATTGCAACGAGCGATGGCCTCTTTCAAGTTCGCGACAAGCCCGGCGCTGCCGCGTTTTTCCGGCGGCGCGGTCGGCTTCATCGGTTACGACGCGATACGGCACTTCGAGCCGAAGGTGCCGGCGGCTTGCGCGGACGAGCTGAAATTGCCGGAGCTGTTGTTCACGATCATGCGTTTGATCGTGATTTTCGATCACTTGCAGCGGCGCGTGAAGATCGTGGTGAACGCGTTTGCTGATACGCCGAACGCTTACGACGGCGCCGTCGACCTTCTCCAGCAAACCCTGACGAAACTCACCAGTCCGACATCGCTCTCGCCGCTGGATGCGCACGAGCAGTTCGTTCCGGCGTTGGCGAAATCGAACATCACGCAGAGCGATTTCGAGCAGAACGTTCGCGTCGCCAAAGAACACATAACCGCTGGCGACGTTTTCCAAGTCGTTCTCTCGCAGCGATTCGAAGCTGAATATCACGGCGATGCACTCACGCTTTACCGCTGTCTCCGACTGGTAAATCCCTCGCCTTACATGTTCTGCCTGCGCTTCGGCGCGGATTTTGCGCTCATCGGCAGTTCGCCGGAAATGCACGTGCGCCTGACCGGCAGAAACGTGGAAGTGCGGCCGATCGCCGGCACGCGTCGCCGCGGTGGAACTCCGAAAGAGGACGAAGAGAACGCGCGCGACTTGCTCGCCGATGAAAAAGAACGCGCCGAGCACGTCATGCTAATCGACCTGGCGCGAAACGACGTCGGCCGGATCGCGGAGATCGGCAGCGTCCACGTCACTGAGCAAATGACGATCGAACGCTACAGTCACGTCATGCATCTCGTCTCGCATGTCACCGGCAAATTGCGGAATGACAGGACTGCGTTCGACGCGCTGCGCTCGACGTTTCCCGCCGGCACCGTTTCGGGAGCACCGAAAATTCGTGCGATGCAGATCATCGCGGAACTGGAGAAAACGAAACGCGGCTGTTACGCCGGCGCCGTCGGTTACTTCGGCTTCGACGGTGCGCTCGATTGCTGCATCGCGCTGCGCTCGATCGTGCTCAAGGGCGGACGCGCTTACGTTCAAGCAGGCGCAGGCATTGTCGCCGACTCCGATCCAGGCGCGGAATACAAAGAGACGTGCAGCAAAGCCGCCGCGATGCTCGAC
>JBJMWW010000200.1:0-3937 GCA_045809945.1 Chthoniobacterales bacterium
CACTCAGCGACGGTCCGATTCCTCTCACGACAACTTTCTTCGATTCAGGCCCATCGATAATGAAGCCGCCGATAAGCACGTTATCGCCGGTGCCGACGAAGCCGCGTGTCGAGATGTTTGCGAGCCGTCCGTTCTCCGGCGAGAGGTTGTAGACTTCCACGAGCGCCGCGCCGGTCGTGCTGTTGTTGCCCGAAACGATCGCGGTGAATGGCTCGGCCGGCAGCGTCATGACAATTGCGGATTCTCGATCAATGTCCGGCGCCAATCCGGTCGCCGCGATCTCCTGCCGCTGCGTGTCGTTCCAGTTGTTATTCGAGGCGATGACGTCGCCGTTGCGGTTGTGTAATTCGAGCACTGGATCGGTCAATGTGCCGGTCAGCGGAAGCGATGGTCCAAGCGCGCGAATCAGCACGCGCTTCGTCGCATCCTTGATGATGAATCCACCGATCATCACGCTGTCTCCGGTTCCGACACGGCCGCGCGTCGAGATGTTCGCGAGGCGGCCGTTGCGCGTGAGCGCCGGCGCGTTATCCGGCGTCCCGTAAAGCGAGCGCGCGCCGGAGACATCGTCCTGCTGCAAACGATCAACGTCGCTGGCGTGCGAATTCATGATTGCGACCACCTTCTGTCCGTGGGCATCGGGATGATCGAGGCCGAGCGCGTGTCCGAGTTCATGCAGTGCGACGCGATGAATCTCGTTGCCGGTGTTGCCATCGAGCGTGCCCAGGTGTGAATCCCAGATTTTTCCACTGTTGAAAGCGACGTCCGCTTCGATGATGCGGCCGCCAGAACTTCGCACCTCGGTGATGGCAAGTGTGCTCGTGCCGAGATCGTCGCCGTAGATCTTCGACTCAAACGAAACTGTCGTGACACCGTCTGAAGATGGCGCAGCCGTGCGCGGCGCTTCGCTCCAGGTGAATTGCGCGGTCGCGATCTGCTGGTTCCACAACTTCATCGCGCGCTCGACCGATTGGTCGTAGCTCGTGCTTCCATCCTGCAACGGCCGCGACGCGGCGCCGAGCTGAAGAACAACCGGAATCGTCGGCCCGGGCCAATGCGCGCCGTCAGCGACGTACGAGTAAGCCAACGTGCGGCTCGTAACAATGTGAGCGGCGAGGATGACGAGAAGCGCGCAAATCTGCGCGCGTGCGTTACTGCGCGCCAAGCTTGCTGCGAATCGCAGCCTTGAACGAATCGGCATCGAGCGGCCGCTCGACCGCGTTCGTTCTCGCTTTGCTCGTGCCGTTCTCATCAACGCGCCCAAGTGTATCAACATTCGTGACCGCGCTGCCATTGTTCGTCCCCACCATATCCGCGCCCGTCTGGCTGTCGTGGTTAACGCGGAAGCGGCCATGCATGATCCCAACGAGCGGAATGAACTGTGTGCCGTTGTGCTCGACGAAGAGAATGTCCCGATCGCCGACTTTGAACTTCGGTGCGTCGCTCACTTCCATCGTCTCATCGCCGACGGTGCCGCCGAGCATCCGAAGCGTGTAGCTAGCGCCCGGATCACCCTTCACCGCGTCCTCGACCTTCACCGTCACGTAGGTCGTAATGTGGCGCTGCCCGCCTTCGCCGACGTACTGCGATTTCACGTCGGTCACTGTGCCCTGGAAGATCAACTCAGCGTCCTGCACGAGCTGGTCAAAGGTCGGCGGAATGACGGTTGTCGCGCGTGCAGTGCTGAGCGCGAGTGCGGCGGTAACGGCGATGAAGAGCGGACGAAATGTTTTCATACGGCGGCGATTTCTGCGCGATTTCCGGAACAGGAAAAGTTCACACGAATTCAGGAAAAATCTAACGCAACTCAGCGGTTCAGTCGAGATCGTAGACCTCGACGAGGCCAATTCCGGTGAGGCCGTTCACGCCGCGCACGATCGCGGTGTAGCTGCCCGGCGCGAGGGTTGCGACGATCGCGCTATCGAGCGGGTTCGGAGGCGCGTCAGTGCTGGCGATGATCTCGAGCTTTTGCGAGCTGCTCGACCAGTCGTCGTTCGACGAAACGAGCGCACCGCTGCTGTCGTGCAATTCGAGCAGTGGATTCGCGAGCGCGCCCTGAACACCATACTGCGTGAGCGATGGCCCAAGCGCGCGCACGATCACTTTCTTGCTGCTGCCGCCCTGCACCTGGAATCCGGCGATCATCACGTTGTCACCGGTGCCGATGCTGCCGCGCGTGGAGAGATTCACCATCTTTGTCGCCGGCGTATCGAGTTCGAAGCCTTCAACGAGGGCGACGCCTTGCGCGTTGTTCGCGCCGCGCACGATCGCCGTGTAGGTGCCAGGATTCAGTGTCGCGATCAGAGCTGCTTCCGCGGGATTCGTCGGCGCTTTGCCACTCGCGTTGATCTCGCTGAATTGCCCGCCGGTCTGCCAGTTGTCGTTCTGCTGAATCAACGCGCCCGTGCTGTCATGCAATTCGAGCACGGAATCCGAGAGGCTGTTGGCAACGCCGTATTGCGCAAGCGACGGTCCCGCAGCGCGCAGCAAAAGCTTCTTCGGCTGCGTGCCTTGAATGATGAAGCCGGCGATGAGGACGTTGTCGCCCGTTCCCACATTCATGCGCGTCGAGATGTTGACCAAAGTCGAGGTAGTCGAAGTGGGCGTCGGGGTTGGCGTCGGTACCGGAGTTGGGGCCGCCGCGCCATACATCGCCTGCGCGCCGGCAATGTCGTCAGATGCGAGCACCTCACGATCACTCGTTAGGGCATTCATGATCACGTCGCCCGACGCGTGATTGAGCCCGAGCGCGTGGCCAAGTTCATGCAGAAAAACGCGGCGAATGTCGCCGATGGCATAGCCGTTCGAACCGAAATGCAGCGGCCCGCGGTATGAATCGAAACTTTGTGCAGGATTAAAGAGGACATCCGCCTCCACCATGCTCGAGCCGGACATGATGTAGTAAGTGACCGCAAGCGTTCCGCTCCCGAATGCGGTGCCGAAAACGTCGTTCCTGAAGCCCACTGTGTTGATGCGGTCGCCAGTCGAAAGCGCGGCCGTCGAGTCCATCACCTCCCAAAATTGCACCCGGCCGATGACCTGATTCCACGCCCCGAGCGCCGGCTCGACCGCCTGGTTCCAGTTCGTGTTGCCGTCCGTCAAAGTGCGGCCCGCGTTTCCAAGCCCTAGCTGCATTGTGATCGTGCCGCTCGCCCACGTCTTACCGTTTAAGACATACGCGTCCGCGCTCTTCGCCCCGATGAGGCCTGCGAGCGCCGCAACGAGCATCGCGCGCGTGGCCGCTCGGCGCGTCAGCAAAACGAAAATGGAGGTGCGGGATCGCATTCGTTCGTTAAAAGCAGAAAACATGCACAGGATTGGATGTGAATTGGCCTTTGGGCGTAGCTCGTGCGCAACGCTCAGGAGCAGTGATGAATAAGCGCGCGATGACGCCGAACTCGTCAGGAGTTGCAGCACCGAAAAGCGGCGCGCGATCGGCTGGCCGGACTAGGGAACGATGAAGATCTGTTTGGTGTACGGATCTTTCGCTTTATCGCCGGACTTGTAGCCGGTTACGTCGATGATCCCTCCATTCGGGTCGATGCTGTAGACATATCCAGGTCTGCCCGGCACCGATCGGGCGACAGGAAATTGGGAAGCCTGAGTCGCGGCTGCGTGCGGGCTCGGGCCAGGTGGGACTTTGCGCGGACCTTCTGACGGCGAAGGGACCGCTGTCGTCGCGGCATGATGCTGCGTCGTGACCTGCGGCGGCGGTTGATTTACTGCATAGCCGGGATTGCTAACATCCGACGCGGTCGTCGCGGTCGTCTGCGGCTCGTCGATTTTGTGCCGCACATAATTCGCCGGCGCGTCGATCACATGAAATGTGGTGACGGCCGCTTTTTTTGTCGCCGTACAACCGGCGACGACGACTCCTGCGAGAATGACGAACGACGCAGCGCGAAGCATCGGGGCCATCTTCTAGCGGATTATTTCG
>JBJMWW010000201.1:0-2181 GCA_045809945.1 Chthoniobacterales bacterium
CGATGTGATCGCCGGCGCGGAAGGCACGGACGAGCGCCGCGACTTCAGCAGGAAAAATATTGGACGCGACACTGACCACGCCGACCGCGCCGACCGACATAAACGGCAGGATCAGTCCATCATCTCCGCTCAGGATTGTGAAAGCGTCGGGCAGACGCCTTCGCAAATCCCCCACGCGTTCGACGCTTCCGCTCGCCTCTTTGATCGAGACGATGTTGTCGCACGCATCGGCCAGCCGCTCGACCGTGTCGGCATTGATATCCACCGCACAGCGACCAGGAATGTTGTAGAGCACGATCGGCAGCGACGTTTCGCGCGCGACCGCCTGGAAATGTCGGAAGAGGCCTTCCTGACTGGGCTTGTTGTAGTACGGCGAAACGACGAGCGCGCCTTCCGCGCCGAACTTCTCCGCTTCGCGCGTCATCTCGATGGTGTGCGCGGTCGAGTTCGAGCCGGTGCCAACGAGGACGCAGCATCGCCCTTTCGCGCGATCTATCACGAGCTTCACGATTTGGTTCCGCTCTTCGTGCGAAAGTGTCGGCGACTCGGCCGTCGTTCCATTCGCGACCAGACCATCGACGCCGCCATCGATCTGCGCGTCGATCAATTTCTCGAGCGCCGGATAATCGACCGCGCCGTTACGAAACGGTGTCACGAGCGCGGTGAATGTGCCGCGAAACATTTAGAGTTCGATCGTTCCGTCGAAGGCGAAATCGGCCGGGCCGGTCAGGGTCACCTTTGTGAACTGGTCGCCATCTTTCTCGAAATCAACAGTCAGCTCGTCACCGCCACGGACCAGCACGCGAATCGGGCCGGCCAGATTATTCGTCGCCGCGAAGATCAACGCGCTCGCCACCACACCGGTGCCGCATGCAAGCGTCTCGGCTTCGACGCCACGTTCATAGGTGCGAATCGCAATCGCGTTGTCATCACGGCGGCTGAGAAAATTCACATTTGCGCCTTTCGGGGCGAACAGCTCGTGCTGGCGAACTGAGCGACCGATACGATTCACATCGGCAGCCTCGAGATCGTCAACCGGCACGACAACATGCGGCACGCCGCTATTCACAAAATGGCCGCGGAGCGTTTGCTCGCGCAGCGGGACATCGAGATTTAAACGCATATCCGTTGGATCACTCATCTGCAGGCGGACATGCTCGCCTTCGATGCTCGCGCCGATCACGCCCGCCAGGGTCTCAAAGGTAATATTCTTCAACGGACCGGCGATGCGATCCGCGAACCGCGCAAAGCAGCGCGCACCGTTGCCGCACATTTCGGCTTCACCGCCGTCGCTATTGTAGTAGCGCATCCGAAAATTGGCGCCGTTTGCCGGCCGTTCGACGAGCAAGACGCCATCGGCGCCGACACCACGATGCCGGTCACAGAGCCGCGCGATCTGTTCGCCTGTGAGCTTCAGATCACCGGCCCGATTATCGAGCATGACGAAATCGTTGCCGGCGCCATTCATTTTCGTGAACCGCAGCATGTCCGTCGTGTAGCACATCATCGAGAAAAGGTCACCTACGCGCCTCGTGAACGGCACGGGCGAGATCGCGCGCAAATCCGCCTACGGCCACGCCGTTGCCGATCTTCTCCACAATTGCGCTGCCGACCACCACTCCATCCGCAATCCGCGCGACTTCGCTGGCCTGCTCCGGAGTTGAAATGCCGAAGCCGATCGCGATTGGCAGTTCCGTGTGGGTGCGAATCTCAGCCACGCGATCGCGCAGCGACGATGCCATGCTGGATTGCGCACCGGTAACGCCTTCACGCGACACGTAGTAAATGAAACCGGCAGCGCCATCGCAAATCTTCTGGAGACGGTCACCGGGAGTGGTCGGTGCAACGAGTCGGATATGGACCGGTCTCGCAGGAGCGACGAGCAACTCGTCCGGCGGCAAATCGAGCAGAAGCAAACCATCCACCCCTGCGCCGGCAGCCGCTTCGTGAAACCCCTCGAATCCGAATTGAAAAACCGGATTCAGATAGGTGTAGAGGACGATCGGTATCTCGGATTTCGCTCGAACCTTTTTCACGCAGTCGAGCACGCCGGTGGTAGTCGCTCCGCCGTTGAGTGCACGCTGCGCGGCAAGTTGATTGACGATGCCGTCGGCCAGCGGGTCGGAAAAAGGAACGCCGAGTTCGAGCAGGTCGGCACCGGCGCGTTCCAACTCGAGCGCG
>JBJMWW010000202.1:0-3905 GCA_045809945.1 Chthoniobacterales bacterium
CAACCGGCACGCCTTACGATTCGTTCCTGCATCCGCGCCATGCGTCTTGCCGCGGCTGGTGTCTTGTCGTCAAACCCGTGCAGGTGGAGCAAGCCGTGAACGAGATAGAGTTTGATTTCGTCCAGCGTCGTGGTGCCGAATTGCGTGGCCTGACGCCGTGCCGTTTCTGTGCTGATGAAAATATCGCCGTGCTGAAAGGTGATCACATCGGTCGCTCCGGCGATCTTCATGTAACGCCGGTGCAGCTCGGAAATCTTGCGATCGGAAACCAGAACGGCCGTGATATCGCGTAAGCGGCTTAGACCGCCGCGCGTTCGCAGACACTCACGCAGTGCCCGTTCCGCAAAGTCTTGCAGGGAGCAAACGTCGACACGAACGCGACGCTGGCGGTTCCGCACTTCCAAATTCACCGGCATCTGTCATGTCGAGCGAAGTCGAGACATCTCCGCGTCTTTGCCTGGACGTGCACGAGGATTCCTCGACTCCGCTCGGAATGACAAATCATCGCTAATTATGCCGGAGGCCTCTGTTCGGCCTGGAAGTTTCGCGTGATCAAGCGCGCGCCTTTATTGAACGTGAAGTAAGCCCAGGCCCATTGGAAAAGGACGGCGACACGGTTTCTGAAGCCGACAAGGAACAGCACGTGCACGAAGAGCCATACCATCCAGGCCGGCCAGCCGCTCAGATGGAGCGATTTCCCGAACAGGTGCACGTCGGCGACTGCTTTGTTACGACCGATCGTCGCCATGCTGCCTTTGTCCCAGTAATGGAAACGCTGCGGCTTACGTCCGTCGATCATCGCCAGAATGTTTCGCGCCGCATGCCGACCTTGCTGCATCGCAACCGGTGACACGCCGGGCAACGGCTCGCCTCCATCGGCGGAAAAATTCGCAAGATCGCCGATCACCTGAACTTCAGGATGTCCGGGAATCGTCAGGTCGGGATTGACAATCACCCGTCCGACTTTATCCACCGGCACGCCGAGCGACTTGCCGACGAACGATGCGGTGTTTCCCGCCGCCCAGATCTTTACTCGGCACGGGATGAATTCGTCGCCGACGCGCAAACCTTGCTCGCTCAAATCGGTCGCTTTGGCGCCGGTGCGCACTTCCACACCAAGGTCACTCAACTGCTTCATCGCGCTCTCCTGCAGTTCGCTCGGAAACGCCGCCAGGACGCACTTGCTGTGTTCGATCAATATGACTCGCGCCTGTGAAGGATCGATGTGGCGAAAGTCTTTCGCCAGCGTGTAGCGCGCAATCTCAGCAATCGCCCCTGCCATTTCGACGCCCGTGGGTCCGCCGCCGATGATGACGAAAGTCATCGCCGCTTTGCGCTCGTTCTCGTCCGACGTCTTTTCCGCGTACTCGAACGCCATCAAAATGCGACGCCGGATTTCCACCGCGTCTTCCAAACTCTTCAATCCCGGCGCGAGCTTCTCGTATTCGTCGTGACCGAAATACGAATGGCGGGAACCGGTGGCGAGAATCAGATAGTCGTATTGCGTATTCAGATCGCCGCAGCGAACGCAGCGTGCGTTGACGTCCACCGACTGCACCTCGGCGAGCATGACTTCCACGTTGCGGCATTCGCTTACGACCGCGCGCAAAGGCGCGGCTATGTCTGCGGGCGAGAGCGCCGCGGTCGCGACCTGGTAAAGCAACGGTTGGAAGAGGTGGTAGTTCGTTCGGTCGATTACGGTTACGCGGACCTCTTCGCACTCCAGTGCTTTCGCAGCCTCGAGTCCGCCGAAACCACCGCCGACGATCACCACGTGGGGCATATTCATTTAGCGACTGAACGATTTAGAGATTTAGCGACTTGGGCAATCTGTAATTCGCTGAATCACTAACTCGTTGAATCGCTAAATCTTTCCGCTATGTTCCGCGCCTCATGCCGAAGGCCATTGCACGAAGCAAAACTCGTAAATCAGTTGCGAAGCGGTTCAAGATCACCGCTGGCGGCAAGGTGCTGCGTTCGCACGCCTCGCGTCGGCATTTGCTCTCGTCGAAAAGCGCGAAACGTAAGCGCCAGATGGCCAAGGCGCACGTCGTTCATCACACCGATGTCGCGCGCATCAAGGCGAACCTGCCCTTCGGCTAAATTGTAGTGTCCGCTGTCCTCAGCGGATAATTGACGCGGCGTAGTGCAATGCGCTGGGGAGAGCGCACGCTACAGCCGATTACGTCACGGCGTCGGCAGCGGCGGTGGCAAATTCGCCTCTTCCGGATCGCTCGGGATCGGTTTTACCTCGGGCGCGGTCTTGCGCGTCGTAACCGGCGGCGTCGCCACACGCGTCGTAGTCGTCGCTTGCACCGCGGTCGTCGTAGTCGTGGTGGCGTGCACCGGCGTTCGATCGAAATCCGCGGTGTAGAGATCGCGCCGATTTTCGAGCGTAAAGCAGCCCGAAAAAACGAAGACGATGCCGAGCGCAGCGAGAAATTTCACCGCGCGATGCAAACAGAACATGCCCGCTGTGTCATCAGAAAAGCCGTTGCGCCGCGTCGCGAAATTGCGAAGAGTGCCGCCCCGTCAGGGACTATGGATTGAGGACTGGCGAACCCCGCCAGAGCAGGAATGCAGCAACGGTAGTCTGATCCTCCTTGCCGTAGCTCTCTGGCGGCTTTTCTTTTCCCTGTAGCCGAGGTCGCTGGCCTCGGTTCGAGCCGGCGCACGAGCAGGTCGTGCCTCGGCTCCGACTCGGAGAGAATATGAAACTGCTCAAAGTGAAAACGGCGCGCTTCGCCGATGTCGTGGAACGCTGCGGCCAGCCTGAGGTCTACACACTGTGGCAAAAGCCGAAGACCGATCGGCATTTGCAAAGCCTGATCAAAAACGTCCGCGTCATGACGGTTCGCGCGAGCGACAGCGGGACGGAATTCGGTGAAGTTGGTTTCCATGAAAAAAAGGGCGCGAGCTTTCTCGAGTTCCCGAAGTCGCTCCGGCGCTTCGCCGAGAAGCGGATTGTCGGAATCAAATGGGACCTCGTGAAAACATGAGCGCGCCGATTTTCTCCGACGACGAACGTGCTCGTTATTCGCGCCAGCTCATGCTGCCGCAGATCGGCGCTGCCGGTCAGGAGCGATTGAAAAACGCGCGCGTCCTCTGCATCGGTGCCGGTGGTCTCGGGTCGCCGGCCGCGTTGTATCTTGCCGCCGCCGGTGTCGGCACGCTCGGCATTGTCGATTCCGATCGCGTCGATCTTTCGAACCTGCACCGCCAGATTCTTCACGGCACATCGGACGTCGGCCGGGAGAAATTGGAATCAGCGCGCGACCGGATCGCCGAAACAAACCCACACGTAAACGTCGTGCTGCACAACGAACGCTTTACCGCCGACAACGCGATGGAAATAGTGCGCAACTTCGACATCGTCGTCGACGGCTCGGACAATTTTCCAACGCGCTACGCTTCCAACGACGCCTGCGTTCTCGCCGCCAAGCCGAACGTCTACGGCTCCGTCTTTCAGTTCGACGGCCAGGCCGCCGTCTTCGCGCCGCATCTTGGCGCACCGTGCTACCGCTGCATTTTCCCGGAGCCGCCCCCGCCCGGCGCCGCGCCCTCGTGCGCGGAAGCCGGCGTCCTCGGCGTGCTGCCGGGAATCGTCGGCCTCATTCAGGCCACTGAAACGATCAAACTCATCACCGGCTTGGCCGAACCGCTTCTCGGCCGCCTTCTGCATTTCGACGCGCTGAAAATGACCTTCCGCGAATTCAAACTTCGCCGCGACCTGCAATGCCCCATCTGCGGCGAAGCCCCGACGATCTCCACGCCGCAACAAGTCGGCGCGGCCTGCGCCTCTCCAACCGGCCTGACTGTTCGCGAACTCAAAGCCAAACTAGAGGCCGGCGAACCGTTACAACTCATCGACGTCCGCGAACCCGCCGAATACGAAATCGCGCACA
>JBJMWW010000203.1:0-2335 GCA_045809945.1 Chthoniobacterales bacterium
CACAATTACACTACAACACTCAATAACTATCTAGAACAAACCCACGACGTTGTCACCAGCCGCGACTCACTCAGCCCTACAGTTAAGCTGCAGCTACCGCAGCCGGTAGATTTCGACCGAGGCAACGCCGATTGTGTTGTTCGCGCCGCGAACGACCGCGGTGTAGTTGCCGGACGGCAGGAACGCCGTGATCGCCGATTCGTGGTCGTCGGTCGGCTGGATCGTTGTCGAGCGTGCTGCCTGCGCTTCGGCTGGATTGTCTTTCCAGTTGTCGTTTGCGCGAAGCAACGTGCCGTTTCCGTTGTGCAGTTCCACGACCGGATCGGCGAGGGGATTGTTCACGCCGCCGCTGCTCAGGCTCGGGCCGATGGCGCGGATGACGATCAACGGGTTGTCGCCGCTGCCGACGATGAAGCCGCCAATCATGACGTCTTCACCGATGCCGATGGAGCCGCGCGTGCTGAGGTTCGCGAGCGTCGAGGCGTTATTGTCACCGTCGTAGGCTTCAACCAGGCCCACTCCCGTGCCACCGTTTTTGCCGGCGAGCACTGCAGTGTATTTGCCGGGAGCGAGTGTCGCGACAATTGCTGACTCGTTTGGATTCTCTGGCGGAATTCCAGTCGCAGCTATTTCAACTGCCTGTGACTCCTCCCAGTTGTCGTTCGACGCGACGACATTGTTGTTCGCGTCATAGAGCGCGAGCGTCGGGTCTGCCAGGTAACCGGTGACGCCTTTTGCTGCGAGCGAAGGCCCGAGGCCGCGCAGGATGACCTTTTTCGCCACATCGCCGGTGACGATGAAGCCGATGATCGAGACGTTCTGGTCGGTGCCGACATTCAGCCGCGTCGAGAGGTTCGCCGCTTTCGCTGGCGAGGGTGTTGGCCCGGTGATCGCCGCGTAGGCGGCTTTGGCGATGTAGTAGTGACCGGCGGTCGTTGGATGCACATCATCCCAGAAAACAAACTGGTCCGGATTAAAATCAGAGCGGCCCTGCGCCGAGTTGGTGACATTGATGAAGCCGTAGGTCGCCGGATCGGCGTAGATCTGCAGGTTCGAGCGCCACTCATCAAACTGATAGACGGTGACGTTGATCTTTTGCGCGGCGAGATTGGCGACCGTGGTATCGATCACTGCCTTGAGCTGGTCGCGATAGCTGAGTGAGGCGACGTCGAGTGCTTGCGCGTGTTCGTCATTGCCGATGTACTGCGGAATCGTGCCGATCGCCGGCACATTCGGAACGAGGATGTACTTCGCGCCGGCCTGTGCGAGACGCGTGATGTGAACGCTCACCCGGTTTGCCGTCGCGGTGACATTCGTCGCGCTCTCGTCGGTGCGGAGATCGTTGCCGCCGCCCCAGAGAATGTAGAGCGCGTTCGGATCGAATGTGTGATTAGCCAGAAAGTCGTCGATCTGTTTGCCGATGTTGTCGATCGTGACCGTGACGGGACTTCCTTCGATGCTGCGCGTCTGGGTGCCGTTCTCCAGCGTTGCGCCGCCGAAGGCGTAATTCAGTCCGCCATCCTCGCTATTGGTCGCGGCCGGGAGATTGAGAAATAACCGGGCCATCTGCTCATGCCAGACGCCAACGTATTTTCGCGCGGGCGGATCGGTATCGGTGCTGTTGGTGAAGCGGCCGTTGCTGTAGTTGTAGCTGCCGCTCGGGTAACCGATCTGGCCGCCGGTGATGTCTTCGATGCGGTGATTAACGTTGCCCGTGTCGGAGAGGCTGTCGCCGAAGAGGATGATTTGCGAAAACGCCGGCGGTGTTTGCTGCGCGAGCACGGGCCGCGAGCTGAAAGTAAGCGACGCGACGACAATAGCCGCGGCTGCGATCAAATTTCGAATGGAGGTGAACATGGAAGTAACTCTGGGCGCAAAATCCCCGCTCAAACGCGCTTCGCGAATCGCCCTTTTTTCACCCTCGCGCGTTGCCGGAACCGCCCGGCATTTACTAATCGTGCGGGCAGCTGAATCGGACGTGTCGATCGTCTTCGTCATGCTGAGCTTGTCGAAGCATCTCTAGTAGAAAAAGAATTCTACCGTGCGTGATTGCTTCGTTTACATCCTGACTAACAAGAGTCGCGATGTGTTTTATATCGGCGTCACGAATGACATGCAGCGCCGATTATCAGAACACGGTGAAGCGCGCGTTGGTTTCGCAGGGCGATATAACCTCAGGTTGCTCGTGCACGTCGAGCAGTTCTCTGATCCGCGGTCTGCGATCGCCCGCGAGAAACAGCTGAAAGGCTGGCGACGCAGCAAAAAGATCGCGCTAATTACCCGCGCAAATCCGCATTGGGATGATCTCGCAGAAGGCTACTAGAGATCCTTCGAC
>JBJMWW010000204.1:0-3387 GCA_045809945.1 Chthoniobacterales bacterium
AGTACTTTCCGCAAATCCGGAAGCACGGTCTGATCGTCGACGTCCGCGGCAACGGCGGAGGGTTCGTCTCGCCGCTGGTCATCGAGCGACTCCGCCGCGCACTCGTCATGGTCGAGATCGCCCGCAACGGCACGCCGCAAACCAATCCACCACAGACCTTCACCGGTCCTTTGGTCACGCTGTGCGATGAATTTAGTGCGAGCGACGGCGACATTTTCCCGTTCCGTTTCAAGTCGTTAGGTCTGGGCAAGCTGATCGGCAAGCGGACCTGGGGTGGCGTGGTTGGAATTCGTAACGCCTTACCGCTGGTAGATGGCGGAACGATCAACCGGCCGGAGTTCGCGCCTTATGCGAAGGATGGCAGCGGCTGGGTCATTGAAGGCCACGGGGTCGATCCTGACATTGTGGTTGATAATGATCCGTCGAAGGAGTTCCACGGCGAAGACCAGCAGCTCGATCGCGGCATTCAGGAACTTAAGGAGGAGCTGAAGACGAAGCGCTACGATCTGCCGCCGGTGCCACCGTATCCTACCAAAGGGAGCGGCGTTACACCGTAGGCAGACGATGCGGGATCGGCGCTTTGTTGCTGCGCATCGCGGAGGACCGCTCGGGCTCGATACTCATCGGCTGCTCGCCGCGTGGGCGGCGCGTTGTGCCGAACACGTCGTCCATTTTTGTCCTGATGCTCGTGCGCAGCGCGCCATCGAAGCGGCAAAGATGTGGGCGAAAGGCAGGATTAGCGTCGGCGACGCTCGACGAGCGGCAATCGCTGCGCACGCTGCGGCGCGAGAGTCGAGAAGCGATGCCGCGCGAGCAGCAGCGCGTGCTGCCGGTCACGCCGCGGCCACAGCTCACATGGCTGATCACTCGCTCGGACCGGCGCTGTATGGTGTCAAAGCGGCGGAAGCAGGCACCGGCTCAGGCAAAGCGGAGCGAAGCTGGCAGCTTCGGCAGCTCGCGCCCACTATTCGTCCGTTCGTCGTTTCAGCTTTGGAACAACGGGTGACGCGCCGGTAGCTCTGTAGGGGAAGCTGTCAGCTTCCCAGCAGAGCGGAAGCTACAGCTCAAAGACGGCTTTCAGCTTGCGCAGGAACGAGCCCTGATATTCGCGTTCCTTGTTGTCCGCGTCGTGCGGTTGGGAGGCGTCTTGCACGATGCCTTCGGTTTCCAGTCGCCGTCTGGCCAGGAGCTCGCTCAGCTGATTCAGGCATTCGGGCGTTTCGTGAAAAATTTCCGACATCGGCTCTTTGCCGATTTCCAGCACTTCGCAGTCGCCGTCGGCTCGCACCGTAGCAGTGCGATTTTCTCCGGTAAGGAGCGACATCTCGCCGAAGCAATCGCCCGTCCGCAGCACACCGACACGAATCGTCGTGCCGTTCTTCGCAACGGAAACCTGGGCACTCCCGCGAAGCAGGATAAACATCGAGTCGCCTTCCGCTGCTTCCTCGATGATGCGCTCGCCGCGACCGAAACGATTGAGCCGGCCGTTATCGACCAGCTTATCGAGCTGATCGTGCTCGAGACATTGGAAGAGCGGCTCGTTGCGCAAAATGGCGCGCGCCTCATCGCGAGCATCGGCCGTCGTTTCAGTGTGTTTGCGGGCGATCTGGACGGTGCGGATCGGGAAAGGAATGGTGATGCCCTGACGCTTGAATTCGTACCAGACATTGGTGCGAATCGCATCGGAGACCTCGTTGATTCTGGCATGGTCCCCCATCCAGAACTTGATCTCGTAGATCACGGCTGAGTCTCCAAAGTCGACAAGGAGGATGCGCGGCTTCGGATCGGGCATCACGCCTTCGGCATTGGAAGTCGCGTGGAAGAGCGCATCTTTCACCCGGTTCGGCGGCACGTTGTAGTCCGCGCCGACCCGGATGCGCATGGCGTGCTGCTGGGTCGGATAATGAAGGTTAACGATCGTGGTCCGAACGATCTCGTTGTTCGGAATGTCGAGATAGATGTTGTCGTTCGTACGCAGACGGGTCGAACGCCAGTTGATCTCCATGACTTCGGCGTAGGTCTTGTCGTGGACGAACAACCAGTCGCCGACTTTGTAGGGGCGATTCAGCTGGAGGGAAATGCCGGCAATGATGCCGCCGAAGACGTTTTGTCCGGCGATGCCGATGAGAATGGCGAAGACACCGGAACCGGCGAGCAACGCCTTCAGGCCGCGCTCGGCGTGGTAGCCGAAAGTAAGCACGAGCAAGAGCGCGATCAGAAAAACGACGAGTGCGACCAGTTCGCGCAGCAAATGGGGGATAGGCGTCTGCCGCTTCCTCTCGAAGTAAAAGTTCCAGAGGTAGCGATCGATCAGCGCGATGACGAACGCACTGCTGAGCAGGGCAAGGCCAGCACCGACATGGTTGCGCCAGGTCGCGTTGACGCCGTAAAACCACATCGCGGCGTAAAAGGCGAGTGCGAGGCAGAAGAGCTGGAAGAGCAGACCGAGCCGAACACCGGCGCGGCGCTTCAACAATCGCCCGATCGTCAACGTGATGAAAAACGTTGCGACAAAAATGAGAGCGGTCACTAAAGCGCGCTGCGACTCAACGAACGTGGTCATTCGCGCGAAAGACTACCATGCGGCTCAGCGCGTTGGCGAGATGGCAAGCCAGGCCCAGCCCGCGAGGAAGCAAAGGCCGCCGAGCGGCGTGATGGCGCCGAGCGCACGAACGTTGCTCAACGCCATCATGTACAAACTGCCACTAAATAGCGCGATGCCGGCGACGAGCAGCATGGTCGCCGGTTTGTTGACGTTTGCGACAAAGGCAAGCGCGAGCAGTGCGAGAGCGTGGACAAATTGATAGAACACCGCTTTTTCCCACGCGCCGAGCATGTCGCGCGCGGTGAGCATCCCTTTGAGACCGTGCGCGCCAAAGGCGCCGAGAGCGACGGCGATAAAGCAAAGCGCGGCGGCCACTCGAAAAAGAAGAAGATTCACGGAAGCGAAAGTAGCTGGCGCGAAGCCGCTTCACAATCGCACATCCGACGCTAACATCGCGGCATGAAGCTCCGCCTCGCCGCCGCATACCTGCTCGTCGCGTTTCCACTCTACGCATCTCCTATTCAGGAACGGGCGGATCGATTTCTCCACCTCGCTAACGCCGGTTACAAGGCGCTCTCCACGGTAAACCAGGAGGCGCAGTGGCTCGCAGTGACCGACGTAACGCCGGAGCACGATGCCGCGGCTGAAGTTGCCGGGAAAGCGGCAGCCGCATTCAATGGAAATCCCGCTCTGATCAAAGAAGCGCAGGAGTTACTCACGCATGAGAAGGAGCTGAATGAGCTGACTGTTCGCGAGTTGAAGCAGCTACTGCTTAACGCTGCGGAAGACCCGATGACCAATCCCGACCTGGTGAAGCAGCGGGTCGAAGCGGAAACGAAGCA
>JBJMWW010000205.1:0-3017 GCA_045809945.1 Chthoniobacterales bacterium
GCAAACGGCGGCCGGTTCGGTCGGCGGCGCGGTTCACATCGGTGCCAACAAGGGAAACATCACGCGCGTGGAAGGAATGTTTCGCGGGACAAACACCGCGCAGGTGCAGACCGAGCAACAAGCGCCGCCGCGACAGGATGTTCGTGAGCCGGAAACCGACATCAGCGACGACAACGCGGATGACGAGGACGAGAACTTCATCAAGCACGGTATCAAAAAGATGTTCTATCGCGCGCGCGACGACGCGCAGCGGATGTTCGATCGCGTGCGGCAATCGTTCGACGATTTCATGCACCGCTAGCCCGGTCGTCCGGGCTATCCGAGCCGGCCATCACGCGGCTCCATCGCGATCCACCTTGCTTTCACAGCGTCACATTTGTAATTAACCGCGATGATTTCCGAAACCGGGGCCCTGGCCGAGAGAGGAGCATGGCGCGAAGTCCAATCCGGCTGGCGTCAACTCTACGGAAATATCGACCGGCTCGGCGTGAGCGTTGAGTGGCACGATTTCCAAACCAGGCGTGCGCTCGACTGGGGAGTTAGTTTTCATCCGCAGAGCATCGAGTTTTGTTTGAATCTCGACGGTCGCGGCGCGGTGGGTTCGCGGACTGATTATGTTGCGGGCAGCTCGGGCTACTATGCAGTTCGCGACGAACCGCTGCGCGCGTCGCGCGCGGCGCACGATCACCACCGCTTCGTCACCCTGGAATTTTCGCGAAAACATCTGCAGCGTGAGCTGGCCGACTGCGAAGCGGATCTGGAGCCGCTGATTCGTTCCGCGGTATTCGGCGACAAAGAGAAGCCGGTGATCTCCGACGCTCGTGCGATGTCGACGGAGCAGCGGAACGTTGTCAGCGGTTTATCGCAGCCGCCCGTGCCGCGCGCGGCACAGAGTCTTTGGTATCAAAGCAAAGCGCTCGAATTGATGGCGCATTTTCTTTTCGCGCCGAAAGATCCCGAGCTGTTCTGCATGCGGCACAAGCGCGTGGCGCGCGATCGTGTTACGCGGACGAAAGAGCTGCTGGCGCACGATCTCGCCAACCCGCCAACCCTTGAGCAGCTGGGCCAGGAAGTCGGCTGCAGTCCGTTTTACCTGAGCCGAAGTTTTTCGCGTGAGGTCGGGCTGACCATTCCGCAATACCTGCGCAATTTGCGAATGGAGCGTGCCGCGGAATTGCTGCGCAGCGGCCGCTACAACGTGACCGAAGCAGCGACCGAAGTCGGTTACGCGAGCCTGAGCCATTTCAGCAAAGCGTTCTGCGAGACGATCGGCTGCTGCCCGGTGCTCTACCCGATGGCGAAGCACATCGTAGTTGATCGCTGATTTCTCAGGAAAGCAGGAACGCAGGAAGAATTGATTGCTGTTCCTGCTTTCCTGAGACATTTCTCCCATGAAGATCAAGCGCGCGCTGATTTCTGTCTCGGATAAATCCGGCATCGCCGACTTGGCCCGCGCCCTCGAAAAGCAGGGTGTCGATATCATTTCGACCGGCGGCACGAGTGAACTGTTGCGCAAGGAAGGCGTGCCGGTGCGGGACATCTCGAGCTTCACCGATTTCCCTGAAGTGCTGGAAGGTCGCGTCAAGACGCTGCACCCGCGCGTGCATGGCGGACTGCTCTACAAGCGGGGGAATCCTCTGCACGAACAGCAGGCGCAGGAACAGGGTTTCCAGCCGATCGATCTCGTGGTCGTCAATTTGTATCCGTTCGAAAAGACGGTCGCGAATCCCGACGTCACGCTCGGCGAAGCGATTGAGCAGATCGACATCGGCGGGCCGTCGATGATTCGCAGCGCGGCGAAAAACTACGAGTCCGTCACCGTTGTGGTCGATCCGGCCGATTATCAGGCGGTCGTGGATACGATGCGGGACAATGACGGCGAGACGACGCTGAAGCTACGCGAGCGGCTCGCGATCAAAGCATTCGTCAAGACATCAGACTACGACCGCGCGATCAGCACGTTCCTGAATCGCGAACAAACAACCGACGCATCATTCTCGATCGCGCTGCCGCTCGTCAGCCATCTGCGTTACGGCGAAAATCCGCACCAGAAAGCCGCGCTTTACGGAGACTTCGACAAACATTTCGAGAAGCTTCACGGCAAGGATCTGTCGTTTAACAACATTCTCGATATCAGCGCGGCAGCCAACCTGATGGAGGAATTCAGCGAGCCGACCGTCGCGATTCTCAAGCACACCAATCCGTGCGGCGTCGGCAGCGACGAAGATTTGCGCGCGGCGTGGGAAAAAGCCTTCGCCACCGACAAGCAGGCGCCGTTCGGCGGAATCATTATTTGTAATCGCCCGATCAACGAAGAGCTGGCGAAAGCGATCAGCGAGATTTTCAGCGAAGTGATCATCGCACCCGAGTTTGAGCCGGACGCGCGCGCGATTTTTCAGAAGAAGAAAAATCTGCGGTTGATCCGCGCGCTCTTACCGACAACGAAAGAGAACAGGTCGCTGCAGGACATTCGATCGGTCGTGGGTGGCTTGCTCGTGCAGGACAAAGACGTCTCGGAGTTGATCACGGTGGAACCGATGGTTGTGACAAGCCGGCAGCCGACCGGCGGCGAAATGAAGGCGATGATGTTTGGCTGGAACGTCGTCAAGCACGTGAAGTCCAATGCGATTGTTTACGCGAGCGGGGATCGCACGCTCGGCATCGGCGCCGGCCAGATGTCGCGGGTCGACGCGTCACGCATCGCGGTTTGGAAAGCAAAGGAAGCGGGATTGTCCCTCGACCACTGCGCGGTGGCGAGCGATGCCTTCTTCCCATTCGCTGATGGCTTGATCGCCGCGGCCGAAGCAGGCGCGAGTTGCGCGATCCAACCAGGAGGTTCGGTTCGCGACGAAGAAGTGATCGCGGCGGCGAACGAACGCGATCTGGCGATGGTTTTCACCGGCGTTCGTCATTTCCGGCATTAAGCTGAGAAACGGCCGATAATTCCCTCGGCCACGAACCGTTGAGGCTAGGTTGCTGTTAAATTCTCTGGAAATACTCCCGCTGTGCTCCCACCC
>JBJMWW010000206.1:0-23650 GCA_045809945.1 Chthoniobacterales bacterium
CGAGAGCGGTATCGTAGCGGCCAGGCAGGACTACTTGTTAGGCCTGCGAAAACTTTGCGACGAGAAGAACCTGCTCCTGCTGCTGGATGAAGTGCAATGCGGCCATTTCCGCACCGGCAAATTTCACGGTTGGCAGACAATTGTTGGTGACGATTTTCTGCCCGACGGCATCTCGATGGCGAAAGCGCTCGGCGGCGGGTTTCCGATCGGCGCATTCTGGATCGCGGAGAAACATCGCGATGTGCTGTCGGCGGGTACGCACGCGACGACCTTCGGAGGGTCGCCGCTCGGCTGCGCCGTCGCGCTGAAAATCCTCGATGTGATGGAGCGCGATCATCTGGCGGACCATGCGCGCCAGCTCGGCGCTTTTGTGCTCGGCGAGTTGCGCACACTGTCCGCGAAACATGCTGGCGTTATTCGTGAGGTGCGCGGCCTCGGCTTGATGATCGGGATCGAATTTTCTGACGCGACGGCGACAGAAGTCGTGAAACGGCTACACGATGAAGGTGTGCTTACCATACCCGCCGGCACTTCGGTCGTGCGCTTGCTGCCGGCGCTCAATCTCAAACAGAGCGAAGCTGAAGAAGGGTTGGGCCTTATTGCGAAAGTGGTGGAGCAACTCGCAGGTTAACGCGTGCATGTCATTCTGAGCGAAGCGAAGAACCTCACAGACGTTCTACCCATCGTGGTATTGACGGCGACGGTCCGAACGTCTGTGAGGTCCCTCGCATGCGCTCGGGATGACCGCACAATTTAATGAAACATCTCCTCAGCATCGAACAGCTCTCGCGCGACGAAATCCTGTCGGTCGTGAAAGAGACTGCACGCTGGAAATCTTCCCGCGGCACGGCTCACGACGAACCGCTCGCCGGCCAGACCTGGGCGCTGATCTTTTCCAAGCAATCAACGCGGACGCGTGTCTCGTTTGAGGTCGGCATTCGCGAGCTCGGTGGAGAATGCATTTATCTTAACGCCGTCGACGCCCAGCTCGGGCGCGGCGAGTTGATCAAAGACACGGCGCGGGTCATGAACCGCATGGTTCACGGCGCCGTCATTCGCACGTTCGCGCAGAATGACGTCGAGGAGTTCGCTGAGTTTTCGGCCATCCCTACGATCAACGCGCTAACCGATTCGGAACATCCCTGCCAGATCCTGGGCGATATTTTCACGATCGAGGAGAAGCGCGAATCGATTGTCGGCAAAGTGGTGACGTTTGTTGGCGACGGCGCGTCGAATACGGCGCGGTCGTGGTTGTTCGCTGCCGGTAAACTCGGATTCGAACTGCGGATCGCGTCGCCGAAAAGATACCAGCCGACGGCGGAGACATTGCAGCGGGCCGGCGGCAGTGTCGTTTGCACCGACGATCTGGACGGCGCCGCACGCGATGCGGATGTCCTCTACACAGACATCTGGGTTTCGATGGGAATGGAAGCGGAGGAGGCGCGGCGCGAAGCGGAGCTCGGGCCGTACTGGATCAATAACGAGCTGGTGAAATTCGCGAAGCCCGATGTGCTCGTGATGCATTGTTTGCCGGCGCATCGCGGACAGGAAATCGACGCGCAGACATTCGAATCGAACGCGCAGACGATCTTCGACCAGGCCGAGAATCGCCTGCATGTTCAGAAGGCGATTCTGGCGGCGTGCGGCGGCGCTAGTTAGTCGACACCAGCAACCTTGCTCCGGCGTTCGAGCAGCAACGCGTCGCGCCAGGTGCCATGATGTTTGCCGAGTCGTTCGCGCCGACCAACCTCGCGAAAGCCGCACTTCAGATGCAACCGAATGCTGGCTGTGTTCTCGGGAAACACCGTTGACTGCAATGTCCAGATTCCGCCGCGCTCCGAGACGTCGAGCAACGCACGCATTAATTGCGCCCCAATTCCGTGCCGGCGCGATTCAGCCGAGACATAAATACTGACTTCTGCCACACCCACGTAGACGCGCCGCTCGGAAACACGCGTGAGTCCCGCCCAGCCGACGACATTGCCGTTGTCATCGCGCGCGACCAGACGAAACGGCGCGAGATATTTCGCGTCCCATTTCTCCCAATCCGGCACGTCCGTTTCGAACGATGCCTGACCGGTATCGAGACCCGCACGGTAAATCTCACGCACAGCCGGCCAGTCCTCCGGCTTCATCAGTTCAACGAGGACTTCGCGCATTGTCATGTCAGCGGAGTCGAGACATCCTCGGCCGGCGTTGCGGAAGAACCGGAGATTCCTCGACCTCGCTCGGAATGACAGCAAAGCGTCGGTTATTGCAAGTATCCGGTAGCCTCGTCGCGATCGTTTGCCGCGCGGCGTTCGCTCAGGACGCAAACTCCACCGAGGCGGTAGTGGTCTCGGCCGATCGGTTACCGAACGCGGAAGCGGCCGCGCCGTTTACGACCAGCGCGATTGAGTCGGATGAACTCCGTCGTGCGCCGGAGCTGCGACTCGACGACATCCTGCGCGCGGAAGTGCCTGGCTTTAGTTTGTTTCGTCGCAACTCGAGCCGGACCGCGAATCCGACCACGCAAGGTGTGACGCTGCGCAATTTCGGTCCGAGCGGCGCCGGCCGCACCCTCGTCCTGCTCGATGGCGTTCCGCAAAATGATCCGTTTGCCGGGTACGTGCTCTGGAGCCAGTTGCCGACAAGCTCGATCAAGTCGCTCATCGTGCAGCCGGGTGGCGGAGCCGGGTTATTCGGAAATGCTGCGCTCGCCGGTACGATGTTCTTCATCTCGAAACCGATCGACGAAACGATGGCCTCGAGCGAAGTCACGATCGGAAATCGCGATACCTACGACATCGCAGCGGAGGCGGCGTTCGCGGAAAAACCGCTCGCGCTCGGCATGTTCGCTGATCGTTTTTCAACCGACGGCTATCCGGTTATTCGCGCAAGCCAGCGCGGTCCGGTCGATACCGACGCACACGCGCGAGCTGACGTTCTGGACGGTCGCGCGGAAGTTCGGATCGATCACGACACGTCGGTGCAACTGCGCGGGCGCTGGTTCGACGACGTTCGAGGAAACGGCACGCGCTACACATTCAACCGGACGGAAGGCGAAGACGGCAGCGCGGTCTTGACGCGGAAATTTCCCGACGAGCAGGCGGAACTCGAGCTGAGCATCTACGGCCAGGTTCGCCGTTTTCGCAGCACCTTTAGCTCGATCAACGCGACGCGCACGCTCGAGACGCCGGCGCTCGATCAATTCAACGTCCCGGCGGACGCGCTCGGCGGCAGCGCGGTCTGGAGCATGGCGGTGCAAGATCATCTGCTCACGTTTGGCGGTGATGTGCGCAGCGTAGACGGCGAGACGAACGAGCTGTTTTCGTGGAACGGCTCGCGTTTTACACGCTTGCGCGAAGCCGGCGGAGATCAGCTTTTTCTCGGGGCATTCGCGCAGGATGCGTGGACCGCAGCGCCGAACCTCACC
The DNA here is from genome assembly GCA_045809945.1 of Chthoniobacterales bacterium. Lineage (GTDB taxonomy): Bacteria > Verrucomicrobiota > Verrucomicrobiia > Chthoniobacterales > UBA10450 > CADDYX01. The sequence goes on from JBJMWW010000206.1 coordinate 3,416, forward strand.
GTGGTCGGCGGGGTTCGCTACGATCGCTGGCAATTGTCCGACGGCTTTCGACGCGAAATGCTTCGTGCAACCGGCGCGCTGCTCACCGATTCGCGCTTTGCGGATCGGGACGGCGACGAAATCAATGGGCGTATTGGTGCGCGCGTCGCGGTGAACGATGCCATCGCATTCCGCGCCGCGACCTACACCGGCTTCCGCGTGCCGACGTTGAACGAACTTTATCGGCCGTTTCGGGTCGGCAATGACGTAACGGAGGCCAATCCCGCGTTGAAGCCGGAAGAGCTGATCGGCGGCGAAGGCGCAATCGAGTGGCAGCCGTTCTCGACGCTGCAAGTCACCGCGGCCGGATTCTACAACCGCATGCACGATGCCGTCGGCAACGTAACGATTGGGTTTGGGCCCGGCAGCTTCAATCCCGGCGGATTTATCCCGCGCGGCGGAGTTTTGCGCCAGCGGCAGAACATCGATCTCGTCACGGCGCCGGGATGCGAAACCCAGGTTCGCTGGCAGCCAATTGCGACGCTGAGCTTCCGCGCGAATTATTTGTTCACGCGACCAGTCGTCGACAGCGCGGCGCAGCCCGCTCTCGAAGGCAAACTACTGGCGCAGACTCCGGAGCGCGTCGTGACCGCTGGAGTTGATTGGAATCCTTTCCGCCGCTGGACGATCGCTGCGCAGATGCGTTACAGCGCGCATCAGTTCGACGACGACCAAAACACGCGCGCGCTCGCGCCCTACGCAACGGTTGATCTCGCGCTGATCTACGAATTTTCCGATCGCGCATCGGCCGCGATTCGCGTGGAGAACTTGTTTGATCGCGAAATCGAGACCGGTAAATCGGCCGACGGCATCGTCTCGATTGGCGCGCCCCGGCTGGTCTCGTTTGATCTGCGGCTGAAGCTCTAAATTCGCCACGCGCCGATCCGAGCGGCAACCGCGAAATGTCGTATTCTCTACGAGGCTTGGACTAGGGAATATCCTTACGCTCAGCGACTGAGCGAACCGCGTTTTTTTGTCTGATGAACGGCCGGACCAGACCGCTTTCACACGGTCTTCTCGTTGCTGCCACGATCGTCGCAAACGCGATTGCCCAGCAACCGGCGGGTGACGACGGCCAGTGGACGATGCCCGGCAAGAATCCGCAGGCCTGGCGCTTCAGCGGCCTCGATCAGATCAACACGAGCAACGCGAAAAACCTGCGCGTTGCCTGGACGTTCTCGACCGGAGTGAATCGCGGGCACGAAGCCGCGCCGATTGTGGTGGGCGACACGATGTACGTCGTCACGCCGTTCCCGAACATTCTCTACGCGCTCGACCTCAAGAACAGCGGCTCGGTGAAGTGGCAATACAAACCGCAGCCCGCGTCAGCGGCACAGGGCGTGGCCTGTTGCGACACGGTGAATCGCGGCTGCGTCTTCTCGAATGGCAAACTTTACTTCAACACGCTCGACGATTTCACCGTTTGTGTCGACGCGAACACCGGCAAGGAAGTTTGGAAAACCAAAGTCGGCGAGATCAACCACGGCGAGTCGATGACGATGGCGCCGCTGGTGGTGAAGGACAAAGTCTACGTCGGCAATTCCGGCGGCGAGTTCGGCGTGCGCGGCTGGTTGAAGGCGCTCGATGCGAACAACGGCAAGGTCGTCTGGACAGCGTGGAGCACCGGTCCCGACGCGGATTGTCTGATCGGCTCGGACTTCAAACCCTTTTACGAAAAAGAACGCGGCAAAGATCTCGGACTAACGACGTGGCCGCCGAATCGCTGGCAGATTGGCGGCGGCACGGTGTGGGGATGGGTCACCTACGATCCGGAATCGAACCTGATCTACTACGGCACGGGAAATCCGGGCGTCTGGAATCCCGAGCTGCGGCCGGGCGACAACAAGTGGAGCTGTGGTGTGTTCGCCCGCGACGCCGACACCGGAATGGCGCGCTGGTTTTATCAGCTGAACCCGCACGATCTTTTCGATCACGACGCGGTGAACGAAAACATCGTGCTCGATCTGCCGATCAACGGTCAAACGCGCAAGGTCCTGCTCGCGGCACAGCGCAACGGCATGGTCTACGTGACGGATCGATTGACCGGCGAAATCCTCTCGGCCGATCCATTCATCCGCATCACCGCGACTTTCGGCGTCGATCTCAAGACCGGAAAGTTGAAGGAGAATCCGGAGAAGGAACCGCACACCGGCCAGACAATTCACGATGTCGCGCCGGCGGCGCCGGGCGGCAAAGACTGGCAGCCGTGCACGTGGTCACCGCGGACCAATCTGCTCTACATCCCGCACCAAAATCTCGCGATGGATTATCAGGGCACGGAAGCGAACTACATCGAGGGCACGCCCTACGTCGGTATGAACGTGAAGATGTATGCGAACGGCGGTGAAAACCGTGGCGAGTATTGCGCGTGGGATCCGCTGCAGCACAAAAAGGTGTGGGCGATCCAGGAAGATTTGCCGGTCTGGAGCGGCACAGTCGCGACCGCCGGCGACGTGACGTTTTACGGCACGATGGATGGCTGGTTCAAATGCGTGAACGCAAAAACCGGCGAGGTGCTTTGGAAGTTCAAATGCGGCTCCGGTATCATCGGGCAACCGGTAACTTACAAAGGCCCTGACGGTAAACAGTACGTCGCAATTCTCTCCGGCGTCGGTGGTTGGTCGGGCGCGATCGTGGCCGGCTCGCTCGATCCGCGCGATCCCACGGGCGCACTCGGCTTCGTCAACGCGATGAAAGATCTGCCGGAGAAAACAACGAAGGGCGGAATGCTCTATGTCTTCGCGCTGCCGTAATCTAGCGCTCGTGCTTTCGTTAGGCGCGAGCGTCGCTTTCGCGCAGCAGCAGGATTGTTGTGTCGGACTGCAGGAACCGGCTCCCGCGAATGCGAAACGCATTCTCCGCGTCACGGCCGATCCGAACAATCTGCCGTTCTCGAACGAAAAGCGTGAAGGTTTCGAAAATAAAATCGCGGAGCTGATCGCGAAGGAGCTCGGCGCGCAAATCCAGTATTCGTGGCGCGCGCAACGCCGCGGATTTTTTCGCGAGACGCTCAAGGAAGATCGCGCCGATCTCGTCCTCGGAGTTCCCGCGCATTTCGAAATGGCGCTGCCAACCTCGCCTTATTACCGGTCATCCTACGTGTTCGTTTATCGCAAGGATCGCGACCTGAACATCCGATCGCTCGACGATCCGGCGCTGCACAAATTGAAGATCGGCGTGCAGATGATCGGGAACGACGAAACGAACACGCCGCCGGCGCACGCGCTCGCGCATCGCGGCATCGTCGACAACGTTTTCGGCTACACACTTTATGGCGATTATCGCGAACCGAATCCGCCGGCGCGGATCATCGATGCGGTGGTGAAAGGTGACATCGACGTCGCAGTCGTCTGGGGGCCGCTCGGCGGATATTTCGCGAAGCAGCAATCAGTACCGCTCGAGGTCGTTCCCGTTTCGCCAGCGAGCGATCCGAACCTGCCGTTCACCTTCGCTATCGCGATGGGCGTGCGGAAGCAGGACAAATCATTGCGCGATGAACTGAACACGGTGCTCGAACGGAAGCGCGACGAGATCAACCGGATCCTCGACGAATACAACGTCCCCCGCGTCCCCGATCCGCCGAAGCAACTCGCGTTGGAATCGCTCACGAAAGCAGGAACGCAGGAAGGAAACTGAAATGAAATTCGTACTTTCCTGCGTTCCTGAGAGATCTCTGGTTATGCTGTGCTGTGCAGTTCTGTTCGCGAGCTGCAAGCGCGAGGAGCGCGGATTCCGCGTGCAACCATCCGCTGCGGAAAAGCTCAGCACCGCGACGATGAGCGATCTGCATCCCGGAGGCGGTCCGACTCCGGCGGCGACGAAGAACGGCTACGAAGAGAGCGCGTATCAGGTGTCGGAAGGACAGAAGCTTTACATGTCATTCAATTGCGTCGGCTGCCATTTCCACGGCGGCGGCGGGATCGGTCCGCCATTGATGGATAACGAATGGATTTACGGTCACGATCCGCAGCAGATTTTCGCGTCGATCGTTGAAGGTCGGCCGAACGGAATGCCGGCATTTCGCGGTAAGATTCCGGATTACCAGGTCTGGCAGCTCGTCGCCTACGTCCGCAGTCTCGCTGGCCTGGCAACGCCGAGTTCCGCGCCCGGACGCAGCGATGAAATGACCGCGGGCCACCCGCCGAATTCGAACCCGGCCAACACGCCGCAGAATTCGACGCTGCCGAAATCGGCCGAGCACCCATGATTCTCGCGATCACGGACGCGCAGTATGCACTCGCGCCCGCGGGCGAACAGGCGACGCGCATCGCGCATTTGTGGTGGATCTATTTTTGGGTGCTGAGCGCGATTTTCGTTCTCGTCGCGATCTTTCTATTCCTCGCGCTGCTGCGGCGCACGCACGCGAGTGAGCCGATCGGAACACCGCCGCCGGAACCGCGTGAACGTCGCATTTCTGGATTCGTGATCGGCTGCGTGATCGCGACGGTCGTGATCCTCTTCGCTCTCCTGATCACCGATTTCTTTTCCGGCCGCGCGATTTACGCGCTCGGCGAAACGGATTTGCATCCGGAAAACGGCGACGAACTCGAGATCAAAATCATCGGCCATCAATGGTGGTGGGAAGTCGAATACGAGAATCAGCAGCAGCCGAGCAAGATGCTCACGACCGCGAATGAAGTGCACGTGCCGGTTGGTCGCGCAGTGAAGCTCGACCTCGAATCGCACGACGTAATCCACAGCTTCTGGGTTCCCAACATGCACGGCAAAAAAGACCTCGTGCCGGGGCATCCGACTTACATGTGGTTGCGCGCGGAAAAGCCCGGCACTTTTCGCGGTCAATGCGCGGAGTTTTGCGGGCTCCAGCACGCGCACATGCGCCTCACGTTCGTGGCTGACGGCCCGGACGCATTCTCGAGATGGATGAGCACGGCGTCGACCGATGCGCCGCAGCCGACGACGGACTCGGAGCGCCGCGGCCAGCAGGTGTTCATGTCGAATCAGTGCATGATGTGCCACAACATCAACGGCACGAACGCGCGCGCGACGGTTGGCCCTGATCTGACACATATCGCCAGCCGCGACCTGCTCGCGGGCGGCGCGATCCCGAACACGCGCGGTTATCTCGCCGGCTGGATCGCGAATCCGCAGAACATCAAACCGGGCGTGCGCATGCCGCCGAACGAGTTGGCGAGTGACGATCTGAATGCGCTCGTCGATTACCTGGAGACGTTGAAATGAACGCGATCGCGCGCGCTGCGATTCCGTCGATCAACGCGCCTGATGCGGCGTCGCATGCGGCGTTCGAAAATCTCTGGGCACGTCGTCGCGGACTGCTCGGGTGGCTTTGCAGCACGAATCACAAGGACATCGCAATTCGCTACATCGTGACGGCGTTCGTCTTTTTCTCGCTCGCCGGAGTTCTTGCGTTGCTGATGCGGATTCAGCTCGCGTTTCCGGAAATGCATTTCCTCGGCCCGGATACTTACAATCAGTTCTTCACCGTCCACGGCTCGACCATGATGTTCCTCTTCGCCGTGCCGGTGATGGAAGGCATCGGGTTGTATTTTGTGCCGCTGATGGTCGGCACGCGCAACGTCGCGTTCCCGCGCATGAATGCGTTCGGTTACTACACGTATCTCTGCGGTGGCCTGCTGCTCTGGGGCGGTTTGCTCACCAACACCGGCGCCGATGCGGGATGGTTCGCCTACGTTCCGCTAAGCGGCCCGCAATTTTCACCCGGTCATCGCGTCGATGTCTGGGCCGATATGATCACGCTCACCGAAATCGCGGCACTGGTCGGCGCCGTTGAAATCATCTGCACCGTTTTCAAGCAGCGCGCCCCCGGGATGTCGTTGAACCGGATTCCGATCTTCGTTTGGGCGCAGGTGGTCACGTCCTTCATGATCATCTTCGCCATGCCGGCAGTGATGGTGGCGAGCGGCTTTCTCGCGATGGATCGCCTCGCGCACGTCAACACGCATTTCTTTAATCCGGCCGAAGGCGGCGACGCGCTCTTGTATCAGCATCTGTTTTGGTTCTTTGGTCACCCCGAGGTCTACATCATCTTCATTCCCGCGACGGGATTCGTCGCGACGATCGTCGAGACGTTTTCCGGTCGGCGAATGTTCGGCTACAGCGCGCTGGTGTTGTCGATGATCGCGACCGGCTTCATCGGCTTCGGATTGTGGGTCCACCACATGTTCGCCACGCCGCTGCCGAATCTCGGCCGCAGTTTCTTTACCGCCTCGAGCATGATGATCGCAATCCCGAACGGCGTGCAGATCTTCTGCTGGATCGCGACCCTTTGGGGCGGACGTGTGCGCCTCACGGTGCCGTTGCTTTTCATCGGCGGCTTCTTCATCAACTTCGTCATCGGTGGCCTGACCGGCGTGATGCTCGCGTCGGTGCCGATCGATGTGCAGGTGCACGACACCTATTTCGTTGTCGCGCATTTTCATTACGTGCTCATCGGCGGCGCGGTCTTCCCGTTTTTTGGCGCGCTCTATTACTGGTTTCCGAAATGGACCGGGCGAATGCTGAGGGACTCGTTAGGCCGACTTAATTTTTGGACACTTTTCGTCGGGTTCAATCTCACGTTTTTCCCGATGCACATTCTCGGCCTGCACGGAATGACACGCCGCATCTACACTTACGTGGCGGAGACCGGCTGGGGACATTTGAACCTGCTCGCGAGCATCGGCGCCGGAATCATCGGCATTAGCGTGCTGCTCTTTTTGCTGAACGTGATGATCAGCGGCCGGCGCGGCGCGATCGCGGACGCAAATCCGTGGCTCGCACCATCGCTCGAGTGGGCGATTCCGTCGCCGCCGCCGGCCTACAACTTCTACAACGTGCCGACCGTCGCGAGCGTCGATCCGCTTTGGCATAATCCGGAAACGCAGCCGGTGGTCGTCGGATTGAGCCGCGAAAAACGCGAAGTGTTGAACACTACCATCATCGATGCTCAGCCCGAACATCGTTACGAGCTCGCGATTGATTCGATCTGGCCGCTGCTCCTCGGAATCGTGGTCGGCGGGACGATGCTGTGGTTCATCTTCAGCCCGTGGGCGATTCCAGGCGGCGCGCTCGGATCAATGATCATTCTTTATCTCTGGTTCTGGCGCGGGAACGAACCTGAACACCTGACTGCGTCGGAGCATTCCGCCGCTCCGCCGCCGCGCGATTTACCAACTGCAGAACAACCCGCATGAACGCAACCGGCGCGCGCGCAATCGACGTCTCGCATCTCGAGCCGCACGTGATGGACGCGCGCTCGCCGATCTGGTGGGGCAACCTCATGCTGCTTTGCATCGAGACGACGATGTTCGGATTGCTCGTCGCGACCTACTTTTACATCCACATGAATTTTCATGCGTGGCCGCCGCCGCGCCCGAGTAATTCAAACTACCAGACAAATCCGGCGCTTGGTTACGCGACGTTCAATTTGATCATCATCGTCGCGAGCGTGATCCCGATGTGGGTGGCTGATCGCGCGTGCCTGCGCCGTGATGTCCGGACGGTGCAAATCAGCATGGCCGTGATGGTGCTGATCGGCTTCGTCACGATCGCGCTACGCTTTCTCGAATTCGATGCGCTGCAATTCCGCTGGGACGACAATGCCTATGCCGGGATCGTCTGGACAACCGTCGGGATGCACCTGCTGCATCTCGTCACCGGCACGGCGGAAAACGGACTGATGGCCGCGTGGGTTTGGGCCAAAGGTCTCGACACAAAACATGCGCGCGATATCCGGGTCGGCTGCGTCTACTGGTACTGGATCGCGGCGATCTGGGTGCCGCTTTATGTTCTCATTTACTTCGGGCCGCGCTGGATCTGAGCCATGCTGAAGATCACCAAATCCGGCGACGAAAGAGGCGATTTCTACGCGTGGCTTGGCATTCTCGGGCCGCCGACGCTCTGGCTGATCAATTTTCAAATTATCTATGCGCGCGTGATGCCGGCGTGCGCGAGCGGGACGAAAATTGGGCTGCTCATTTCCTCGATTGTTTTTCTCGCGCTCATCGTCGCCTGCGGCGTTCTCGCGTTCGGCGAACTTGGCGCAGCGGGCGCGCGGAAGTTCATGGCGCAGGTTGGATTAATGACGACCGGCTTGTTCATTCTCGTAACCATCGCGCAGACGATCGCGACCTTGCTGATGGACGCCTGCCTGACGTGATATGCACTTTCTCGCGCACGAAGTCGGGCCGGCGAATTTCGACGAGCTGAAATACTGGTGGGCGTTCGAGCCGGGCACTGTCATTCCGCTCCTCTTGTCGGCGCTGCTCTATGCGATCGGTGCGATCAGGCTGCGTCGCGTCAACAAGCACGCGATCGGCGCGGTTGAGATTTCATGTTTCGCCGCCGGTTGGCTCACCCTCGTCATCGCGCTCGTCTCGCCCCTGCATCCGTGGGGCGCGGTTTTGTTTTCCGCGCACATGACGCAACACGAATTGCTCATGCTCGTCGCTGCGCCGTTGCTCGTGCTGGGCCGGCCGCTGGTTCCGTTTCTTTGGGCGTTGCCAAAATCAGCCGCGCGCGAGCTTGGCAGTTGGTCGAGAGCGACTTGGTGGCAGCGCATCTGGCGCGCGATCACCGCGCCATTCGTCGCCTGGATCATTCACGCAGTGGTGCTTTGGACGTGGCATATCCCGGCGCTTTTCGAGGCGACGCGCGACAGCGAGTTCATCCATGCGCTGCAGCATGCGAGCTTCCTCTTCTCCGCGCTGCTTTTCTGGTGGGCCGTGCTGCATGGCCGGCAGCGTGCGCTCGGCTTTGGCGCGGCTGTGCTCTACATGTTCACGACGGCGCTGCACAGCGGCTTATTAGGCGCGCTGCTCACGTTCGCGCGGACCACGTGGTATCCGATTTACACCGGTACCACGCAGACGTGGGGACTCACGCCGGTAGAAGACCAGCAACTCGGCGGACTGATCATGTGGATTCCCGCCGGCGTGGTTTACATCATCGCCGCACTCGCGCTCTTCGCCGGCTGGTTGCGCGAAGCAGAAGCCCGGGCGCGCGGTTTGGATGCGGTGCCGTTGCCACAAACATGAAGCCGCTCCTCGTTATCTGCGGATTCGCGCTCGTCGCATGCAAGCCGAGTAGTGAAACAAAACTCTGGGCGAGCAACGCGACTGGTGGCAATCCCGATCACGGCAAACAGGCAATCCGAAAATACGGCTGCACATCGTGTCACACGATCGACGGCATTTCATCGGAATCGGTTGTCGGTCCGCCGCTCACGCGAATGGCGAGCCGCAGTTATCTGGCTGGGAATCTCGAGAACAACGCGGCCAACATGATTCGTTTCATCCAACATCCGCGCCAGGTGCACAACGACACTGCAATGCCCGAGATGGGCGTGACCGATCAGGACGCGCGCGACATGGCGGCGTATCTTTATCAATTCAAATAACTGCGGTCATCCTGAGCTTGTCGAAGCATCGCTAGTAGCCTGCTGGTGAGGCGACGCAGACGTTCTTCTAGAGATGCTTCGACACACTCGGCATGACAACGACAAGCCTACGGCTTCGACACCACGGTGACGCCCCACGGCCCGTCGCCGACTTTAATGCGCGCCAGCTCCTTGCCCGCTTTCGCATCGATAACCGAAACGTCATTTGTCGCGCCGTTCGCGGTATAGAGCTTCGAGCCATCAGGGCTGAGCGCGATACCCCAGGCCCTATCGCCAACCGGAATGACCGCCGCGACGCTGTTCTGCACCGTGTCCAGCACGACGAGCGAATTACCGCGACCGGTGGTGACGTAAAGTTGGCGCCCGTCATTCGACATCGCTGTGCCCATCGGCAACGACTTGGGCGGTAATTGCACTCGCCCGGTGGTGGCGCGCTTTGCGCAATCTATCATCCACACCGCGCCGTCGTTTTCACACGCGACGTAGGCGCGTGAACCGTCCGGCTGAAAGGCGACAGAGCGCGGACGCGCGCCAACGTTCAAGGTCGCTACCACGCGCTGCTCTGCCGGTTCAATGACGAAAACTTCACCCTTCTCTTCACACGTGACATAGACTTCGCCCGTCATTGGATTCACGCCGACACCTTCCGGCTCGTCCGATACGTTCACCTTGCCGCGTGTTTGACCGCTCGTGAGGTCGACAATCGACATCGACGCTTCGTCTTCGTTCGCGACGAACGCGAGCGTGCCGTCTTTGCTGATCGCGAATTGCTCCGGGTCGGAGCCGGCGTGCCACTTCTCGACTAACCGCCGCGCCGTGGTGTCGATGACCCCGAGGCCGTCGGCGGCCTTATCGGCCGGCGCGCGATTTTCGTCCACACCCGGTGCCATTCGCGGTGAGCCGCTGAGCATGACAAATACGTGTTTGCCATCAGGTGACGCATGGATGCCACGCGGACGCTTACCGGCTTTGATCGTCGCTACGACTGCATCATTCTCGATCACACTGATGTCGCCGGAACGTTCGTTGCTGACGTAGACCGCGTAATCAACCGCGCAGGCACTTTGCAGCGCAACCGCGAACAACGCCCAGCTAACTCTCTTCATTCGCCTTTTCTTTATCGCCTGCGATCTGGGCATGCGCGAGCGCCGCGACCAGCGCAATGCCGCCGATCATGTTTCCTATCAGCGTCGGAACCATGTAGCCGGTAATCACTTCCCCCCAGGATCGACTTCCGCTTACCGCAAGGTAAAACATTTCGACCGCGCCGGCGATGATATGGGGGAAATGGCCAAGCCCGATCAGATAGGTGAGGAGAATGATCACCCATATGCGCGCCGATTCAGCGGTGGGCAGCAGCCAGACCATCAACGCTATCAGCCAGCCGGCGAAAATTCCGCGTAGCACCATGACGGCGAACGGCGGGCCGATCGCCTCAATCGCAACCACATCCAGCACGCGATGAACCTCAGGCTCGACCACGCTCGCTTTCGACAGGATGAACGCGATGATCAGCGCGCCGATCAGGTTCGCCGCGAAAACGATCCCCCAGAGCCGAAGGACCGCGAACAAAACACGAGTGGTTCTGCGCAAAAGCAGCGGCAGGATGACGGTGAGCGTGTTTTCCGTGAAGAGTTGCTGCCGACCGAGCACGATGATCAGGAAACCGACGGCATATCCAAGTTTTGTGACCAGCGGCTCCCAGGGCGCTACCGGCAGTGCGTGCTTCAGCAGACCCTCGCTCAAAAACGAGAATCCCATCGACATGCCCGCGGCTAGGCCGGACCAGGCGAGCGATGAAGTTTTCCGCTCAAGTTCGTGGCGCCCTTCGCGGCGGATTGCTTCATAGACGACGTGGGCGGAGGGCGACGTGCGTTCCTCTGCCTTCTCGTCCACGCGTCCCCTGTTGCTCACGGGAACAAAATCGCTTTCGCCACACTCGCTGCGCGCGCCGATCGCACTACCCCGCATGGATTTGAACCATGAATAACGCCTCCAAAGGGCGCTGTGTTACCGTTACACCACGGGGTAATTTGCCGGTTCCGTTAAACAGTTAAAACGCGCCTGCCGATTAGCAAATTGCGCACGGCGCGCTATGCTATCGATCCCGATTTTATGAACGAGTTGGAGATTAAAGAGCTGCACGTGTCGATTGCCGACAAGGAAATCGTCCGTGGCCTGTCATTGACGGTGCCGCGCGGCGAGGTGCATGCGATCATGGGACCGAATGGTTCCGGGAAGAGCACGCTGGCGAAGGTAATTGCAGGTCACCCCGATTACACCGTGACGAGCGGCGAGGTGCTGGTCGACGGCGAGAACATTCTGGAGCTCGCACCGGACGAACGCGCGCGCAAAGGCGTTTTCATGGCCTTCCAATACCCGAGCGAGATCCCCGGCGTGACGATTGCTAATTTCCTTCGTGCCGCGGTCCAAGCCCGTCTCCCGGATGGTGAAGAGCTGGAGGCGACCGATTACTACGCGCAGCTCTACGAGAAAATGGACATGCTCGAAATCCCGCGCGCGTTCACTTCGCGCTCGGTGAACGAGGGTTTTTCCGGCGGCGAGAAAAAGCGGTGCGAGATACTGCAGATGGCGATGCTGGAGCCGAGCTACGCCGTTCTCGATGAAACCGACAGCGGCCTCGATATCGATGCGCTAAGGATCGTCGCAAATGGCGTTAACGCTCTGCGCGGCCCGAGTCGCGGTATCTTGCTCATCACTCATTACCAGCGGCTGCTCAATTACATCGTGCCCGATCACGTTCACGTAATGGTCCAGGGCCGAATCGTCCGCAGCGGCGGCAAGGAACTCGCGTACGAGCTCGAAGAAAAAGGTTACGAGTGGATCCGCGACCACGCGGGCGAACCGGCAGCAGCGTAGCCAAACCACGGCGCCGACCCGCAGGCGTTGATGATGACTCGAGCGGCTGAACGATTCTGCGAACGCTTCGCCCTTCGCATTCCCATTCTGCTCGCACCGATGGCGGGCGTGTGCCCAACGTCATTATCGATCGCACTCGCGAATGCGGGCAGCATGGGCGCATGCGGCGCGCTACTCTTGTCGGCAGAGCAAATCAAGGCGTGGGCGGCGGAGTTCCGCACCGGCTCGAACGGCCCGTTCCAGGTGAACCTCTGGATTCCCGATCCGCCGCCGGTGCGTGACTCGGCGCATGAGACCGATGTGCGCCGTTTTCTCGAACAATGGGGACCATCGGTTTCGGCGGAAGCAGGCGACATCGCTTTGCAGGATTTTGCCGCACAATGCGAAGCGCTGCTCAAGATTCGACCGACCGCCGCTTCGTCGATCATGGGTTTGTATCCGCCGGAGTTCGTGCGCGAAATGAAGGCGCGCCAGATCGCGTGGTTTGCTACCGCCACCACCGTGGCGGAAGCGAAGCAGGCCGAAGCCGCCGGCGCCGATGTGATCGTTGCCCAGGGAATGGAAGCGGGCGGACACCGCGGTGCATTTGATGCGGACAAAGCCGAACGGGAACTGGTCGGACTGATGGCCCTCGTTCCTGCCGTGGTCGACGCGGTGCGCGTGCCGGTTATCGCAACCGGCGGCATTGCCGATGGTCGCGGCCTGGCCGCTGCGCTCACGCTGGGCGCAAGTGCGGCGATGATCGGCACGGGGTTTTTGCGGTGCCCCGAAGCGCAGCTGCATCCTGGCTGGGCTAAGGCTCTGAGCGAAACGCCACCAGAACGGACGATGCTGAGCCGTGCGTTCAGCGGTCGAGCGGGCCGCACGATTGCCACTGGATATGCGAGAGCTGCGGCTGATCGTACGGCACCGAACCCGGCACCTTATCCTGTGCAGCGCGGCCTGACGACTGCGATGCGTGAAGAAGCGCAACGCGCAGGCGACGTTCAGCGCATGCAGACGTGGGCGGGGCAGGCCGCCGCGCTCGCGAGGGCCGAACCAGCCGGAGAGTTGATCGAGCGCATCTGGGATGAAGCGCAAGCACTCAGCCGAGAGGCAGCCCGCTCGTAGTAGCGAAAAGCGCCGTATGCGCTAGTGTACTTGTCCCCTCGAGACGGCTCTTGAGGAGACTGGAATTATGGCTACCGAAACCGAACAATCCGCAGTCAACATCGACCGTTCGATCGGCGATTTTCATTACGACGTTAAATACGATTACGACGCCGGCACCGGTCTGAACGAACGGGTCGTGAATTACATCTGCGACGTGAAAGGCGAGGACGAATGGGTGCGCGAATTCCGGCTGAAGGCGCTGCGCACGTTTCAGGAAAAACCGATGCCGACTCATTGGGCGAGCGACGACCTGAACGCGATCGATTTCGACAAAATCCGCTACTACCTCGCGCAGGGACAGAAGCCGACGCGGAGCTGGGACGACGTGCCGGACGACATGAAACGTACGTTCGAGCGGCTCGGGATTCCGGAGCAGGAACGTAAGTTTCTCGCCGGCGTTGAAGCGCAATTCGATAGCGAAGCGGTTTACTCGAACATCAAGAAAGCTGTCGGCGAGCAGGGCGTGATCTTTGTCGGCTCGACCGAAGGCCTGAAGCATCACCCGGAAATTTTCCGGAAATGGTTCGGCAAGGTCATTCCGACCGGCGACAACAAATTCAGCGCACTGAACAGCGCTGTATTTAGCGGCGGCTCATTCATCTACGTGCCGCCGGGCGTGAAGGTGAAGCATCCGTTGCAGGCTTACTTCCGGATCAACGCCGAGAATTTCGGCCAGTTCGAGCGAACGCTGATCATCGTCGATGAAGGCGCGGAGCTGACTTACATGGAAGGCTGCACGGCGCCGAAGTTTAACACGGCCACGTTACACTCCGCCGTGGTCGAGTTGGTCGCGCTCAAAGGCGCGAAGATCCAATACATCACGGTGCAGAACTGGTCGGCGAACGTCTTCAACCTCGTAACGAAACGCGCGATTGCCCACGAAGATGCCGAAGTGAAGTGGATCGATTGCAATATCGGTTCACGACTGACGATGAAATATCCGGGTGTGGTGCTGAAAGGTCGCAAAGCCCGCGGCGAAGTCTTGTCGATCGCGCTCGCCAACAACGGCCAGCACCAGGACACCGGTGCGAAAATGATCCACGCGGCTGACGAGACGACATCGAACATTATTTCAAAATCGATCTCGATCGGCACCGGTCGCGCGACTTACCGCGGCCTGGTGCACGTGCCGAAGCATCTTAAGAACTGCAAGAACAACACCGAGTGCGACGCGTTGCTGATTAACGCGACCAGCCGCACCGACACCTATCCGGCGATCACCGTCCGCGGCACCGGCAACAGTGTTCAGCACGAAGCCAGCGTTTCGCAGGTTAGCGCGGAGCAAATCTTCTACATGCAACAGCGCGGCCTGACCGAAGCACAAGCCATGAGTCTGAGCGTGAACGGCTTCGTCAACGACCTCGTCCGACAATTCCCGATGGAATATTCGGTCGAGCTCAAGCGACTGATCGAGCTCGAGATGGAAGGCAGCGTCGGCTAATTGGCCGGCGCGCGATTTCGTTTCGATTGCAATGAGCGGCGGAACTGATGTCCTTGAGCGCGTGACGGACGAACGCGCAACGACCACGCCGCTGCTCGATTCGTTCGCTGAACGCGACGATTTGCCGGCGTGGTTTCGCGAGCAACAGCGCGCCGGCTGGAGGGAGTTCGAAAAACTGCCCATGCCGACGCGCAAGGAACAGGTGTGGCGCTTCGCGAACATCGATGCTTTGAAACTCGACGATTACCAGCGCGCGCCGGAGTTAACCGACGATCTACGCGCTGAGCTGCTCGAGCGTTCAACCGGTTTTTCCGAAGCGACGGCGCGTCTCATTTTCGCGGACGAACAGCTCGTAGAGCGCGATGTCATTCCGGACTTGCTGCGCGAACGCGGGGTGATTTTCCAGCCGCTCGATCGTGCGATTATCGAACACGAAGATCTCGTTCGTGAGCACTTCATGGCCGAGCGAGCCACGCTTGGGTCGGCAAAATTCGCAGCGCTGCACCGCGCGTTTGTTTCCTCAGGCGCATTTCTTTACGTGCCGCACGGTGTGGAAATTGAACTTCCTGTCGAAATCTTTCATTGGCTGGCCACGCCAGATGCCGCGGTCTTTCCGCATCTGCTGCTCGTTGCTGGCGAATTGTCGAAAGTCACCGTTGTCGAGCATTTCCGGTCGGCCGCGAATGCACTGGGATTCGCATGTGGCGTGAACGATTTGATCGTCGGTCGCGGCGCGAATGTCCGTTACGTTTGCGTTCAGGAGTGGAGCGAACGTGTCGTCGCGGTGCAGGTAAATGCGACGCGCGTCGAACGCGATGCGTCGGCGCTGAGCCTGAACATCAACCTCGGCGCAGCCTACGCGCGGTTCGAAAGCCGCAGCCGTCTCGTCGGAGAAGGTTCGCGCAGCGACATGCTCGCGATCGGTGTTGCAACGGGTCGACAGGAATTCGACGCGCGCACGTTGCAGGACCACGAATGTCCACACACGACCAGCGATCTGCTTTACAAGAACGCGCTCAACGACAGCGCGCGCACTACGTTTGGCGGCCTGATCCGGGTCGAACCGCACGCCCACTTTACCGATGCGTATCAAACGGTGCGCAATCTTCTGCTTAGCGACGATGCCGAGGCTAATTCAATGCCGGGGCTGGAAATTCTCGCCGACAACGTGAAGTGCAGCCACGGCGCGACCAGCGGTCAGATTCACGAAGACGAACTTTTTTACCTGCTCGCGCGTGGCATCCCGAAACCGATTGCGCAGCAACTGCTTGTCCAAGGGTTCCTGAACGAAGTCACTGATCGACTGCGGCACCCCGCGTGCGAAGGGCTCGTCAGACAGGCGATCGAAGCGAAATTCGCGGGTCGTTAGGCGACTTCGCGGATCAGCGCAGGGCCGCGAAAAATCAGACCCGTGTAGATTTGAATGAGCTGTGCACCGGCTTCGATCTTGGATCGCGCGCTCGCCGCATCAACGATCCCGCCGACACCGATCACCGGCAGCGCGCTTCTGGCGCGAATCAGGCGGAGCACGTCGTTTGATCTCTGCAGCAGCGGTGCGCCGCTCAACCCGCCAGTTTCGCTTCGTGCAATTGACGTGTGGTCGAGGGTGGTGTTCGTCGCGATTAATCCGGCGACACGCGCTCCCTCGCATGTGGCGATGATTTGCTCGAGCTGTTCAGTCGTGAGGTCGGGTGCGATTTTAACGAACAAGGGCTTCGCGCCCCTGTTTTCGTTCTGGAGAATGTCGAGCAGCGCGACGAGATGATCCGCCTGCTGGAGATCGCGCAATCCAGGCGTATTTGGTGAACTCACATTGAGCACCACATAGTCGGCAAATTCCTGCAACGCTCGGAATGACAAGCGGTAATCGTCGGCCGCGCAGTCCAGCGGCGTAACCTTCGATTTCCCGATGTTGATGCCGACTGGAATTCGCGGCCAACGGCCGCTGTGGCGCAAGCTTCGTAGGCGCGCCGCGATCGCGACAGCACCATCATTGTTGAAACCGAGGCGATTGATGATCGCCTGTTGGTCCGGGTAACGAAAAATGCGCGGTCGCGCATTTCCCGGCTGCGCGTGCGCGGTCACGGTTCCGATTTCAACAAAAGCAAACCCCATCGCTTCCCATGCCGGCAAGGCGACGCCGTTTTTGTCCATGCCCGCGGCAAGGCCGACGCGATTACGAAACGTCAGCCCGAAGAGCTCAACCCGTCGATCAGGTGGCGCGAAACCACGCAAAGGAATAAGCCCGACGTTGGAGCGCGAGGCCGTGGACAAAGCTCGAATCGTCAGTTCGTGGGCCCGCTCCGCATCGAGCGCGAAGAGACCCGGCCTGATCAGTCGCTCATAGGCCGCGGCGGCGACGCTCATTTGCCGATGCAGAACTGCGCGAAAATCGCGTCGCGCACTGCTTCGTCATCGCCTCCGCCGATCGCTTCTTCGATCGCATTCTGCGCTTCGCGTAGATCCAACGCTGTCATTTCGTCGGTCGCCTCTCCGCGCAGATTTGTCGTCGCTCGATCGAGTGCCACGGCCGCACGACGCAGGCAATCCGCGTGGCGCACATTCACCGCCAGTGCGCTTTCCGGCTGCAGTTTGGCCATTCCGATCTGGGAAAGAATTGCCTGTTCGAGTTCCTGAAAGCCGGCGCCGGTGGTGCAGGAAATCCGGAGACCCTTCGTCGCCTTCCAGTTCTCGTGCTCCGGCAGGTCGCTCTTGTTGAGAACGACAACGACGTTGTCCCCAATCGCGAAGTCCTCAGGCCGACGCGCACTCGCATCGACGACGAGGAGACGCACGTCGGCTGATTCCAACGCCTCTTGCGCCCGCGTCACCCCTTCTCGTTCGAGGCGATCTGCTGTCTCGCGAATTCCCGCGGTGTCGCGGAAGCGAACCGCGACGCCACCTAAATTCACGAGTTCCTCGATCGTGTCGCGCGTTGTGCCGTGAAGCTCGCTCACGATTGCGCGTTCGTAACCGAGAAGCCGGTTAAGCAAACTCGACTTGCCGGCGTTCGTCGGACCAAAAATAACGACCCGGACGCCTTCGCGAATGATTCGCCCGCGCCGGGTAGTCGCGAGGAGATTTCCAATCAATTCTCCGACCTTTTCAATCCGCACGAGCAACTTCCCACCGCTCTCAGGTTCGATTCCTTCCTCCGGAAAATCGATCGCGGCATCGACCTGCGCGCGGGCACTGATCAAATCGTCGCGGATATCGCGGAACCGGTCCCCTAGCCTGCCTTGAATTTGTTCAGTCGCGGCCCGTAATGCGAGATCCGTATTCGCGCGGATTAGATCAATCACTGCCTCGGCCTGTGTCAGGTCAATCTTGCCGTTGAGGTATGCGCGCTCCGTGAACTCCCCCGGTCGTGCTGCGCGAGCACCGGCGCGCAGACAGGCACCGAGTACGCGCGAAGTAACGAGCATTCCGCCGTGACAACTGATTTCGACCAGATCTTCGCCGGTGTAACTGGCAGGCATACGGTGCACCGACAGCATCACTTCATCGATGAGTGTTCCGTCAGAAACAATTTCACCAAAGTGCTGAACGTGCGACTGAAACTGCGACGGCTTCTCCGCACCGCGAAAGACTTCATCTGCGATTGCAACAGCGGCTTTGCCCGACATCCGCACCAGCGCGATCGCGCCTTCGCCGATCGGTGTCGAAATGGCAACGATCGTGTCTCGCTGGACTATTTCGCCAGCACTTCTTTCAGCGTGGCGATGCACCGTTCGTTCTCCTCCATTGTGCCTATCGAAATGCGGATAAACTCGGCGAGATCGTAGCCTTTCATCGCGCGAACGATGACGCGCCGCTGCAGCATGGCGTGAAAGATCCGCCCGCCGTCGCCGACATTTACGAGCACAAAGTTTCCTTTGCTCGGGACGAACGGCAGCTGCATGGCGGCGAACTGTTCCTGCAGATACATGCGGCCGTCATCGGTGATCCGCTTCGTCTCTCGCTGATGTTCAATGTCATCGAGTGCGGCGCACGCTCCCGCCTGAGCGATGCTGTTGACGTTAAACGGCTCGCGCGTTTTTTGCAGCGCGGCGATCACTTCCGCGCGGGCAATGCCGTAGCCAACGCGCAGACCGGCCAGGCCATGGATTTTTGAAAAGGTTCGCAGCACCACGACATTGCGCCCTTCGCGCACAAATTTCAGCGTGTCCGGCGGATCGTCCACGTACTCGTAATATGCTTCATCGAAACAAATCACCACGTGCTCCGGCAGACGCGCCATGAATGCGTCGATCTCTTGCTGTCCGAGCATCGTGCCGGTCGGATTGTTCGGATTCGCGATGAACACGATCTGAGTCTGCGGGGTGATCGCTGCAAGGATCGCTTCGGGATCGTGCCCAGAGGCAATGGCCGGCGCTTCGACGGTGCGCGCTCCGAAAAGCTTTGCGATAATTTTGTAGGCGACGAACGCGTGTTGCGAGGTCACCACTTCATCGTCGGCGGACAGAAAGGCGTGTCCGAGCAACTCGATGATCTCATTTGACCCGTTGCCGACAATAATTTCGTCACGCGCACAGCCGATTTTCGCGGCAACCGCTTCCCGCAGGTAAAACGCGCCGCCGTCGGGATAGACGTGCGCGCAGTCCAGTACTTCTCGCATCGCCGCGATCGCTTTCGGCGATGGACCGAGGGGATTCTCGTTCGACGCGAGCTTGATGATCTCCTCTGGGCGGCAGCCCAGCTCACGCGCCGTCTCTTCAATTGGTTTGCCCGGCTGGTAGACGGCTAGATCGCGCAGTTGCGGATTAGCGAGGTCCCAGATCGAGCGCATAAGCGGCGAGAGCTTAGCGCAAACTGCGGCCGCTCCAATTAAAGCTGTTTCGCTCGCGCTGTTCTGCCCAAACTTTGCCGCGTATGAACTGGCTCCATTCTCTCGCCGAAAGCGCGTTCTTCGGCATCGTCGTCACACCATGGAAATTCGTCGGCTGGGCAGGCAACGTAATTTTCGGCGCCCGTTTCTTCATTCAATGGATCGCCTCTGAGCGCGCAAAGAAGAGCGTTATCCCGGTAGGGTTTTGGGAATGCAGCGCGCTTGGTTCGCTGCTGTTGCTCGCCTACTTCGCGCTTTACCGCCGCGATTCGGTCGGCGTGCTCAGCGCGCTCTTCCCGCTCCCGATCTACCTGCGCAACGTCTACTTCGTCTGGACCCATCGAAGCGCAAAACATCCGGGAAACGCGCCACGACCGCCGGAGTAATGTAGACGGGCGGGCACGCCCGCTCAGATCGTCGATGTCGACAACAACGCGACGATGCAGCCCAATCCTGCGGTTGTCGAGCCCTGCACCTTCGGCAGCAGAACCGATTAGCCGGACTTAGTCGGCAGCGCGC
>JBJMWW010000207.1:0-14089 GCA_045809945.1 Chthoniobacterales bacterium
GTTCGCGCGATCAGCGGTTGATCGACGAGCAATCGCAGTTCGCGTCCGACGTTCTGCGCCGCAATCTCAGCGGCGATTTTCTGCTGTGTCAGCATTGCACGGCGGTGTCGTTCGTTTTTTACACGCGCGGAAATTTGTCCCGGCATCTTCGCCGCACGGGAGCCTTGCTCCTGCGAATATTTGAAGACGCCGAGCCGCTCGAACCGCGCGCGTTCAATGAAGTCGAGCAGCGATTCGAATTCGACATCGGTCTCGCCGGGAAAGCCAACGATGAATGTGGTACGAATCGCAACGCCCGGAATGCCAGCGCGAATCCGACCTAATAAGTCTTCGATGTGCGCGCGGCTCGTCTCGCGGCGCATGCGGCCGAGCATCGCTTCATCGATATGTTGCAACGGCATGTCGATGTAGCGTGCGACCTTCTCGCATTCCGCAATCGTCGCGATCAACTCATCACTCCAATGCGCCGGGTGCGTATAGAGCAATCGCACCCAGAACTCGCCCTCGATCTTCTGAATCTCGCGCAATAGCTTGGACAAAGTCGGGCCACGCGATGAATCGACCGGCTGCCGCGGCCCCGCCTTTTCGGTCCACAAATCCATGCCGTAAAACGTTGTATCCTGGCTGATCAGATTGATTTCCTTCACCCCTTCGGTGACGAGGGCGCGAATTTCGGCGAGCACCGAATCAGGTTGTCGACTCCGATGTCGGCCGCGCATCTGCGGAATGACACAGAAACTGCACGGGTGATTGCAGCCTTCTGCGATTTTGACATACGCACTGTGTGACGGCGTGAGACGAAACCGCGGCGTGTCGTAATCTGGAATGTAAGTCGATCGCGGTGTGACGAAGTTGTAGCCGCGGCGGGCAGTCGCAGCGGGTTCGGCGAGCACCTCCTCCACAATCGCTCCGAGATTTGCCACCTGATCGAGTCCAATAAATGCGTCGACTTCCGGCATTTCGTCGCGCAACTCGCCGGCGAACCGCTGCGACATGCATCCGCTCACGATCAGCTTTTGTCCTGGCCGCTTGGCGAGGCCGCGTTGCTGATGCGCATCGAGAATTGCGTCGATCGATTCTTCCTTCGCGGAGTCAATAAACGCGCAGGTGTTGACGACGAGAACATCGGCCTCGTTGGCGTCGGCGGTAATTGCCATACCGCGCTTCCGGACACTGCCGAGCATGATCTCGGCATCGACGAGATTCTTCGCGCACCCGAGACTGATCATTCCGACTTTCGTCGGTTTGCTGTAGGCGAGGCTGTCAGCCTCCCGTGCTGGTTTTGGGACGCTAGCAGCTTCCCCTACAGGCGTACTCGCGGTGTTCACTCGACCGTTACGTCCGGATCGTCGTCCGGCAGCTTCTTGCCATTCTTGCGAATCTCGACTGCGCTCGGATCGAGCGCGTGGATCACGACTCGCTGACCACTGACGCGCAATGATTTGTCGGACGCGGAGACCCACCGCTCGATCGCCGGCGCGTCCGATTTCCCGTCGACTACGACCTTCAAATACGTTTTTTTCAGCGGCCTGATTTCGATCTTGTTAACCGCGCCGGGCGTCGCGCTCGTTGTATCGGCGAGCTCCTCGGCGCGCACCGGTTCAGCGCGCCGTACTTCGGGCTCCGAGGCCTTCACAGCTGGTGCGGCGCTGGCAACAGCGACGGCCGGAGTGGTAGTTGGCAGCGCCGGCGAAGGGGGCGTCGCTTTCGCGACTGGCACCGGTGTGTTGTCTGCCGGCAATGCACGCGGCGCGACGAGTTGGCCGGCCGGCGATGCGGCTGCCGGTGTCGCCGCGTTCATCGGCTGTTCAACGTGCGATTTGATCCGTTGGACGTTGAGAAAAAACTTCAACACCATGAATCCTACGACCAGCACCACGATGCCAATGACCAGCGGCAGCAACGATCCGCGGTCGCTCGGGTCGCGCCGAACCGTGACGGCCTGCCGTACGCGACGCGGCGGTTGCGGCTCGGTGCTTTCCTGCAAGTAGGAATAGCCGTCGACCGTCATCTGGTCCGGCGTCTCGAAGGCATCGAGATCGCCGCTCACATCGACGTTGAGAAACTTTCCGTAGATCTGCACGAAACCGCGCGCATAGGCGAGGCTCGGGAAATCAGAGAAATCTTCCGCTTCAATCTCGGCCAGCTTGCTCGGACGGATTTTCGTCAGCCGGCCGGCCTCATCGAGTGTGAGACCGCGCGCGAGACGAGCCTGTTGAAGTTTGGGGCCAAGACCTTCGATCATGCGGATCCGGCGGCGCTATACTGTCGCGTCGAGGTCGACGAGAATCTCGCGCGGCTTCGCGCCTTCGCCGGGCCCCAATATGCCGCGCTGCTCGAGAATATCAACGATGCGCGCCGCGCGCGTGTAGCCGAGTCGCAACCTGCGCTGGAGCAAGGACGTCGAAGCACGTTTTTCCTGGCGTATGATCTCAAGGCATTTCTCGACCAGCTCTTCGTCTTCTTCAGTTACGTCCTCCTGCAGCGACGCGCTCGACTCCAGTTTCTCGTGCATCGCGGTATCGAACGACGGTTTTGCTTGCGCCGAAACAAACTCGACCAGCCGCTGAATTTCATCGTCGGTCACGAGAACGCCCTGGGCGCGAATTAGCCGCGATGTGCTCGGCGGCAGATAGAGCATGTCGCCCTGGCCGAGCAAGCGATCAGCGCCGTTCTCGTCGAGGATCACGCGGCTATCGATCTTGCTCGCCACCTGGAACGCGATGCGGCTGGGGATGTTCGCCTTGATCACGCCGGTGATGACATCAGCCCGCGGCGTCTGCGTAGCGACAACGAGGTGAATGCCCGCGGCGCGCGCCATTTGCGTGATCCGCGCGATCGCGCTTTCCACATCGGCCGGTGCGGTCTGCATCAAATCGGCCAGCTCATCGATGATTACGACAATGTAGGGCAGGCGATCGGGGATTATGAGATCGTCGTCGCGCGGAACTTTGATCGGCTGGTCTTCGAGCGAAGTCGTCGATTCCCCATCAGCCTCGAGCTCCTTTTGCGTTCGTTTCGGCGGACGCGCGTTGAAACTCGCGATGTTGCGGACGCCGGCGTGCGCAAAAATCCGGTAGCGCTTTTCCATCTCATCGATTACGCCGCGCAACGCGAGGAGCACTTTCTTCGGATCGGTCACGACCGGAAAAAGCAAATGCGGCAACGAATTGTAGATCTGCATCTCGACCACTTTCGGATCGATCATGATAAAGCGCAGATCGTCCGGCTTGAACCGGAAGAGCATGCTCGCGACCAGGGAGTTGATGCAGACGCTCTTTCCACTGCCAGTGGTGCCGGCGACGAGCAGGTGCGGCATCTGCGCGAGATCGGCGATGATCGTTTTGCCGTAAACGTCTTTGCCGAGCGCGATCGGAATGCGGCCGCGCGCTTTTGCTTCCTCCCAATCAGCCGACTGCATCAGTTCGCGCAGCGTGACCTTCACCTTTCGGCTGTTCGCGATCTCGATGCCGACTGTGTCCTTGCCGGGGATCGGCGCGAGAATGTTGATCCGCTCGGCGCGGGTGGCGCGGGCTAGATCGCGCTCGAGGGAAACGATCTTATCCACCCGCACGCCTTTTGCCGGGAACACCTCGTAGCGCGTGATCGTCGGGCCTTTGGTAATGTCGCCCGGCGCGACCGGAATGCCGAACTGCGCCAGCGTATCGATCAACGTGAGTTGAATGCTTTCCAGCTCGGCCGGATCAGTGCCGCCGCGGCCTTCGATGTCGTGTTCATCGAGCAGATCAACCGAGGGCAACACGTAGTTCTCCGCGTCCCAGCTTTGATTCGTTAGGCCAGCAGGCGTCGCCTCTTTCTTTTCGCGGCCGCGCAATTCGGCGAGCGACGGCTTCTTTTTCGGCGGCTCGTCCGGCAAGGCCGTCGTGTCGACCACTTTCGGCTTCGGCCGATTGAGCAGCTCTTCCGGCTGCATGACGGCGGGAATCTGCTCGGCAACAGGCGCGCCTTTCTTTTTCAACTGTTTCTCGATGTGTCGCTGCTGCTTAGCCAGGGCGCGCTGGCTGATCTCGAGCTGGCCTTTGATGTCGGCTTTGCGCAGCTGGCGTTTCAACTGCGACGCGGTGAGCGCGGCGAACGCCGCACGGATTCCGGCGACGCTCTGCCGCACGATGTGGATCGGTCGCAGACCTGTCATCAGAATCAAGCTGCTGACGTAGATCGCAGTGAGTAGTAAAAGCGAGCCGACGCGGCCTAACAATTTCTGCAGAAGCTGCCGTCCGAAATAGTAGCCGACCGAGCCGCCCGGTCCCTGAATGTTGAAGACCGAATGCCAGTCGCTGAGAAACCGGTGCTGGAGCTGGAGCAGGCACGCGCCCGATGCGATGAAGAGCGCGATCCAAAGCGTCCGCGGTGTGACACGAAGCGAACTGTTAAACAACTTCGCGCCGCCGAATCCAAAGAGCACCACAGCGAGCAGGTAGGATGCGGCGCCTATGATGAAATAGCAGATGCCCGC
This sequence comes from Chthoniobacterales bacterium, assembly GCA_045809945.1. GTDB lineage: Bacteria > Verrucomicrobiota > Verrucomicrobiia > Chthoniobacterales > UBA10450 > CADDYX01. The sequence continues at coordinate 4,478 of JBJMWW010000207.1, forward strand.
GACGATCGCGCCCAGCGGACCGATGAAATTCTGCGCGGGTGAATTCGGTCGCGCGACCTGGCTGAACCAGACCCATGACGGCACGTCGCGCGGCGAATACGAGATCAGCGCGAGGAAGAGGAGCGTGCCGAAAAAGAGGAGAAGCAGCGCGTAAACTTCATTCCACGCACTCGGTTTCGACGTTCGGGGCACTTTGCGCATGACAGTAATTCAGCGGGCGCGCGTTTCAACGTCTGTCGAGAGAAACAGCGCAGCTTTCGTCATTTGCTCGCATTGCTCCGCTCGTCACGCGGTGTTGAGGGCGTATGAGCTCGGTTACGGAGCGATTCGGTTTGGCGCCCGCGGCGACAGGCTGGCGATGCGGTGAGTGGCGTCGAATTGCACGACCGCGATCTTCGCCTCGTGGGCTCGTGAAACCACAGCTGGATCAAGGTCAAAAGCGAGCGCGTGCTGTTCGACCGGCAGCCGTGCCGGAGGCGTCAGACGCGCGACGAATTTCAGCCGGCGGCGATGAATCAGACTCCACAACAAAAGCCAGAGCATCCCTAGGACGGACAGAATCACGAAAGTGGACATGCGATTCCAAGCTTCCAACCAGTCAGGCGAATGTGAGCGGGTCAGTTTGAAGATGGGGGCGCTGAAGTAATCGATGATGAGGATCAAGCCGTAGCGCATGAGGTAGAGCAGGCGAGCCCAGGCGGCGGCGGTCAACAGGATATCGCGAATGCGGACCCATAGTGGCGCGCGAGCGAACCCAATGATAGGTGGCCAGGAACGCTCCGGGTTCATTTGAATCCTCGGTCGGGGCTGATCCAGACGCCGCGCCGGCCGCGTCGTCGGAAGATCGCCTTGGGCAGGCCGACCACGGCGGTGAATGCCTGGAGAACCCAAAACGCGAGCGGAAACCAAACGATCCAAAAGAGAATACGCGCGAGTCTGGGCTCGAAACGCGAATCGACCGCGACACTGACAACCGCTTGTGTGAGGTAGGTGACGGAGAGGATGGTGCCCCACGCGGCCGGCATTGGGCTCATGATCGGAAGCGCGGGATTGAGCGTCACGATCACCGCGTTCACCAGCCACAGAGTGAGTCCGCCCACCGCGACGTACGCCCAAAGGATACTGATGACGTAGTTCAGCCAGATGACGGACATCGCCCATCGGCGGCGCGAAAGCAGAATGCCAATCGACGAGATAACGGTAGCCGTGCCGCCGGCCGACCAGCGGAGGCGTTGGCGCCAGAGACCCTTGAGCGTTTCCGGCATCAGGATCCAGCAGGTTGCCTTCGGCTCAAAGGCGAGACGCCAGCCGGCGAGTTGCACGCGCCAGCTCACGTCGACGTCGTCGGTGATGGTGAGTGGGTCCCACCAGCCCGCGTCCTGCAGGGCGCGCTTCCGAAACGCGCACATCACTCCCGAGACGGTGAACAAACAGCCGTAAACGCTTTGCGCACGTTTGATCAGCCCGATGATCGAGGAAAATTCCCCGACCTGCATGCGGCCGAAGAGGCTGGCGCGATTGCGGATGCGCGGATTGCCGGTGACGCCACCGAGCTGCGGATCGCTCTGGAGCCGGCGCACGAACCACGTGATTGACTGGCGATCGAGCAACGCATCGCCATCCGTGCCGAGAAGAATCTCGCTCCGCGCGGCGAGAGCGCCGACATTCATGGCGGTCGATTTGCCCTGGTTCTGCGCGAGATGCACGACTCGCAGCCGCGGAATGCGTGTGGCTAGCTCATCGAGGATTTCGCCGGTGCGATCTTTTGAGCCGTCATTGATCGCGATGATTTCGTAGTCGGGATAATCAAGCGCGGCGAGGTGGGTGATCGTTTCCTCAGCGTGCGGTTCCTCATTGTGGCAGGGCAAAAGAATCGTGACGGGCGGATAGGCTTCGAGCTTCGGTGGGTTTTCAAAAAGCGGCTCGTGGCGTTCGCGAATGAAGTGGTAAAGCACGCCACCGAGCATCCAGTACCACGCCATGACGAAGGGATAACCGAAGCAGAAGGCGCCGATGTAGCTGCTGAGATCCTGCAGCGTCATGCGGTTCTCAGAATTTCTCCGGGAAAGTTGAAGACGAGACGGTGGGCGCAACGATCTTGGCGTTTGGAAGATCGGGCAATGGATCATCCGAAGCCCAGCCAATCGCGGTTCCGCCGAGTGTTTGAAAACGGCGGGTCGCTGAGATGAGAGCGTGCGCGCTCGGCGGAAGCTCGCCGGTAAACCAGAGTCCGACGCGACGGGACGCCGGGACTGCAAGCCAGTTGTCGGTTTGCATTCGTTTCGCCGCCAGAGCGACGGCGCGTGCATCCGGCGCGATCGGCTGAAATGTGAGATCGGCAATGGATGATGGTAGCGGTGTACCATCGGGCTCGATGACTACGGCGAGCTGCATATTGGGGCGCCAGTAGGCGACCGCGCGAAACGCATCGAGAGCGAGCGCGTCCGTTGATGGAAGTGATTTGGGATCGAACGCGCGCCGCGCGTCGCGAATTTCCCAAGGCGTGTTGGTGCTGGCCCGCTCGCCGCCGGCGCGAGCTAGTCCGGGCGCGTCGTCGATGAACATCGCGCTCGCCGGAACGTAGATTCCGAGGTCGCGAAACAGCTCGCGCACTCTTCGACGATCGCCCAGCGTGCGCAACGCAGCGCTGCTCGGCAATCGCACGTGGACTTTCGCTCCGGTGCGGGTCTGGCACTGCCACGCGATGCGCGAAAGCAGATCCGAGCGCACCGGCAATTGGCTGTTCGGAAACCACGTCGCGGTGATCCTGCCATCGGAACTGGCGATTGCCGCGTCTATCACGACGCCGGTGGCACCGAGCATTCGCAGACGCTCGAGGACGTGCCCGAGGCGCTCGTCCGTACCCGCATCGTCGCCCGTCCAGATCGCCGCGGGGTCAAGCCCGACGAGTCTTGTTGCGATCGGCAACGGATCGTCGAACTGAAGATTGCGAACCAAATCAGCCAGCTTCGGATCGCCGGTTGGATGATATCGCGCGAGCGCCATTGGTTTCGTGACATCGGCCGGCTCGGGATCAAGCGTCAGCGCGAACTGAAAGCCGAGTTCCTTCGCGATCTCAATGTCCACGCCGTTGTAGCGTCCGAACGGCCATACGATCGTTCGCGGCGCGCGGCCGACGAGTTGCGTCATCTGCTCCCGGGAATGATTCAGGTCGTGGGTGATTCGGCCGCGAAACGCGGCGTGATTTTCATATCCGCGCCCCGGTGTGTAGCGCCGTGCGTAAGCGGCGGGGAATTGATTTCCCTGCGGATTGCCGAGCGTAGATTCATGCAGGTCGTAGCTGTGCGATGCAAATTCGACCAGGTCGCTCTGCGCCATCTCACAAATCTCCTCCGGACTGAGAAAGCGTCTGCGCGGCACTTCGCGATCGCCGTAGCGCACGGTCCCGTCCATTGGCGCATCGAGCCAGTTGCCGACGAGCGCGAATACCGCGGGAATCCGATACGAGAGCAGCAAAGGGAAGACACGCGTGTAAGCGCTTCGATATCCGTCATCGAACGTGATCAGGATTGCGTGCTCAGGCAGCGCCTTCTTCCCGCGGCGTGCCGCATCGACATCGTCGAGCGAGATTGCGTGCCAGCGATTCGCGCGCAGGTATTCGAAGAACCCGATCAGGTTATCGACGGTGATCGCATCGTCATCGAGGTCGCCGCGAAAATCGACGACATCGTGAAAAGCGACGATGGGGAAATGCTGGCCGGCGCGCGCGACGGAAGCGCACGCGACGAGAAGTAAGAAAGCGAAAAGTCGCGGTGATCGCATGATCAGAATCGCCAGTTGAGCCTGATGAAGGTGTCGATCGACGGTGTGCTGTCGCCGTCGTAGATCGCGCGGCGGAATTGCACGCCCCAGCGCAATTCGCACCACGGTTGGCGTTGCCAGACCTGCTCGTAGAGGATGTTGCCGGTCCAGCCGCTCCCGAAATTTTCCTGCCAGTAACTGCCGCCAGTAACCGCGAGCCGGTGACCGAAGCTCCGCTCGTAACGCCGCCACAGGACGTGCTCGGCATCGATTGTGAGCGAGGCGGAGAAGTCGCGGAGCGGGCTGAAGTACGGACCGGCGTTGCTCGAATTCTCCGAGGCATAAAGTTCAGGGCGCAGCGTCACGTCGAGATGCGGCACGTCGACGATCTTTTGGTTGAAATTGAGACCGGCGGAAGTGCGGTTGTTGCCGTCGGAGAAGTCGTACCAGTGGGCGTTAAAACGGAGCGAACGCGATTCGTTCCATATGTAGCGCACGCTGCCGCCGGCCGAGTTGGCGGTGATGTCATGGAGCACCGCGCGCAGCGGTGTGTCTATCGCGAAATACGAACCATCGAGCCCGAAGGTCCAGTGATCGGTGGGTTGCCATGCGAGGACCGCATCCGCACCCGGCTGTGAAATGTCGCCATTGTTTTGCCAGCCCATGAGCTCGACCGAGAGATCGGGCAGCGCGAGTTCCACTCCTGCGCCGACGCGATACCGCAGCGCCCAACCCTCGGTGACGTGTGCGTCGTAGCGCTCGGCTGCGCCGATGAAACGCCAGATATTTCCGATCGGTGGCGAGTAGAGCCGCGTGACGGCTTCCGTGCCGGAACCTGGCGCGGCGCCGCTGACCGTGCCGTTCGAATCGCCCTCTTCGTGGTGGTAACGAAATTCGGCGCGCAGTTCGAAGTCGTCGTGGGCCCACAAGTCCTGCTGGTCGCGGAACACATGAACATCGTCCGGATAGATTGACTTCAGCTCGTCAATGCGCTCGCGCGCTTCATTCCAGCGGAGGCGCCGCATCGCGGTTTCGGCCAGCGCAAGCTGAACGCCCTTATCCTCGGGCGCGAGGCTTGCCGCGATGTGAATTTCCTCGTCGCTGAGCCGCGGCCAATCGCGCGTGGCGGCGAAATTTCCCTCGACCGTGCGTAAACCCGCATTCGCCGGAGCGCCATCGGCGAGCGGGAGAAGTCGCTGCCACGCCGCGGCCGGCATGTCTGCAAACGAACGCGCCTGCGCCGCGAGCAACTTGCCTTCGAGCCAGTCGTAGTTCGCTGTCTTCGAATGCTGATTTGGTAATTTTGAGCCCGACTCCTCGCTCGCTGCGAGAACATCAATCTCGCGGAAGGCTTCCCGAAAATTCTCCTCCTCCACCAGGCAGTAAAAACGTCCGATGTGCGGGTTCCGATTTTCGGGCTCGGCGAGAATGATAATCTCGTAGTTTTTGCGCGCGTCCTTGGGCCGGCGCAGGGCGAGCAGCGCGTCCGCCTCCGCTTCGATCACGTACATCGGCAACTCGTCGCCATCGCCGCGCAACTTCTCTGCCGCGTCGACCGCGTCCGCCCAACGCTCGCGATTGCGCAACGCTTTCACCTGATCGCGACGCAATCGCAGGATCAATCCGTGGTCCGGTTTTCGCGACGAGCGCGCTTCGCGGAGCAACCTGTCCAGGCTGGTCAGCGCCGCATCGGTTCCTTCGAAACGCCGGCGAGGATCTCGCGGCGTGACGTACTCGCCCCAGCGTACGAGCAATCCCGCTTCGTTTGCCCGTAAAGACAATGGGACGTCGGGCAAAAGCGTGGCCGCTCCGAATGGCGCGCCCAGATCTCTCATCACACCGGCCATTGCGTTTGCTGCCTCGCGGTTGTCTGGCTGAAGTCGCAACGCCTCGCCGTAATTGCGCAGCGTCGCGAAACGATCCTTTCCGTGTGACGAGGCGTAACCGAGCGCAAGCCAGGCCTCCGCGTCATCTGGATTCGCCTCTGTCAACGGCGTAAGCACCTCCATCGCCTCCTTCGTGCGGCCCTGATCCGCCAGGACCAGTCCGAGCAATTTTCGCCAAGTCGGATCGGAGGGATAGCGCTCAGCAGCTTCGCGCGCCCAGCGCTCCGCTTCCGCGAAACGCTTTTGATCGCGATATGCCCGAACGATCGGTCCGAGCACATACTCCGGCGGCTCAGCCGCGCCCGCCTGCTCGAACGCGGCGGTCGCTTCGCGCGGACGATTGCCCCACGTGAGAATCACCGCGACGTCGAATGCGACCAGTGCGTCATCCGGATTTTCCGAGCGCAGCTTGTGCAACGCCGCGATGGCTCCCTCGGTGTTCCCTTCACGCGCCATCGTCACCGCTTCTTCCCGCGTCTGTCCCTTCGCGACGGTTGCCGTCATGACCAAGATCGAAGCGCCAATTGCAACGACGGCGATTGCGCGGTGTCCTTTCATGGAAACATCCGATCCAGTGGCGCCCCGACGGTGCTCGGGCCGGCGCTGATGGCGACACGCTCAGCGCATTAAACTTCCCGTCCGCCGGCAACGCCAGCCAATTCAAGGTCGAGCGCGCGTTTCAACGGAATCTACCCGCACAAGTGTTGACGCGGCGAAGCTGCGAGTGGGAAACTTGCCAGCGCATGCGTCGGCTGTCCGCAGCTTTCATCTCGCTAACGCTGCTCGCTTCAACCGGGGAAGCCGCGGTGACGTTCAACCTGACCTTTCCCGACGAGATCAGTCACACCGGCCACAACTGGGACGACCCGACTTATGGGCGCGAGGCGCGAACCACATTGCTTAATGTGTTGAACGAAATCGGCCGCAATTTCAGCAACACCGCGACGATTCAGCTCACGATCACGTCATCGATGACGACGGCCTACGCGGCCGGTTCCTTTTACGCGACGACGCAGCTCGCATCCGGCGGTTTTCGCGATGGAAACATCTACGTCAAGATCCGCACCGGGAGCGACCTTAACGGCTCCGCAGCCGATGGCGGCATCGAATACAGTTTCAATTTCGCCGGCCTCCATTACGCCGATCGCAACAATGACGGCGTCGTCGATATACGCGACTTCATTGCCAATCTGCAAGGGCTCACGCGACACGAAGCGCTCCACCTTTTCGGTCACGTCTCCGGCATCGATTACACGAACCGAGCCGGCTCGCAGCCGACGCGGCACGACACGTTTCTGTTCGATTCCGCCGGCCGCCGGTTTGTCAATTCGGACGGCAGCGTGTCGATGGTTGCGAACCTCGACGATCCGCACGCCTATTTCGATCCGAGTGGCAGCGGCACCAATTTTCAGATCAACGCCGCCCACGATTACTCCCACTTGATCGGCACGACGTTTCCTTACCGGCAACTCGTCAGCGATAACGACCGCACGTATCTCGCGACGCTCGGTTATCCGCTGGCGCCGCCGGCCGGCAATGTCCTCAACATCTCCACTCGCATGCGCGTCGGCACTGGCGACGCCGTCTTGATCGCGGGCTTCATCGTCACGGGATTGGAATCCAAACAACTAGTTATTCGCGCCATCGGTCCGTCGCTCGCCGCGGCCGGTGTAAGCGACGCGCTCGCCGATCCGACGCTCGATGTTTATTACCACGGCAACTCTCTCTTCACCTTGAACGACAACTGGCGCGATAATCAGCCGACCGAACTTGCTGCCACCGGCATTGCCCCATCGAATGATGCCGAGTCGGCAACGATTCGCACGTTCGACCCGGGTTCCTACACCGCGATCGTGCGCGGCAAGAACAACTCGGCCGGCGTCGGCTCCGTCGAGGTCTACGACCTTTCGGCGAAGAGCGATTCGCGCGTAGTGAACATCAGCACCCGCGGTTTCGTCGAAGCGGGCGATAATGTCATGATTGGCGGCTTCATCATCGGCAATGCAGGAAGCCAGAGCGTAAAGCTGGTTGTGCGGGCGATCGGTCCGTCGCTCGCCAGCCAGGGCGTGTCGAACGTGTTGCTCGATCCGACCCTCACCTTGTACGACGGAAATGGCGTCTCTATCGCGAGCAATGACGATTGGCGTGAAACGCAGCAGGCTGAATTGCAAGCGTCCGGGCTGGCGCCTACAAACAACGCCGAGTCAGCCCTGCTCATCACGCGGCCCGCCGGAAAAGCGACCGCAATTGTTCGAGGAAAGAACGGCGCGGTCGGCAACGCGCTGGTCGAAGTCTACCGTCTCCAATAGCACGCGGTTCCACATCATGGATTTCCCGTGACGTAGGACCGATTTACGCGAGTTAAGCCGGCCGGCGGTGCGGCTCCAGAGCGAAAATTCGGGGCGAAGTTAGACAAAATCGCCATTTGGCGGCGTCTCGTATCTGAAAGACCCTTAGGAAGGTCATGGAGAATGTCGCCACTGATGAAGATTGGAAGGTTTGTTTTTCCGAAGCCGCGCCCGGCCTCGTTCTCTTTGCCCGCCAGTTCGTCCAATCGATCGCCGATGCCGAAGACATCGTGCAGGACGCGTTCGTCAAATTCTGGCGCAAACAGCATTCGATCGAGAATCGCGCGCTGCTTTTCGCTGCGGTGCGTTCAATCGCGCTGGATGCAATTCGACGTGACGCCCGTCGCGCCCGGCGCGAGTTGGCCGCTTCGGCTGAATCCGAGCAAATCAGTGCGCCGCAGTTTGAGACCGAGAATGATGAGCAGCGCGCACTCTCTGTTGCCGTCGATCGGTTACCGCCCGATCAGCGCGAGGTGCTGGTGATGAAGATCTGGAACGACCTCACCTTTGCGGAGATCGGCGGTGCGCTCGGCATTTCACAAAACACCGCGGCGTCGCGTTATCGCTATGCGCTGACGTCGCTAAAAAAATCTCTCGTTCCCCATGAATGATTTTTCTGAACTGGAAAGCGACCTAAAGAAACTGCGGCCGCAGTCGATTCGGCCGGAGTTGATGGCGCAGGTTGAGCGCGCGCTAGAGCAGCCGCAAACGCAGACTGCCGCCGCCGGGGTAACGAAACGTCGGTCGATTTCCTGGAACTGGCTGCCGCTCGGTCTCGGCCTGGCAGCCGCCGCAACATTTCTGTTGCTCGCACGCGTCAACGTCGATCGCGCACCGAACCCGGGCGCGACGGTTGCCGCTGTTTCGCCGCAACCGCGCACCACCGTCCCAAGTGTCGCGCCGCAATTTGTTCCGGCGGGTTTGACACAGGTCGTCTACAACACGCGTGACGAAGGGCTGTATTTTCCGCGCGGCGCCAACACGCCGGTGCGACGGACGCGGTCGATGAAACGCGAGACGGTGAAGTTTCACAATCCGCAGACCGGCGCGTCGCTTCAGGTGAGCTATCCGGCGGAAGAAGTGACGCTCGTTCCGATTTCCGCGCAATGAAATTTCGAACTCCTGCTCATGCTCGTAATCGTGCTCCTAATCGAATGATCGCGAGCGGGAGTAAGAGGCAGATCAGACCAACCAACGAACCAACATGAAAACCAACACCATCGCAGTTATCGCAAGCGCGGCATTGCTCCCGCTCGTCGCCTTTGCCCAACCACAAGCCGCAGCGCCCGCTCCACCGGCGCCACCCGCCGCACCGGGATCGCCAGCTACGCCTGCGATTCCACCGGTCCCCCCGAATCCACATCACAACCGGCCAGCGATGCAGCCTTACACCTGGCTGGGGCTCGAGACGTCGGAAGTTCCGCGCGTCGTAAGCGAACAACTCGGCTTCGCCAAAGGCTTCGGGCTCGTCGTCGATTACGTCGTGCCGAATGGCCCGTCCGCGCAGGCAGGAGTCCAGCAAAACGACATTATCAGAATGTTGAACGACCAGATCCTGATGAATCCGAGCCAGCTCTCGAAGCTGGTCCGCAGTTTCAATGAAGGCGATACCGTCA
>JBJMWW010000208.1:0-19934 GCA_045809945.1 Chthoniobacterales bacterium
CGGCGGTGACCTGTCCCGCAAGATCACGGTCGATGTGCGCGGCGAGATTTTGCAGCTCAAAGAGACTCTCAACACGATGGTCGACCAGCTCAACCGGTTCGCCGGTGAGGTGACGCGCGTGGCGCGAGAGGTCGGAACCGAGGGCCGCCTCGGGGGCCAGGCGCAGGTCAAGGGCCAGGGCGGCACGTGGAAAGATCTCACCGAGAACGTCAACTCGATGGCGTCGAATCTGACGTCGCAGGTGCGCAACATTGCGGAGGTCACGACGGCGGTCGCGACCGGTGACTTGTCGAAGAAGATCACAGTCGATGTGCGCGGCGAGATTTTGCAGCTCAAAGACACGATCAACACGATGGTGGATCAGCTGCGTTCGTTCGCGTCCGAAGTGACGCGCGTGGCGCGCGAAGTCGGCACGGAAGGAAAGCTCGGCGGTCAGGCCGATGTGCGCGGCGTGGCCGGCACGTGGAAAGATTTAACTGACTCGGTGAATTCGATGGCCGGCAACCTGACGGGTCAGGTGCGAAACATTGCCGACGTGACCACCGCGGTCGCGAATGGCGATCTTTCGCGCAAGATCACGGTCGATGTGAAGGGCGAAATCCTCGAGCTGAAGAACACGATCAACACCATGGTCGATCAGCTCAGCTCGTTCGCCGATGAAGTGACGCGTGTTGCGCGCGAGGTCGGCAGCGAAGGAAAACTCGGCGGCCAGGCAGATGTGAAAGGCGTCGCCGGCACGTGGAAGGATTTGACCGATTCCGTGAATTCGATGGCGGGCAACCTGACCGGTCAGGTGCGCAACATTGCTGAAGTCACGACCGCGGTCGCGAACGGTGACCTTTCGAAAAAGATCACGGTCGATGTCCGCGGCGAGATTCTGCAGCTCAAGGACACGATCAACACGATGGTCGATCAGCTGCGTTCGTTTGCATCGGAAGTGACGCGAGTCGCGCGCGAAGTGGGCAGCGAAGGAAAACTTGGTGGTCAGGCGCGCGTCGAAGGCGTTTCCGGCACCTGGAAAGATCTGACCGATTCGGTGAATTTCATGGCCGGTAACCTGACTGCGCAGGTGCGAAACATCGCACTCGTCACCACCGCAGTGGCGAACGGTGACCTTTCGAAGAAGATCACGGTCGACGTCCGCGGCGAGATCCTCGAGTTGAAAGACACCGTCAACACGATGGTGGACCAGCTGAACTCGTTTGCATCGGAAGTGACACGCGTCGCGCGCGAGGTGGGAACGGAAGGCCGGCTCGGTGGCCAGGCGGACGTGAAAGGCGTCGCCGGGACGTGGAAAGATCTGACCGACTCGGTGAACTTCATGGCCGGCAACCTGACGAATCAGGTCCGCGGCATTGCACGCGTTGTGACCGCGGTTGCGAACGGCGACCTGAAACAGAAGCTGCTCGTCGAAGCAAAAGGCGAAATCGCGGCGCTAGCCGACACGATCAACAGCATGACCGAAACGCTGGCGACGTTCGCGCAGCAGGTGACGACGGTGGCGCGCGAGGTCGGCGTGGAAGGAAAACTCGGCGGCCAGGCGAGCGTGCCCGGCGCGGCCGGAACGTGGCGCAATTTGACCGACAACGTGAATCAGCTCGCCGCAAACCTGACGACGCAGCTGCGCGCAATCGCCGACGTCGCGACCGCGGTGACGAAGGGAGACCTCACGCGTTCCATCCAGGTGCAGGCGCAGGGCGAGGTTGCGCTCGTCAAAGACAACATCAACGAGATGATCGGCAACCTGAGAGATACGACGTCGCGCAACGAAGAGCAGGATTGGCTCAAGACCAACCTCGCGAAATTCACGCGAATGCTGCAGGGACAACGCGACCTGCTGACCGTTGGTGAAATGATTCTCTCGGAGCTGGCGCCGCTCGTCTCCGCGCAACAAGGCGTCTTCTACATCATGGATGGGTCGGTGGACGAACCGGAGCTGAAGCTGCTCGCGACGTATGCGTGCCGGCCTAGCAATGGCGCCGGCAGCCGTTTCAAACTCGGCGAGAGTCTCGTCGGTCAGGCGGCGTTGGAGAAGCGCCGGTTCCTTCTTGACGACGTCCCGAGCGAATACGTCAGGATTGTTTCCGGTTTGGGCGAGGCAGCGCCGACGAACATTGTCGTCCTGCCGATTCTATTCGAAGGCCAGGTAAAAGCGGTGATGGAGCTGTCGTCGCTCAATGAATTTGATCCGGCGCATCACGCGTTTCTCGATCAACTCACCGAGAGCATCGGAATTGTGCTCAACACGATCGAAGCGAACACACGAACGGAAGATCTGCTCACCCAGTCGCAGTCACTTGCGAGCGAATTGCAGAAGCGGCAGGACGAGTTGCAACAAACAAACCTCGAACTGGAAGAGAAAGCGCGCTCGAACCTGGCGAAGGATCAATTCCTGGCCATGCTCAGCCACGAGTTGCGCACGCCGCTCACGCCGGTGCTCGCGTCAGCCCACGCGCTGGAGAGCGAGGAGGGATTACCGGAGAACATCCACGAATCGCTGCAGATGATCCGGCGAAACGTCGAACTGGAAGCGCGTTTAATCGACGACTTGCTCGACCTCACGCGCATCAGCAAAGGCAAGGTGCAGCTCAACTTTGAAGTCGTCGATGCGCACACCCTATTGGAGAACGCGCTGGAGATTTGCCACGCCGAGATCGACCGCAAGCATCTCTCGCTCAAGCTCGACCTTGCCGCCGAGAAAGTGCATCTGCGCGCCGATCCCGCACGCATGCAGCAGATCTTCTGGAACCTGATCAACAACGCCGTGAAGTTTACTCCGCAAGAAGGCGAGATCCGGATCGTGACCTCAAACCACAAGAACGACGAGCTCTGCGTGGAGATTTCAGACAATGGGATGGGAATCGAGTCTGAATCGTTACCGAAGATCTTCGACGCCTTCGAACAGGCGAGTCGGACAAAACTAGGCGGACTCGGTCTCGGCCTGGCGATTAGTAAAACGCTGGTCGAGGCACACAAGGGTGTCATCACTGCCGAAAGTCCCGGACGCGATCAAGGTGCGACGTTTACCGTTAGGTTCGAAACGACTGACAAGGTTGCGACACAACGGACGCCTGCGATCTCGCCCGCGACCTCGAACCGGCAGGCGATGCGTATTTTGCTTGTGGAAGATCACGAAGATACGAACCGCTCGCTCACGAACCTGTTGCGCCTGCGCGGCTACGACGTGCAGTCCGCGAACGATGTCCAATCCGGTATCGAACTCGCGGACAAGCGCGACTTCGATGTGCTAATCAGTGATCTGGGATTGCCGGACGGGACGGGGATTGATCTGATGGAATCGATCCGCGCCAAGCGACCGGTTTACGGGATCGCCCTGACGGGTTTCGGCATGGAAGAAGATGTCCGCAGAAGCCGCGATGCGGGCTTCAAACATCATCTCGTCAAACCGATCGATCTGAACAAGCTCGACGCGATTATCCAGGAAGGCGCAGCCGCGGCGCAAGTTTAAGCAAGGTGCAACGCGCGACCCGGCTCGCGCTTTGCGGGCTCGAGCTGCTGGTCCTCAGCGCGCTCGTTGTCACGACCCGTTGTGCAAACTGGCGCGACGTGTTTATCGACGGCGGAATCTATTTCACTGACGCTGATTGTTATGCGCGAATGACGCGCGCGCGGCTGTGCTACGAGAATCCCGGCACAATCATCCGGCATCATGAGTTCGAAAACTTTCCTGCCGGCATAACACCGCATACGACCGCGCCGTTTGATTACGCGATCGTTTTACTCGCCGCATGTTTGCGGCCGTTGACCGCGAATCCACTCGACCTGGCGGGCGCATTGGTGTCGCCACTGATCGCGCTCGTGGGCGGCTGGTTTTTGTGGTGGTGGATGCGCCGAATGGGTTTTGCTTGGCGATTCGTCGGGCTGCTTCTCTACGCCACGAGTCCGATTATTATCCACGCGACGGAACTCGGGCGACCGGATCATCAATCACTCGCGCTCGTGCTCGTTCTTATTGCGGCGTCGGCTGAATGGTCGCTGCGTGTCCAACCGTCACGGTCCGGGAGCATTCTGGCCGGCGCGGCGTGGGCAGGCGCGATCTGGGTCTCGGCCTACGAACCACTCTTACTGTTCCTGATCGCGGCTTTGTGCTCCCTTCGAATGAAGTTTCGACGGGAGCGGTGGATCGTCTTTGGATCAATTGTCGCGGTCGCGCTGCTGGTCGAGCGTCGTGGATTTGTGCTACCGGAAATCTGGCGGAATCAGCACGTCAAAAACTGGCTCACGACGATCGGCGAATTGTCGCCGGTGCCCTTGTTTAGCGCCACCTGGCTCGAGTGGTGCGGACTCTTCGTCCTCGTTGCGCCGCTGCTGATCGCTCTCGGTTTTCGTCGACGAGCGAATCCGCCGACCGTGATTCTGCTTCTTCTCGGCGTCTCTTTCGCTGCGACGTTGTTCGAAGCGCGCTGGGGGTACTTCTGCGCAGCTCTGCTTGCGATCGCGTTACCGTCGCTGTTTGCGATTGTGCGGAGCAAAATCGTGGCGGTTGTGTTTGTGCTCGTCGGGTTCGCGCCAATCCTGAGCGGGTGGGACCGCGCGCTCTGGCCTAACGAATCGCTGCTTGCGGCACGGGCGGAACACCGCGCCGAAATGCGTGATGTGCGCGCGGCTTCTCAGGCAATGATAACCAGTGGACCAACCGCGTTCATCGCGCCTTGGTGGCTGTCGCCTGCGATTGCTTACTGGTCCGGCAACAACGGGGTCGCCGGTTCATCACATGAGAGCATCGACGGCATCGTCGATGCGGCGCGTTTTTATCTCGCCACGGACGACGAGCAGGCGCGCGCGATTTTGCAGCAACGTCGTGTGCAGTGGGTGCTCGCTTACGACGCCGATCGCGTCGCAAAAAACGCGGCAACGATTCTCGGCTTCGCAGTTCCGCCAGGCAGCCTCGCTTTCACGCTCGGGCGGACGCCGTCACGCGCGCCGGGATTTCTGCGGCCTGCTTACCAAAACGGCACGTGCACGCTGTTTAGTGTCAACAATTCCCAGTAAAAAGTAGTTTTCGAGAGAGATGAATTGACGGGCATCTCCCTCTAGATAATACTGCCCGCGTGCTGAAGAAATTCATCCCGCAACCGCAAAAGCCTTCGCCCTCGACCGGAAACGGCTCTTCAATTGCGGGTGGCAACGAAGCGGCGAATCAGCCGATCTCACGCGAAGAACCACGGCCGATGCCGGGTCAGTCGCAAACGCCACCATCCTCACTTAAACCAACACCAACCACCGACAGAAAACCTATGGCTGAACACACTGGCAAAGACGTCCTCTCCAGCGACGTAGAAATTAAAGGCTCGATCAAATTCCAGAAGGAGCTGCTGATCGATGGGAAAGTAGAAGGTGAAATCAATTCCGACGGCGTGTTAACGATCGGCGAAAATGCCGACATCCGCGGCGAGGTGAAGACGAAATCGATTACCGTCTACGGAAAAGTGCAGGGCAACATCACCGTGGCCGAACGTTGCGAGCTGAAGTCCCGCTGCACTTTGCAGGGCGATCTGAAAGCCGCGCGTCTTGTGATCGAGGAGGGCGCCACGTTCATTGGTAAATCAGAGGTCACCAGTGCCGGCGGCGGCGCGGCAAAAACCAGCGCTCCGCGTCCCGAGGTAGTTCGGAACGACGAGTCGAGCGCTCCGAAGTCGGCATTCAGCGGCGCCCGGGCTTAACGGCAGTCACTCCGGAATAGCGGACGTGGCTAAGTCGTCGCCTGTGAAGCTCAGTGTGGAATGTCCACACTGCGGCTTCAAGCAGATGGACTATGCCGCTGCGCGGAGCACCATGTGCCGGCAATGCGGCAAGAGCTTTGCGCCGTCTGCTCCGCGTCCGCAACCACAACCCGCAGCTCGCGATGCGCGACCGATGTCGGCGATGGCCGGCGACATCGGTGCTTCAATTCGCGGCAAGTTCGAAGGGTTCTGGCAGGCACCAAAAAAGAACTCGGTCATTGTCTGTTTTGATTGTAAGACGCAGCAGGAGGTCGTCGGCGGCGCACCGTCAACGAACTGCCGCAAATGCGGCGCGCATCAGGACCTGCGCGATTACAAAATCGCGACCAGTTTCAGCCGCTCGATTCGTACCCATGGCGAACTTCATCTCACGTCGAAAGGCGATCTGAGCAGCACGAACGTGATTTGCCGTTCGGCAGTGATCGAAGGCAAGCTGCGCGGAAATTTAACCTGCGCAGAAAGTGCGCGGATTGATTTTGTCGGTAAAATTCCGGGTCGCCTCGTGGCGCAGCATGTCTTGATTGAGCGTCGCTCGGACGTGCAATTCTTCCGACGTGTTCGCGTCAAAAACATCGAGATTCATGGCCGGATGACTGGCGACGTTATCGCAGAGACGGTTGTGCTTATTCATCGCAACGCATCGCTGGACGGTAGCGTCACAGCGAAAGCGATATCGGTGGAGAAAGGCGGAATGTTCAGTGGTCAACTCGTGATCGGCAATGTCGACCTGAAGCAAGCCGAGCTTCTGCCGACTGCCGAGCCGGGTGCGGCATCGCCGGGCGAAGAACAACCGCCGCTCTTCGCACGTCCACTACCCGCGGCCTGATCGGCCACATGCAAAAGCTGCTGCCACGCAGCCCGTATCAGCGACTCGGCGGATACGTTCATCTTCCGCGGCTGATCGACAAGGCAAAGCTGCACCGCAAAGGTCTGCTCAACGGTTACAACTACAAGACTGTCGGTTTCGACAAACATTTGCTCGCGTTCCTAGAAATCGACGGCACGGCGTTCGAAGAAGCCGCGAATCGGTTAAAGGACGACGAGAAGGTTCTCGCCTGGATTCTGGAGAACGGCGCGAAGCATTCGTCGGACGAGATCGAGCATTGGAACGAACAAATGATTTCGCGCTATCCGGACAACGCGGTGAAGAAAGCTCGTTTTCTTCACGCACTAAAAGAAGCGGGCGGCGAGGGGCGGAAAGAGATCCGCACCTACTTCGATCTGATTGAATTCGACGAAGGTCGATTGAAATAAATCATCGATGGGCATTGCGCGGCGCACCTCGCGGCTGAGGACAGCCGCCTCTACACCGGACGAAACTTTGCAAAGATGCGGGTTGCTTCCTCGAGCGTCTCTTTGCTGCCGATGTCGAACCATGTCCCGCGAATCTGGAACGTCTTCACTGGCTTGCGCTGATAGAGCCACTGCACGAATCGGCCCGGCTGATCCGGATTATTTCCAGCTGCGATATAGGTGGTGAAGAGCGGCAGCGCTTCGCGCGAATAATAATACAACGCGATCCCGGCGAGCGTGCTTTTCGGATCCTGCGGTTTCTCTTCGAAGTTTGTGATCACGCCCTCGGAATTCGTTGTGATGCTGGCGTATTTCTTCATCGCCTCGCGGTCACCCACGTCGTAAGTCGCGAGCGTTGCCACCGATCCTCTGGACGCCTCCACGAAGTCCGTGAGCGGCTCGCTGAATAAATTATCGCCCGCAACAACAATGAGATCGCTCGATGCAGCATTTTCGCGCGTTAAGACGAGATTGATATCTCCGATCGCGCCCAGCTTGTTCGAGTCATCGGTCGAACCGTCGTTGATGATCTTGAAGTTCAGCTTCGGGTTGCGCTGCTTGTACTGATCTGCCCACTGCTGAAAATCGCCTGCGAATTTCGCGTTCGTGACGACGTAGACCGTCTCGATGTCCGGCACCGGCGCGAGGTTGTCGAGCACCCAGTCGATCATCGGTTTATCCGCGACTTCGAGCAGCGGTTTCGCTTTCGTTTTCGTCAGCGGATAGAGACGCGTTGCGTAACCGGCCGCGAGAATCAAAACATTCATTACGTGAAGGTTTAGCGCGGGGACGTTGCAGCGTCGCGCAATGTCTTCTGAAGCACGGCGATGCGCTCGCTATCAGTGATCTTCGCGCGCGTCGCCTGATCGACAATGTAAAATGTGTCAATGGCCGCGCCTTTCTCTGTGATGATGCGTGAGAGCGCGATGAAAACCCTTTGGCGCTCGAAGGCGCTGAGCAATTCGTAGAGCAAACCGACTCGATCGGCGACTTCGACCTGGACCAGCGTATAACTTCGGTGCGCCTTGTTATCGATGCTGATGCGGGTGGGGAATTCGATATCACGGGTCAGCCGCTTCGGGATTTTGCGCCGCGCTCGTTCAAGCAGCGGCCCGAAATCGAACCCATCGGCGGTCAGCGCGTGACGCAACGTCATCTCGACAAGTTCGTGATCGCGCGGATCCGTGACCGCGCGGTTGCTGATATCACAGACGCGAAAGACGTGCAGCACGAGATTGTCGCCGCGTGGATAGATATCGGCGCTGAGAATATTGACCGGCACGACCGCCAGTGAGCCGGCGATCTTGGCCAGCACATGCTGTGCATCCCAACCGGCGAACGAAACGATCGTGTGGCCCTGCCGCGGAAACGGCTCCCACCGAATTGCCGGTATCAGCGGGGCGTCTTCCGAGCTGTAAAGTTTGGTTAAGAACGTGCGAAACAATTCGACGTGCGATGCCACCGTGGCGATTCCGAAGGCACGAAAGTAATTGTCCGGCATGAAATCGAAATGCGCTTCGATTTCTGCGCCATGGTCGGGCGTCAGTTGCTCGCCGACCGCTGTTTCGAGCGCATCGCGATGGACGTTTGCCTGCTCGTGGAAATTGCGCTCATCACCGAGGTAGCGGGACGTGACGTGATATAGCTGCCAGACCAGCGACTCCTTCCAGTCCGACCACGCCTCAGCGCTCGTGCCCTGGCCGTCCGCGAGCGTGAGCAGCATCAGCGCATCGAGGGTCGGCTGGTCTTTAACGATGTTCGCGAATTCCATTGCCGTTTCGGGATCGTCGAGGTTTCGCTGCTGCGCGAGAGTCGACATCGTTACATGATGGTCGACCAGCCGGATAAGGGTTCGGCGCTGGGTTGAACTGAGCTGCAATCGCATCGCTGCACGCTGCGCAAAAACGGCGCTCGCCTCCGAGTGCGGACGCGCTCCGACGGCGCGGCCGGTATCGTGCAACAACAGCGCCAGATAAAGCACGAATGGATCGTCCAGCCGCTCGAATAACTTTCGGTACTCAAGAAACTTCGGGTCGTCGGTTGTGGCGAGCGCGTCCAATTTCTCGATGCAAACCAAGGTGTGCTCGTCTGCCGTGTAACGGTGAAAGAATTCGTGCTGAACAAGACAGGTGAGCTGGCCGAACTCCGGTATGTAACGCCCGAGAAAATCGATCCGATGCATCGCGCGTAAGGCGCGTCCCGCTTCACCTTTGCGCGACAGGATTGATTTGAAAATCTCTCGCGGGCCTTTGGCGTACTGAAAAGTTCGCGTCACTACCCCAAGATTGCGCGTTACGAGATCCGCCAGCTGCGGCGCGATCTCGACACGGCGTTCCTGGAGTAGTTGGAACAACCGCATCATCGACTCGGGCGATCGCGCGAAAACATCGTTGCGCTCGACGCAAATGTAACCTCCGCGAATTACGAATTCGTCGACGCGCTCCTCGGGCGCGTTTGAGGCACAAACTTCAAAAGGCGAGCCACCGCTCGCGAATTGTGCGGTCACTCGCTCGGTCACGCGAAAAATGTTGCGGGTGTGTTCGTAGAAATCCTTCATCAGCGCTTCGCTTCGCAGAACACCTGAGCGGTGCCGATAACCGAGCCGCTGTGCGAGCGCATCCTGGAAATTGAGATGAAGGATGTCGCTTGCGCGGCCGGTGGCGTAATGAAGATCCGTCCGCAGGCGCAGCAAAAAATCGTAGGCCGCCTCAATTCGGCGCAGGTCGCCCTGGCTGAGCCACTCTTTCGATTCGAGATGCTTCGGTGTGACCGAGCTTTCTTTGAACGAGGTGACCCAGAGCAGGTTTTGATAGTCGCGCAGCCCCCCGCACCCGCTCTTGATGTTCGGCTCCTGCATGTAAACGCTGTCGCCGAACTTTTTGTGGCGCGCCGCCTGGTCGCGCATGCGCATCTCGACGTATTCCTCTTCGCGGCCTTCGAGGCACTGCTTGTGAAACTGCTCGCGAAAAGCCGTCCACAGCCGGTGATCGCCGATCACGTGACGCGCCTCCAGCATGGCTGTCTTCGCGAGCATGTCGGAGTTCGCGTGGACGACTGCTTCGTCAACCGAGCGCGTGGCGTGACCGACCTTGAAACCAATGTCCCAGAGTAAATACAAAATCTGCTCGATAACGTCGCCCGCGTAGGGCGAAAGCTCGTTCGCGCTCTCGCTATGAACGAAGAGAACGTCGACGTCGCTGAACGGGTTGAGCTCGCCGCGGCCGTAACCACCGAGCGCAATCAATGCGAGAGGCGTCGGCTCGACCCGCTCTTCGCGCGCGAATGCTGTCGCTGCCGCAAAAACTCTGCGCAGTAATACATCGACGAGCTCGACGCGCAGTCCGCAAATCTCCCGGCCGCCTCCACCGGATTGATGTTTCAGCCGGAGCCGGTGCTCCTCGATCTTGAGGAACTTCTTATAAATCGGCAGAACGTCGGTGGGCCGTCGCGCGCCGGCAGCAGCGAGCTGACGCTCGGCGTTTGCCAGAAGTTTCTCGTGGTGCCGCGACATGGCAGCACTTTACGACTGGTTACGTTACGGTCTAACGAGCCGGTCAGCGCAGAGCGATCGCATGGCGCTTCATCTTGTTGTAGAGCGTGGGCCGCTGAATCCCGAGCAACTGCGCGGCTTTCTTTTTGTTGCCGTGACAACGAGCAAGCGCTTGCAGAATCGTGTTCCGCTCGATCTCGTCAAGATCGAGTGCGTCGTGGGCGCGGTGATTGTTTCGATCGACGTTTTGCAGCGCGACCGGCAGCTGCACTTCTGCCGGCAATTCTTTGACCGTGATGCTGCCATTGCGTGCTAGCACGACGGCATACTCGATCGTGTTCTCCAACTCGCGGACGTTACCGGGCCACGAATAATCGAGCAGTTTCTCGAACGCCTCCGCAGTGATCTCCGGCTCCGGACGACCGAGATGTTGGGCAAAGCGCTTTAGAAACGCGGTGACAAGCGGCGGGATGTCTTCGCGGCGCTCGCGCAGCGGCGGGATTTCGATTTGGAACGTGTTGATGCGGTAATACAAATCCGAACGAAGCCGGTTCTCGGCCAACGCGGTGCCGATCGCTCGGTTCGTTGCCGCGATCACGCGAAAGTCTGCTTTCAAGGTCTTGGTGCTGCCGAGCGGGCGGTATTCACGTTCCTGCAGCACGCGCAGAAATCGCGTCTGCAAATCGACCGGCATTTCCGAGATCTCATCGAGGAAAAGTGTGCCGCCGTTTGCCGCCGCAATCATCCCTTGGAAATCATTCGTCGCACCGGTGAACGCACCTTTCATATAACCAAACAGCTCCGATTCGATGAGCGCCTGCGGGAACGCGGCGCAATTCAATTTCACCATCGGCTTGTCCGCGCGGCGGCTGCGGCTCTGAATAACGTTCGCGATGACCTCCTTACCGACGCCGCTCTCGCCGGTGATAAGCACGTTCGCGTCAGAAGGCGCCATCGCTTCGATCAGCTCGTCGATATTGCGCATCGCCTTGCTCTTAATCACTGGCGCGAGACGCGTCTCGGCGATCTCGAGCCGCTTTTCGAGCTGTGCCGTTTTTTTCCGTAGCTGTTCCGTCTCGCGCAGAAGCGATTGCTTCTCGAGCGCTTTCTCGACCAGGCTCAGCAACTCTTCCGGCGCGTACGGTTTGCTGATGAAATGATAGGCGCCACGCTTGATTGATTCGATCGCGTTGTTCAGGGAATCATGTGCCGAGAGAATGATCACCTGGGTTTCCGGATGCTCGGTCTTGATCTCATCGAGCATTTGCAGCCCGTCGGCATCGGGCAGCTGGAGATCGAGTAGAACCAATGACGCCGAGCCTTCTTTCAGGGCTCGCTTCCCTTGCGCCGCGGTGCTTGCTGTCCGCACATCGAAACCGTGGCGCCCGAGCAACGCCTCGAGCGTCATCAGGATCGGACGTTCGTCGTCGATTACGAGGAGACGGCGATGCTCAGCGCTCATGCGGGGGGTGCTCCTGCCGTCATTCGGACGAGCAGAACCAGCATCGGACGTGCTGGCGCGGTGAACTATTCAATCACCCTCGTTGCTCAACGGCAGCCGAACGGTCGAGATGAGGCAACCGCCGCCTCGATCGTATTGGATGTCGAGCTCGCCGGAATGCGCAGCGATGATTCGCCGCGCACGATGAAGGCCGAGTCCGTAATGCCCATGTGAAAACGTCTGCAGCGGTTCGTAGCCCCACATCTCGGGATTACCGCTAAAATCGATCTTCGGCTCAGCAATCGTAATGGAGAATTCCTTCCCTTTAACGTCGGCCTCGACGATCATCTTACCGGTGCCGCAGCGATGACGCATTGCGTTATCGAACAGCTCGAGCATTCCCTGTTGCAACAACTGCGGATCGATTTCCAAAATCGCATCTTTCTCTGCTCCCACTTGCCAACCGACCGCATCGGAGGCATCAGGAAATTGCGTGCTGACCTTCTGACGCAGGTCCTCCATGAAATCACCTACGGTGTATTCCATCGGATTCAGCCTGATGTCGCCGAGCGCAGAGGTGAGTCTTTGCAGCGAGGTCCCGAGTTCGGAAACCATCGCGCGCAGTCGCTTAATCTCGTCCTTCATCTCGTCACCTTCGGAGATTTCGGAGATGTAAGCGGCCTGTAGCTCTGCGGCGTTGAGAGAATTTCGCAGGTCGTGGCTAAGCTGCCGGACAAAGTTGATCACCTTCGGCAGAGGCACTGCTGTTTCCGCATCCGGCGTTGCCGTGAGGTTACCCATGGTTAGAGACGATGTTCGTGCTTCGCCTCCGCGCAACTCGAATCAATCAGACACCGCGCGCGAATTTCGCCGCCGACGGCGCGGACCCCTCATCCATCTGCATTGCGGGATCGTTGGCCGCGGCGTGCCGCAGAATGTGAAATACGTCCTCCGGGTCGGCGCCGATCTCGCGCGCAATCTCCTCTGCCGTCTTGCCGCTGCTGGTCAATTTTTCTTCCACGCGCTTTTGCATTTCGAGGATTCGCGTCGCCGCTTTCTTGCCTGCTTCTACCCCTGGCTGGTGATACGCGTTGACGTTCACAAGCGAGCCATAAAAGCCGACCGCGCGCTCGTAGAGCGCGATGAGTGCGCCGACCGTAAACGCATTCACTGATGAAATGCTGATCGTGATCGATTCGCGTCCGCTTTCGTACAAGGCGGAACGCGTCCCGCGCAAAAATCCTTCGAGGTAATCACCACTCGTCACGCCGGGCTCGACCTCGAACGGTTTGCCGTCGCGGTCCTTTCGCACCTCGATAAACGTGACGAAGAAGTTCAACACGCCATCGCGCAACTGCTGGACGTAGGCATGTTGGTCGGTCGAACCTTTGTTGCCGTAAACCGCGATGCCTTGATGAACTACCTTGCCATCGAGGTCCTTCTCTTTGCCTAACGACTCCATCACCAGCTGCTGAAGATAACGGCTAAAGAGCATGAGCCGATCTTTGTAGGGCAGAATCACCATGTCTTTTTCGCCGCGGCCGTTCCCGGCATGAAACCACATGAGCGCGAGAAGCATCGCGGCGTTTTTGTCGCGCTCAGCGACACGCGTCTTCTCATCCATCGCCGCCGCGCCGGCCAGAAATTGATCGATGTCGAATCCCTTTAACGTCATCGGCACCAGACCAACGGCGCTCATCACCGATGTGCGGCCGCCGACCCAGTCCCACATCGGAAAACGTGTCAGCCAGCCGTTTTTTTCGGCATGTTTGTCGAGCTCACTTCCATTTCCCGTCACCGCTACGGCGTGCTTAGGGAAATCCAGCCCGGCCGCGCGAAAGCGTGCTTCTGCTTCGAGCATCCCGTTGCGCGTCTCCTTCGTTCCACCCGACTTCGAAATCGTGACTACCAATGTGCGCGCCAGGTCTTTGCCGAGTTGAGCAAAAACACGATCGAAGCCGTCAGGATCGACGTTGTCGAAAAAATGAATGCGCATCGGATCGGTCGCATTTCCGAGAGCGTCGGCGACAAACTGCGGCCCGAGCGCCGATCCGCCGATGCCGATCAGCAGCACGTGCTCGAACGGCCGCCCATCCTTGGTTGCGATTCGACCGACGTGCACATCGTCCGCGAAACGTTTGATCCGACCGTTCGTTTCCGTGATCTCGCGTCGCAACTCGTCACTTGGAGCGAGCTGCGCATTGCGCAACCAGTAATGACCGACCATTCGCTGCTCGTCTGGATTCGCGATCGCTCCAGACTCAAGATCGCGCATCGCAGCGAACGCCTTTTCCACGCGGGGCTGCAGCCGCTCGAAAAAGTCATCAGCAAACCGCATTCGACTGATGTCGAGCGAGAAGCCGAGATCGGCGTAGTCGAGGAAGTACTTTTGAAATCGCTGCCAGAGAGAATCGTCAGCCATTCGACCAGCGTAACGAGGCAGGTGGCTGAACGGCAAGCGTGCGCCGCACTTCGTACCGGCGTCGGCTCCCTCGCGAAAAGATGTAACCCGTCTTCGCATTTGCCTGTCTTGAGCGAAAGTAGTAATGCGTGCGCTTCCTCCTATGCCTAAATCTTTAGTTCGACTCTTTCTGGTGGCGGCGTCGCTGCTGCCGTCGCTTTGCACAGTTCACGCCAACACGATTTATGCGCCGTACTCCTTCCGCACACTGGCAGGGCTCGCTCCCGGCAACATCGATGGCAATGCCGCAAATGCGCGCTTCACGATGATCTCCGGAATGACGAGCGACAGCGCGGGCAACATTTATCTCGTCGACCAGGTCGCGAACACGGTGCGCAAGATTGCACCGTCGGGCGTCGTGACTACGGTCGCCGGGTTCGCTGGCTACAGTGGCAGTTCGGACGGGTTTGGAAGTGCGGCGCGCTTTAAGAACCCGCGCGACATTGCGATTGATCCATCGGGCAATCTGTATGTAGCCGACACGGGTAACTCGACGATTCGCAAAATCACTCCGGATGGAAACGTTTCGACGATCGCCGGGTTCGCAGATCACCCCGGTTACCAGGACGGCACCGGTATCATTGCGCGCTTTCAGATTCCGTCCGGTATCGTGTGGGTCGGCGGCACTTTGTTTATCAGCGACACGAGCAATTCCCTTGTGCGAGCGATGGACGCCAACGGCGCGGTGACCACGTTTGCCGGCAAGCAGGACACGCCGGGAACCGCGGATGGCGCGGGTGGCAATGCGCGGTTGTATGCGCCGGGGAGTATACGAGCGGATGCTTCGGGCAATCTCTTCGTCGCTGAGCCGATTGTCCATACGGTGCGCGAGATTACGCCCGCGGGTGTCGTCACGACGATCGCCGGCAAGCCGCAGACCGCGGGTAACACCGACGGCGTCGGAAGCGGTGCCTTATTTAATCAACCGACTTACCTTGCCGTCGATGCGGCGGGGAACGTCTACGTCAGCGACATAAACAACGGGTCAATCCGCAAGATTGCGCCGGAACACACCGTCTCGACGTTCATTCCGCCCGGGCCGTTTGCTGCCGTGCGAGGCATCACCCTCGCAAACGGGCAGCTCTATATCGGCGATCCGGTAAACGGCGCGATTTTCGTCGCAGATCCGAGCGGGAACGTGAGTGTCTTCGCCGGCACGCCGAGCGCAGGAGAAGTGGATGGCGCGGGAGCGCAGGCGCGATTCTGGCAGCCGGCTGCCGTCGGCTGCGATTCGAACAACAACGTCTACATCGCCGATGCGAAGGGCGGCGCGATTCGCAAGGTGACGCCGGCCGGTCAGGTCACCACGATTGCAGCGGGCAGCGGTCAGTTCAGCAACCCGCAGGGCATCGCCGTCGATGCGACCGGCAATGTCTATGTCGCTAACAGCAACGCGTCGACCATCAATAAGATCACGCCTGATGGCACGGTCACGATATTCGCCGGCTCGGTGGCGGGCTCAGCGGACGGAAACGGCACCGCCGCGCAATTCAGAGGCCCCACTGGCCTGGCAATCGATGGCGCGGGCAACCTCTACGTCGCAGACACTGGCAACTACACGATTCGAAAAATCACGCCAGCTGGCGCGGTCAGCAAGTTCGCCGGAGCAGCCGGCGTGGCCGGTGCGGTCGACGGTAGTAACGCAGAATTCGCTGCTCCGCAGGGTGTCGCTGTCGATTCGTCCGGCAACGTGTTTGTCGCCGATACCTATAACCACCTAATCCGCAAAATCACGCCGGGCGGAACCACCAGCACGATTGCCGGTAAGGCTGGCGCGATTGGCGGCGACGACAAGGTCGGCACGAACGCTACATTCACCCTTCCGTTCGGAATCGCAGTCGACAGCTCGGGCAACGTTTTCGTTTCGGAACAATACACTGAAACGATCCGTCGCATCGCGCCGGATGGAACAGTGCGCACGATCGCCGGCGGAAGCGGCGTGCCTGGCAGTTCTGACGGAGCCGGCGCCAGTGCGCTTTTTTACGGGCCGACGGGTCTCGCGACCGACTCCAGCGGGCGCCTCTATGTCGCCGACGGCAACAACAACGTCGTCCGTGTGAGCAGCGCGGGACCCGTATCGCAGGTGCTCAACATTTCTACGCGCGGGCTGGTCGGAACGAACAACGACGTGCTCATCGGTGGCGTGATTTCCGTCGGCTCGTCGAGCAAGAGCGTGCTCTTGCGTGCGATCGGACCGTCGCTGGCGAGCGCAGGCGTGCAGGGCGCGCTCGGTGATCCGGTTCTCGAGCTGCACGATTCCAGCGGCGCGCTCGTCGCGAGCAATGACAACTGGAAAAGCGACGCCGCGAGTGGCCAATCACAGGAAAACGCAATCCGCGCGACCGGCGTTCCACCGCTGAACGACGCAGAGTCGGCGTTGCTCGCGACACTCGCTCCCAGCCAGAACTACACCGTTGTCGTCCGTGGCAACAACAACGGAACTGGCGTCGCGCTGGTCGAAGTTTACGATCTTGATTCGCCGTCGGGCACATCGCGCCTGGCGAACATCAGCACGCGTGGCGTCGTTCAGGCCACTCCAAATCAGCTTATCGGCGGTGTCATTGTTGGCGGCCAGCCCGGCACGTCGAACGTTCTCGTTCGCGCGATCGGGCCGTCACTCGTTGCTGCGGGAGTGGCCAACGCGCTGCCCGATCCAACGCTGGAATTGCACGATGCCAATGGCACTCTCGTCGGCTACGACGATAACTGGCGGGACAGCAACGCCGCTGCCATCCAGCAAACAGGTATCGCGCCGTCCGACGATCGCGAATCCGTAATTCTTGCCTTGCTCACGCCCGGCAACTACACAGCGGTTGTGAGTGGCAAGGGAAGCGAAACCGGCGTTGCACTCGTCGAAGCCTACAACGTCCCGAACTAGGCGCTCAGGCGCGAGCCTCCGGCGGTTCGAAGCTCACATGTGCTCGATAATATTATCGCCGAACTGTGAGCACTTGATCTCGGTCGCGCCTTCCATCAGCCGCGCGAAATCATAGGTCACACGCTTGCTCGTGATCGCGCCGTTAAGGCCTTTGATGATGAGATCAGCCGCTTCGGTCCAGCCCATGTAACGCAGCATCATCTCGCCTGACAAAACAACGCTCCCCGGATTCACTTTGTCCTGATTCGCGTATTTCGGCGCGGTGCCATGTGTCGCTT
The DNA here is from genome assembly GCA_045809945.1 of Chthoniobacterales bacterium. Lineage (GTDB taxonomy): Bacteria > Verrucomicrobiota > Verrucomicrobiia > Chthoniobacterales > UBA10450 > CADDYX01. The sequence continues at coordinate 17,586 of JBJMWW010000208.1, forward strand.
CGAAGACGGCGTGACCGGTGATGTAGTTGATGTTTCCGCCCGGCGCGATGCCGATACCTCCGACCTGCGCCGCGAGTGCGTCGCTCAGGTAATCGCCATTGAGATTGAGCGTCGCGATCACATCGAAGTCCTCCGGTCGCGTCAGCACCTGCTGCAGCGTGATATCGGCAATGGCATCTTTGATCACGATGCCTGCACCCGGTTTGCCTTCCGGAATCCGGCACCACGGGCCGCCGTCGAACTCCTCCGCACCGAAAAATTCCTTCGCCACCTCATAGCCCCAGTCGCGAAACGCGCCCTCGGTGAACTTCATGATGTTCCCTTTGTGCACGAGCGTCACCGACTTGCGCTTGTTGATGATCGCGTAGCTGATCGCGCTGTGGATCAGCCGGACGCTGCCACTGTAACTGACCGGCTTGATGCCGATCCCGACGCGCACGTCGCTCGGGAAATCCTTGGCCCCTACCTGTTCCCAGAACTCGCGCGCCTTCTCCTCCGTCCCGAAGCGCACCTTCTCGAACAGGCGCGGAAATTCCCGCTGCAAAAAGTCGATGACCTTTTTCGATTCGTCCGTACCCGCGGCCCATTCAATCCCTGCGTAGATGTCTTCAGTGTTCTCGCGGAAGATCACCATGTTCGTCTTCTCCGGATGCTTCACAGGCGAGGGGACACCCTCAAACCACTGCACCGGCCGCACACAAACGTAGAGATCGAGCAATTGCCGCAGCGCCACGTTGAGCGATCGAATCCCGCCACCAACCGGCGTTGTCAGCGGCCCTTTGATTCCGACTAGGTACTCGCGAAACGCATCGACCGTGTCGTCCGGCAGCCAATTGTCGAACTTATCCTTCGCTGCTTGGCCCGCGAACACCTCGAACCACGCGATCTTCTTTTTGCCGCCGTAGGCTTTCTCCACTGCCGCGTCCAGCACCCGCTCACTCGCCGCCCAGATATCAGGTCCCGTTCCGTCGCCGCGGATGAACGGAATGACCGGCCGATCCGGCACGCTCAACGTCTGACCACGCGTGATCTTCTCGCCCGCCGGCGGAGTGATGTCTTTGTACGGCATAGGGGCGGAACTGTAGCGGCGGCTGTTCGAGCCGCAAATCGCCCGCTTCATCTCTGCTCGAACGGGTTGAACGTCCGTGCCGTCCGCGAGGCTGCGTCAGTTCTTTAGTTCAAAGCGGCGCGCGGCCGACCACGCGCCCGCTTTGCCGGAGGCGTCGTTCGCGCGGACACGCCACCACATCGTGCTGGTTGGCAACGTGCTGGTGCTGAATTGCGAGGCGGTCACGTTCTGATTCACGATCGAGGATGGGAAGGTGTCCTGGGTGCTCACTTGGATCGTGTAACTCGCCGCGCCGTTCACGTCGCTCCAATCGAACGTCACGTTTGTTCCGGGCGCGAACCGTGCATCGGCCGCGGGAGTGAGCTGCGATGGGGCAGCGAGCGCGGGCACAGGTGTTGCGCTCGGTGCTGGCGTAGGTGGCGGCGCCACTGGAGTCGGCGAAGGCGCTGGCGGAGCACCGCGGGTAACGTTGATCGTAGCTGTCCGCGCGCTGTCGAGGAACGCTGTGATCGTAGCCGACGTATCCGCGCTGACGGCGAAGGTTGTTAGATTGAAGCTCGCCGATGTCTGGCCAGCAGGAACATTGACGATCCCGGGCGCTCTGGCGACGCCGGCGTTACTGGTCGACAATGTGACCGACATGCCTCCCGAAGGTGCTGGTGCGCTAAAGAACACCGTGCCGGTCGCGCTCGTGCCGCCAGTCACGCTCGTCGGGCTAATGCTAAGCGACTGAAGGAGAGGCGGTGCGTTCGGATCAGGATGAACGGTAACGAAGATGGACTTCGTCACGCCACCGGCCGAGGCGGTGACATTTCCTCCAGTCGGTAACCCCGATACCGCGCTGGTCCCAATCGTAAAGCTTACCGCGCTGTTACCTTGTCCAATCGCGACGCTGGTCGGCACATGAAGAACCGACGGGTTATCAGTCGTTAGGTTCACCACTGCCCCGCCGGCCGGCGCAGGAATAACTAAAGCAACACTGCCGCGGCCCGGGTTACCTCCGATCAGGTCCTGGCCGGCTGGCCCGATTGCGAGCAGGGTTGGCGGGCCGCCCGCACCCGGATCGATCTCGAGAACGCGCGCCATCGATCCGCCGGTGGTGCCATAGTCAGCTCCGATGTAAACCCAGCGCGGGAACGGCGTTTCCGGTGCGGGCGTAGTGGTGAAGCTGGCGCTAAGACTGCCAGCGGGCACAGTGACACTGGCCGGAACAATAACCTGACCTTCCATGCTGCCTTGCAAGGTAACAACTGCGCCACCGGCTGGTGCAGGTGAAGTTA
>JBJMWW010000209.1:0-3450 GCA_045809945.1 Chthoniobacterales bacterium
CGGCGGCCATTGGGAGGAAGAAGGCTCCGGCGCAGCGCGTAACGTCGCCACGTACACGCTCGACGCGGTCCGTAACATGCAAGAGCGCGGCGATTTCAAGAGCGGGAGCGCGACGACCGGTCGTTAAAATCCAGCGGCAATTCGCAGTCAGTCGGTAGACTAATCACGGCTGCTTCGCCGGTTCACACGACGAAGCAGCTTCGGACGACGCCGCTGTCGACCGCTAACGTCTCTTAGTAGTAGGGCTGAGTTAGTTCGCGCGTACGTTTCGTCCCGCCGACCGTCGTCCACTTGCCGTCTTTCCAAACGCCGACCCAGACGTCGGTGTGCTGAAAACCAGCGTAATAAGCCTCATCGTTGTGCGAAAAGTTCACTGCCATGATGCCGTCGGCGATTTGGAAAACGAGCAGGTGGACGTTGAGCGTCGGGTTGTGCGTCCGGCTATTGGTCGTGTCGTAGTTTTGCATGCTCCATTCCTTCGCCAACGCGAGAGCCAGATGGTCGAACTTACCGCCGGCATCGGAACGGGCGATCTTTGGCTGTGGCATAGCGGGGCCAGTCTGCGCGATGACCCACGCCATCACCGGCGAGATGCTGATCGCCTTGTAGAGCTTCGGAGCAAGATTGAAGCGCAGTTGTGCGACGGGAAAACCCGGGAGCTGGTTGATCGTGGGTCCGTTTGGAACGCGGATCGTTCTCGGTTTCGCCGCTTTCCCGGAATCAGCAGTTTTCTCGGCGACTGCAGGTGTGATCAGCGCCACGGCAAGAATGGTGATGAGGAGTTTTCGCATTTGGAATTTTGTGAGCGTCTCATAAACGCAATAAACGAAACAACGCCTATTCCGATGAAATTTTCGGCGCGGCGGGCGAACGGACTCGCTTGAGCGCGCAAACGGGTCGCGCATTCCGATGCTCATATTACGGCGCGGCAAAACACGGAAATAGTTTTCGCCTGCTCGCGTCGAACCACTGGTGAAGAGGGAACGACGTTATCCGATTGGCGCTGAGTATTTCGACGAGCGCGGCACGCATTTCCGCGTTTGGGCGCCGAAAGCAAAATCGATCGACGTCCTGCTCGAGAATGGTGAAACGAGGAATTACTCGTTAGGCCGAGAGGAAGACGGCTACTTCAGCGGGCTTGTACCGGCAGATGTCGGCGATCTCTATCGTTACCGGATCGATGGCGATAAGTCATACGCAGATCCGGCGTCGCGGCATCAGCCGCAGGGTGTGCATGGCCCGTCAGTCGTAGTCGATGCGCGCGAGTTTGAGTGGACAGATGGCGAGTGGCGCGGCGTGCGTCTGCGCGGCCAGGTCATTTACGAAATGCACGTCGGCACTTTCACGCGCGACGGCACGTGGCGCGCGGCGGCCGGGCAGTTACAACAGCTGCGCGATGACGGCATCACCGTGATCGAGATGATGCCGATCAACGGCTTCCCCGGCGAATTCGGCTGGGGCTATGACGGCGTGAACCTATTCGGGCCGTGCCGCGTTTACGGCGAACCGGACGATCTGCGCGCATTCATCAATGAAGCGCATCGGGTCCGCATCGCGGTGATTCTCGACGTCGTTTACAATCATCTCGGACCCGAGGGAAATTACCTGAGCTGCTTCGCCGATTCCTACTTCACGGATCGCTACGAAAACGATTGGGGCGCGGCCTTAAATTTCGATGGGCCTGATTCAGCGCCGGTGCGCGAGTTCTTCATCACAAGCGCGCGGCTCTGGATCCAAGAGTATCACTTTGATGGCTTTCGCTTCGATGCGACACAGGACATCCACGACCGGTCTAACGAGTACATCCTCTGCGAAATTGGCAAAGCAGCGCGCGAAGCAGCTGGCGATCGCGAGATCATCTTCATCGCGGAGAACGAGCCGCAGCTCATCAAGACCGTGCTGCCCTGCGAGAAAGGCGGCGACGGTTTCGATGGCCTCTGGAACGACGACTTTCATCACACCGCGCTCGTCGCGCTGACCGGGAATCGCGAAGCGTACTACACCGATTACAAAGGCACGCCGCAGGAGTTTGTTTCGTCAGCGAAGTACGGCTTCCTCTACCAGGGCCAGCGTTACAAGTGGCAGAAGAAACGCCGCGGCACGCCGACCTTCGGCGTTGCGCCGGAAGCGTTCGTCGCCTTCATCGAGAATCACGATCAGGTTGCGAACACCGCCGATGGGGCGCGCGTTCGCTTTAGAACCAGCGCGGCCAAATATCGCGCAATGACGGCGTTGCTCTTGTTAGGCCCATGGACGCCGCTGTTGTTTCAAGGCCAGGAGTTCGGCGCGTCGACGCCCTTCACCTACTTCACGGATGTCGAGGAATCGCTGCATGACTCAATCCGCAATGGCCGGCGCGATTTTCTCCGGCAGTTTCCGTCGATCGACAAACCTGAGGTGCTCGAGCAACTGCCGATTCCCTGGGACCGCGAGCAGTTCGAGCGCTGCAAGCTCGACTTCAGCGAGCGCGAGACGAATCGAGAGTGGTATGACCTTCATCGCGATCTGCTGCGGTTGCGGCGGGACGATCCGCGAATTAGCGCGCAACAGATCGGGATGCTCGATGGCGCAGTGCTCGGACGCGATTCGTTCGTGTTCCGCTACTTCGGTGAAGATGGCGACGACCGTTTGCTCGTGGTGAATTTCGGCCGCGCGTTGCGCCTGGATCCTGCGCCAGAGCCGCTGCTTGCGCCGCCGCTGAGAGCCGAATGGCAGACGTTATGGAACAGCGAAGCGGAACGTTACGGTGGCGCAGGCGATCCGCCGCCGCTCGATTCAAAGAAGAATTGGCGAATCCCGGCGGAATGCGCAGTGGTGCTCGGACCTAAGCTGGTCGAAGACGAAGAATGACGCTGCGCACGATGCACTGGGACCGCGCGAGCAGTTCGCGCGAAGTTCTGCTCAACCGCGAATGGATTGTGACCAATGGCCTCGGCGGTTACGCCTCCGGCACGGTGAGCGGCGCGATCACGCGCAAGTATCACGGCCTCCTCGTTGCTGCGTTGCCCGCACCGCTCGGGCGCATGGTGATGTGGAGTCACCTCTCGGAAAGCCTGCGCTTCGCGGACGGCGAAATCGTCTCGTTAGGCGCAGAAGAACGCGCCGGCGGTCAGCTCAATCTCGGGGTGGCGGATTATCTGCGCGAGTTCCGCCTCGAGGACGGTTTGCCGGTTTGGATTTACCGGGTGCGCGATTTCACGATCGAGAAGCACATCCTCATGCCACATCTGCAAAACACTGTGCACGTGAATTATCGCGTGACCGGCGGCAGCGGCGCATTGCCGCGGCTCGAGTTGAAGCCCGCCTTTCAATTTCGCCACCACGAGACCGCGGTCGATCAGACGCAGGCTGCACCGTACAAACTCACGGTCGAAGAAGGCCGCTACGAGGTCGCGAGTGCGCACGCACATCTCCCGCCGTTTCGCATGCGGATCGACGGTTGCGACTCGA
>JBJMWW010000210.1:0-6799 GCA_045809945.1 Chthoniobacterales bacterium
CGCGATCGCGGCGTTCATTTGCACGACTGCCGCGATGGGCGCGGAAAACGCCGAAGCGGCCAAGATTGCGCACGACGCCGGAGAGGCGGCCAAGGCCAAGGACTGGAACAAAGCGGTGGAGGGATTTCACCGCGCGACAGAAATGGATCACAAGTACGCCGCGAATTATTTTGCTGCGCTGGTTCAGCGCGGCGCGGCGTATCGCGAACAGGAGAAGTTTCCAGAGGCGATTGCCGACTTCACCGAGGCTTTGAAGATCAAAGCGGGTGACGCCGACACGCACGAACGTCGGGCGTATGTCGAGCTGCAGATGAAGGATTACGACAAGGCGCTCGCGGATTACACCGCCTCACTGAAGGCCGATCCGAAAGAAGCGCGTGTCTATCTCCTGCGGAGCTATGTCTACGAGGTGAAAGGCGACTTCAAGCCGGGCATCGCGGATTGCGACATGGTGCTGAAGTTAAGTCCAGGCAACCCGGAGGCAACCGCGCGGAAACAGCGATTGATGGCGCGCCTAAACGCGCCGCCACCAGCGCCAACGATGCCGCCAGGGCCGATCAAGAATCCAAATCTGAAGCCGCAACAGCCGGGACCCGCGGCACAAAGTAACGTGCCGCCGACAAGTGCGGCGCCGACAACGCCCCCGAAACCGTAGAGCGGCGGCTTAGATTGGAAGTAGATTGCGGCTGCCACAGCCGCGAGATTCGGCGGCCGTTGCGAACCTAGCTCGCGCTCGCGCCGTTCTGTTCGACCGACTCCGCTGGCTCAATGGCCTGGTCGGGCGTTGAGAAGCGCCGCTTGCGCCGCGACGCCGGTAACGGCGACAGCGTCATCGTGATGTTTCGCCCGGCAAGTTTCGGCTCCATCTCGACCTGCGCCATTCCGGCGAGATCGTTCTTCACCCGGTCCATCAACTGCATCCCGAATTCCGTGTGCGCCATCTCGCGGCCGCGGAATTGCAGCTGCACGCGCACCTTGTTTCCTTTGTCGAGAAACTCTTCGCCGTGGCGCAGCTTCGTCAGGTAATCGTGATCGTCGATGTTTACCCGAAACTTGATTTCCTTGAGCTTGCTTCCGCTCGGCTTCTTGTCCTTCTCCTGCTTCGAAATGTCGTAACGGAATTTGCCGAAGTCGACGATTTTGCAGACCGGCGGATTAGCCGTCGGCGCGACTTCGACGAGATCGAGGCCGTAGCTCTGAGCTTTGCGCAACGCATCGGAGAGTTTCAACACTCCGAGCTGTTCACCGGTCGATCCAAGAATCACTCGCACCTCGCGGGCGCGAATCCGACCGTTCACACGAATTTGCTGTTGCAGATTAGATCAAAGCTCCTGAACGCCGTCGCGCGAGGTGAACGTAACGCCGTAATTTTGTGCCGCGACTCGATTCACTGCTGAAGCGAGCACCTCTTCATCATCGCGCTGCGGTCTGCGCAAGGACGAGCCAGCGCAATGCGCCAGCCGAGTGCTAGATGTAAGCGACAATTCTGCGGCTGCAAGACTAATGTGCGCGCACGTCACTTCGGCGGCGGTTCGCCATGATGCGCTCGATACGATTCATAGAAGGCAATGTCGTCAAGCATGGCTTCGGCCGTCGCAATGAGCGGCTCGACTCTTGCCCAGCCGGAGAAAATCGCGCGATCGCCAATCTCGCTCTCGAAAACGAACGTTGGTCGTTGGGTGAGCTGCATCGCTCGCCATTCCGCTGTGCTCTCGCGGAGACGCTTGTCGATTTCCGCGGAACGCGCTCGCTCGAGCAATTCGCGTTGATTCAATCCCGCCGCTTTCGCACCGGTTTCGGCGCAGACTTCCCATTCGCGGATCGGTCTGCCCTCGCGCAAACCGGCATGTGAAATCGCGAGCCGCACGCGGTCGTCGTTGACGCCAAAATCTTTCGCCGCTTCGGCCACGGCATTGGGCGGGAGATATTCCTCGAGCACCGGCTCATACCACGACGTGTTGAGCATAAATGGCGATCGCATCATCAGTCCGCTGCGGCGGTAATACCACTCCTCCTGGTTGCGCGAGACCGGCAGCCCAATCGTGTCCATGAGCGCGATCTTCCATTCGAAATCGACGCGGCCATCGTAACGCCGCTTCAATTCCGCCCAGGCGGGCTCCGCCCAGAAACACCACGAGGAAACGACGTCGAGGTAGTTGGTGATCTTCAGTCGCATGGCGCAGCGTCTCAGACGCGCGGCAGGTGCGAAAGTGCTTTGTCATCCCAAACGTGAGCGAGGGACCTCTCAAGCGTCCGATGTCGCGACGCTGCCGATCAATCGCTTGCGAGATGTTTCGCTTCGCTCAACATGACAGCTCGGTCGTGCCGCCGCGCTCCGTATATGGATCTCAATCGCTTGTTTCTTTTTATCGTCATTGTCTCGTCGCTGCTGGTGCTCGGGCGCAGCGTGCGCCGACCGCAGGCGCTGCCGTGGATTTCCGCTCTGATTGTGCTCGCGATCACAGGCATTGCCTTCCTGTTCGAGCGGCGTGTTGCCGGTTGGATCGCTATCACTGCCTGGCTCGTCATTCTGTTCCTGCCGGCAATGATCAGCGGCTGGCGCCGGCGCGTGCCGGGACGACCGCGGCAGCTGACGCTCACCCCCGTCGTCACGATGTTGATCGTGGCGAATGCAGCGATGTTTCTGGTCGAGCTGGCGCTTGGCGGGTCAATGAATCCGGAGACGTTGCACCGCCTCGGCGAATTGGATTCTGCTGCCGTTTGGTTCAATCACGAATACTGGCGGCTCTTCACCGCGTTGTTCCTGCATTACGGCGCACTCCATCTCGCCTTCAATCTTTATGCGCTTTGGATCATCGGCCCGGGTCTCGAACGCGCGATCGGCGGGCTGCGCTTCATCGTCTGTTATCTGGTCGCAGGCGTCGGCTCCAGTATCGGTGTCGTCCTGCTGCGCGCGGTACGACTCACCACGGCTGAGCAACTCGTCGGCGCGTCCGGCTGCGTGATGGGGATCGTGGGCGCATGGGCCGGTTTGCTCCTTCGCCGCCGCGATCTACCGATGGCCGGAAAACGACTCCAGAACATTGTCATCATCGTTGCGATCCAGACGGCATTCGATCTCTCGACGCCACAGGTCAGTCTCGGCGCCCACCTCAGTGGCCTGGTCGTCGGATTCGTGGTCGGGTTCCTCGTTGCGCCGCGACCGAATCTTGCTGACACGATTTATGCTCGTTAAATAACGACGGCCTTCTCCACATGCCGAACTTCCTGACCTATAACGTCATCCCGACGCTGCCCGCTGCGCTCGAACCGCTGCGCGAAATGAGTTTCAATGTCTGGTGGACGTGGGAGCCCTCGGCTCGCCGCCTCTTCCGTCATCTCGATCCCGAATTGTGGAACCGGACGAATCACAATCCGGTCCGCATGCTTCAGCTTTCGCGACAGGCGCGGCTCGAAGAACTCGCGACCGATAAAACATTCCTTCGCGAGCTGAAGGAAGTTTACGACAGCTACACGAGATATCTCGCGCGCCCGGACACCTATGGCAAAACCGGCGCCGGCGCCGCGTTACAAAAGCCGGTCGCGTATTTTTCGGCCGAGTTCGGATTCCATGAATCGATTCCGAATTACTCAGGCGGCCTCGGCATTCTCTCGGGCGATCATTGTAAGTCGGCCAGCGACCTCGACCTGAGCTTTGTCGCGATCGGCCTCCTTTATCGCCACGGATATTTTCGTCAGGAGATCGATCGCGACGGCGTGCAACATGCCGTCAGCCTCAATCAGAGTTTTCATCACCTGCCGATTCGGGAGGTGCGTCGCGGCGACGAGCTGTTGCTCATCTCAGTCCAGATCCCGGATCGCGAGGTTTGGGCGAAGATCTGGGAATTGAAGGTCGGTCGCGTCGCCCTCTATCTCCTCGACACCGATATTCCGCAGAACAGCGGCGAAGATCGTTTGATCACGGCGGAGCTTTACGGCGGCGACCTAGAGATGCGGATGCGCCAGGAGATCGTGCTTGGCATAGGCGGGATCCGCGCGCTCAACGCCCTGGGTATCGAGCCGGAAGTCTTTCACATGAACGAAGGCCACTCGGCTTTTCTCGGGCTCGAGCGTATTCGCTGTCTCGTGAAGGAGCGCGGGCTCGATTTTTATTCGGCCCTCCAGGTCACCGCCTCGGCGAATGTCTTCACCACACACACGCCGGTGCCGGCGGGGAACGATTCCTTCCCGCGCGAGATGATGCGGCGCTACTTCGGTGCGTTCGCGACTGAGATCGGATTGCCGTTCGACGAGTTCTTCTCCTTCGGCCAGACGCGCACCAACCCGACCGATCCCTTCAGCATGACGATTCTCGCGCTGCGCCTCAGCCGTCATTCGAACGGCGTGAGCAAACTGCATGGCGATGTCAGCCGCGGTTTATGGAAAGACGTCTGGACCGGCGTGCCCGAGCATGAAGTGCCGATCACGAGTGTGACAAACGGCATTCATACCAAGACCTGGCTCGCGCCGGAGTTCTCCGCGCTTTACGACCGCTATCTCGGAAAGTGGGAAGAAAATCTGACCGACGAAAACTTCTGGCGGCGCGTCATGGACATTCCCGACGCGTTGTTATGGGACACGCACCAGCGTTTGAAGCTGCGCCTTGTTCAGTTCGTGCGTGACCGCGTCCGGGTGCAACGCGAGCGCGTCGGCGAATCACCCGAATCGGTTCGCGCCGCCAACCGCATTCTCGATCCGGAAATCCTCACCATCGGTTTCGCGCGTCGATTCGCGACTTACAAACGCGGTGCTTTGTTGTTCGGCGACAAGGACCGGCTCCATCGCCTGCTCAACGATGGCGCGCGGCCGGTGCAATTTATCTTCGCCGGCAAGTCCCATCCAAAAGACGAAGGCGGCAAGGCGCTCATCCAGGAAGTTTACCGTTTCTCGCGCGAAGCCGGTTTCCATAACCGCATCGTCTTCGTCGAGGACTACGACACCTATATTGCGCGGCGGCTCGTGCAGGGCGTTGATCTTTGGTTGAACAATCCGCTGCGCCCGCTCGAAGCCAGCGGCACGAGCGGGATGAAGGCGCCCCCGAACGGCGGACTGAATCTGAGCGTGCTGGATGGCTGGTGGTGCGAAGGCTACAACGGCAACAACGGCTGGGCGATCGGCGCGGAGATCAAAGACGGCAGTAACGAGTTCCAGAACGAAGTAGACGCGGCCAGCCTCTTCCAGTTACTCGAAAACCAGATCGTCCCGCTCTACTACGCCAAGCCTGACGGCAAACTCCCGCTCGCGTGGCTCCAGCTCATGCGTGAGTCGATCCGCAGCGTCACGCCCAACTTCAATACCCATCGGATGGTGAAGGAATACACCGAGCGCCTTTACATTCCTGCCGCGCAGGCGCACCGCCGGTTAGTCGATAACAACTGCGCCGCTGCCGCCGACCTGAGCCGATGGAAAGCGCAGATGCGCAAACAATGGCCCGAAGTCCGCGTCGAGGACGTGCAAGTCGGCAACACCGATCGGCAAAGCATTCCCGTCGGCGATGCACTCCACGTGCGCGCTGCCGTGCATCTCGGCCCCGTCGATCCGCAACACGTCCGCGTGGAAGCGTATCACGGCGAAGCCAACAACGGCTCAATCAAGAACCCAAGTGTCACCACGTTGAGTCAGGTGAACCAAAACGGCGACGGCACCTATCTCTACGGCGGCTCCGTCCCGGCGAACGAAAGCGGCGCCTACGGCTTCAGTATCCGTGTCGTCCCCACACACCCGCACCTGCAGCAAAATCACGAACTAAGACTCATCACCTGGTCGTAGCTCGCGACTGCAGAGCGCTTGCGAATGCGACGCGGTCGAGTACAAACCCTCGACGTTGTCACCAGCCGCGACTCACTCAGCCCTACAGTTAAGCTGCAGCTACCGCAGCCGGTAGATTTCGACCGAGGCGACGCCGATTGTGTTGTTCGCGCCGCGAACGACCGCGGTGTAGTTGCCGGACGGCAGGAACGCCGTGATCGCCGATTCGTGGTCGTCGGTCGGCTGGATGGTTGTGGAGCGCGTCGCTTGTGCTTCGGCTGGATTGTCTTGCCAGTTATCGTTTTGGCGAAGCAATGCGCCGTTTCCGTTGTGAAGTTCCACGACCGGATCAGCGAGCGGATTGGTCACGCCGCCGCTGCTCAGGCTAGGCCCGATGGCGCGGATGACGATGAGCGGGTTGTCGCCGCTGCCGACGATGAAGCCGCCAATCATGACGTCTTCACCGATGCCGATGGAGCCGCGCGTGCTGAGGTTCGCGAGGGTCGAGGCGTTATTGTCACCGTCGTACGCTTCAACGAGGCCAACTCCCGTGCCGCCGCCCTTGCCGGAGAGCACGGCGGTGTAATGGCCGGGCGCAAGTGTCGCGACAATCGCTGACTCGTTTGGATTCTGCGGTGGAATTCCGGTGGCAGCTATTTCAACTGCCTGTGAGTCCTCCCAGTTATCGTTCGATGCGACGACATTGTTGTTCGCGTCATAGAGCGTGAGGATCGGATCGGCCAGGTAACCGGTGATACCTTTCGCTGCCAGAGAAGGGCCGAGGCCGCGCAGGATGACCTTTTTCGACACATCGCCGGTGACGATGAAGCCGATGATCGAAACGTTCTGGTCGGTGCCGACATTGAGCCGGGTCGAGAGGTTGGCCGCTTTGGCTGGCGAAGGTGTCGGGCCGGTGATCGCCGCATAGGCGGCTTTAGCGATGTAGTAGTGACCGGCAGTCGTTGGATGCACGTCATCCCAGAAAACGAACTGGTCCGGATTAAAATCAGACCGGCCCTGCGCCGAGTTGGTGACATTGATGAAGCCGTAG
>JBJMWW010000211.1:0-4057 GCA_045809945.1 Chthoniobacterales bacterium
CGATCGCAGTCGATGATCTGCTCTGAAGTCCACGAAATCGGAATCAACCCACGTCGCGCCGCCATCACGACTACGTTACGCGAATCGCCGCGCTCCAGATACGTGATGTAGCGGTAGTGCGGCAGGATCTGGGGCCAGAGTTCGAGGTTTGCCGCAGTCTCGAAGATTAACTGCCGTGGCGCATGCATAAGGATTGAATTCGCCGTCTGCACGTCAGTTGTGGATTCGGTAGGTCAGGAAACACTCATCGCCAATGACGCGCATATCGCGCAACGAGCAGCGGACGCTTGCCGGCAGAAATTCTTTGCTGATACCGGTCAGCGTCGGCGCGGCCTCGCCGCCAAACAGCACCGGCGCGATCGTAACGTTCAATTGATCAACGAGCCTACGCTCGAGTAAGCCACGAAATAGCTGCGCGCCACCTTCACAGGCTACGGTGCGCACCTTGTACTCACGACGCAATTGACGCAGCATCCAAGCGAGGTCGACCTGGCGAGTCGTGCCCAGCACCAGTGTTGCTTTTTCGCGCAGCATTTTCTGATAACGCCGCGGCATGCGGGTGGTGGAAAAAATCACGATCGGGCCGGCGGCATTCGGATCAGTGTTGAAAACGTTGAGCTCCGGATCGATTCGGCCCTCGTTTGAAACGATGACGCGCAGCGGATACGCCGATTGTTTGCGCGCGATACGTTCCTGGCAAAGCGACGCGCGGGCGATGCTCAGCCGCACGTTGTCGCGTTTCAACGTGCCGTAGCCGATCAGGACGGCATCGGCCAACGCACGCTGGCGAATCAGGTGCGACTTGTCTTCGCGCGACGTGAAATCGACCGGAGCAAACGTGTGCGTCGTGATTTTTCCGTCGACGGTCATTGCAAATGTCGCCGCGACAAACGGCCGGAGCCGGCGCGGAGCTTTACGCTTGCTCGCCGATTTCGTGCTCGAGCGTTTCGACTTCACGTTGCATTTCACGCAATCTGACATGATGCGCGACGCCGCTCGGCTTGTAGAACAGATAAACGATGCCGCCGGGTAACGCGCAGAAAAGCATCACGAGAAAACTCATCGAGCCGATCAGCACCGCGACGGCTTCCGGCACGCCGCACAAACCGTGCAGCATGGTTTGGAGAATCTTTTCGCGCAGACCTACGCCTGAGAAACTGATCGGCAGCGCCGACATCGTGCGTTCTATTGGCATGACGGCAAAGAAATCGACGATGGCAACTTTCGCGCGAAAGGCATACGCGACGCACAGGAACGTCGTGAACGTGCTGAGATGTGCGACGAGCGACATACCAAACCCGATGAGCGTCACTTTCCAATGCCGCGCGTAGAGATGGTAGGCGGTTGAGATTTCGATCAGTTTGTCGCGCATTGGAAAATGCGGTGGCAGCTTGTGCGGTAGGTTCAAGCCACTAATGACGAAGCTCGTGAGCAGCGCCAGGATTGAGCTGCCGAGCACAGCAAGGAGCAGCCAGACGAGCCGCGCAGTATCGGCATATTGCGTCAACCAGTGATATCGCAGTGCGATAAGCGCGCCTGTGATGAAGACGAGCGCGACGAGACCGATGATGCGATCAAAAAGCACCGCGAGCAGTGCGCCTGGACCTTTGCCCGGCGTTTCCTTGAGTAACAGATAGGTCTTGATGATGTCGCCGCCGGTGCCGCCCGGCAGGAACTGGTTGTAAAACATGCCGATGAAAAAGAGGGCGAACGTGCGCGAAAAACTCAGTCGGATGCCCTGCACGCGCAGCAATACGTGCCAGCGAATAATCGCCGCGAGTTCAACGATGGCGTAGGCAACGATGGCGGGCGCGATCCAACGGTAATCCGCCGCGCGCAATGCAACCCACATCTGTTCTCGTTTTGTCTGGTCGTGAAAAACCCAAAACAGGACGGCGGCGGTGACGGCAAGTTGCAGAATCGTGAGAAGTGTCTTCTTCATTCGCCGAAACGTTCCTTCCAACGCGAAACAGAAAGCCGAATCTCATCCGCCGTTCTGCGAGGACTCATTTCCCACACGAAAACGCAATCGGGCGAAAGCAGCGGCACGAGCTTTTCGAGAGCGACACTGCCGGCAAAAGGCGCCTGATGATCCTGCGCCGGCCATATGCAGTCCTGCACATGGCAGCCAAATGCACGGCCGCCGATCTGCCGCAACCATTCCTCGTGATCGAGGAAGCCGAGGTTCTCTTTGATCTGAATGTGACCGAAGTCGTGCCAGTAACCAACATGCGGCGCATTCAATTCGTCGAGTAACGCGGGCAGCTCTTTCTCGCTCGGAATTTCTTCATAGCCGCGTCGACCTTCGACACCGAGTCGCACATTCTTTTGCGCGGCGTAATCCGTGATCCGCTTCAGGCTCTCCTTCACGACCCGCAGATGCGCTGGCGCAGCGGCTTCGCGCTTCTTCACGGCGTTGATTTTCTTACGAACGTAGTGACGCGAGAACTGTTCGCCCGATTTGACGAGCGCGATCAGTTCATCGGTGATTGGATTCATGCGTACCTCGCCGCAGTGCAATACGACGAATGGCGCGCCGAGCCGTTCCGCAAAATCGATCGTTTGAAATGTTTGTTTCACCGCGCGCTCAGCTTCCGTGCCCCACGGGGTGGAGAACTGGTAGCAATCGGGTGATGCGTGCAGCACTTCGACCGGCAGCGGACAAAAGTTGTGCAGCGAGCTGAACGTTACTTCGCCAGCCTCGAACATTTTTTGAATGCCGGGCATGAGCGAAATCCGGATGCCGTGGCCGAGCTCGACCCGATCGAAACCAAACTCGACCTTGATTTCGCGAAGCATTTCATCGCCGGCCTTGTGCCTGCCGGAGTTCCATGCGGTTGAGAACGAGAGCATCAGATCGTCGCGGCTGCCGAAGGTGTCGGTGTGGTTAGTTCCGCTTTTGTCATTCCGGGCTGCGAGCATTCCCTGCGGACGCGCGCGAGGACAAATACGGTGACGGTCCCGTAAATTATCGCGGCGATAGCGAGCGCCGAACGCATTCCGATGAAGTCGGACAAGCTCGTCACGCCGAGTCCGGCGATTGGCATGAGGCCGACGAAACTCAACATGAAGACGGCCGAGACGCGACCGCGCAGGTGATCCGGTGCCCGTTCCTGCACGATGGTGCTGGCCAGGCCGAAGTTTGTCGCCAGGCCTAACGAGTTCAAGACGAGCATTCCGGTGGCGACGTTGAAACTTGGACCGCGCGATAAACCAAAAATCGCGCCGCTGACGGTGAGCGCGCAGGCGATCATCAGCGGTACGCGCTTGTCCCGGGCCAGCCCGATGAGAAAGATCGACCCGACAAGCGAACCGACGGCAGACGCACCCATCAAGTAGCCAAGGCGATCCGGACCGAGCCCGAGCACCATTCGCACGTAGAGCGGCATCATCACGGTGATGATCGGAAAAATGCAGACTGATTGCGTTGCGATCAGAATGATCATGGCGAAGCTCGGCCTGTCGTTCATGACGTAGCGGAACCCATCTTTCATTCCGCTCGTGCGTTGCTCTTCCTCTTCTGCAGTGCCTTTGCGGCGTGGCGGGAGCGAGATTAAGGCGACGATTAGCGCGACGAACGAAATTGCATTCGCGAAAAAGGCCGACGCCGTTCCCCACGCGCTGATCAGGATTCCGCCAATCGTTGGGCCGACGACGCGCGAGCCGTGAAAGACCGATCGATCAATAGCGATGCCGCTCGGAATTTCCTCGCGCGAAACGAGCTCCGGCACGAGCGCCGAAAGCGTCGGCATTTCGAACGAGTTCGAGACGCCAAGGATCGCCGCGAACATCAGGATGTGCCAGATCTCGATCTGCTTCGTTAGCACAAGCAATCCGATGCCGATGGCGAGCGCGATCTGCACGAGCTGCGTGATGATCAGAATCTTGCGTTTGTCGTAACGATCGGCCGCCGAACCGCCGATCATGGTCAACGCGAGCATCGGCAAACCAGCGGCCAGATTTGCCATCCCCAGCCAGACGGCTTTGGTGGTCAGCGTGCTCATCACGTAACCCTGCGCCATGACCTGCATCCAGGTGCCGGTATCGGAGATCGCGC
>JBJMWW010000212.1:0-24191 GCA_045809945.1 Chthoniobacterales bacterium
ACAAGCCCGACGAGCGGATACAGACGAGCCGCCTTCATCTTTCCTCCTCGTTATGGGCGGACCGCTGGGCCGCCTGCGGACGGCGCAGCGCACCGTCCCTACCATTCGTCAGCATAACTCAGCGGATGAAACCCCAGTGCCGCGTGAACGGCCAGTAAACGAAGAGCCCGCGCCCGACCAGATTCTGCTCCGGCACCGGGCCCCAGTAGCGGCTGTCGTAACTGTTGTAGCTGTTGTCGCCCATCGCGAAATAGCCGTGCTCCGGCACCTGGAACGTCTTCTCCGGATTGTTCAGGTAATCGCGACCTAATGCATATCCGCGATATGGCAGCTTCGCCGCCATCACCCGTTCGAAGCCGTAGCCCTTCGCCTTCTCGCCGTTCGCGTAGAGATTCGGCGGATCGATCCGCAACGTGTCGCCAGGCACGCCTGCCAGTCGTTTGATGAAAAACGGCGCGCCGTTCTCCGGATCATCCGGGATGCCGAAGATATCGTTCGTGCGAAAGACAAACACATTCCCGCGCTGCGGCTTGATGAAGTTGTAGCTGATCTTGTCCACGAACACCTGGTCTCCCGTGTCGACCGCGCCGCGCGCGATCACATCCCCAGCTTTGTAGCGATTACCCTCCAGCACTTTGAAATCGGCGCGCAGCGTGTCGCGCGGGCAGTAAACGAGAAAGTTCTGCTTCTCGCAGACCACGCGCGAGAAACTAAAGAAGAACGCGAAGCTCTTCGGCACGACCTGCAACACGCGATCGTCTTCCTGCGAAACGACGTTGATGTAATTGCGACCGAGAATGAAGTATTCCGCGATCTGCCGCGCGAAATTCGGCGACGGATCCGTCGACGGATGACCAATGATGCCGTTCAACGTCGGCTGCATCGAACCCGTCGGAATCTTGAACGGCTGCAGGAAATAGGACCGGATCGCCACCGCCACGATGATCGCGACCAGGAACACTTCGCAATGTTCCCGCCACGACGATTCCCACGTCACCGGCGTCAGCTTGTGCAGCTTCGCATCCAGCGCCTCCGCATCCTTGCGCATCCGGTCGCGATCGCGCGAGCGCAGCGACGTCTTCAATAACGCGATACTTGCGGCCACATCGGCGCGGTCCGCATCGCTCGTCACATCGCGCTTGTAGCGCAGGTATTTCTCGGCATGCGCAACGAGCAACTCGCTATGTTTGCGCACGCGGGACTTGAACATTGGCGGGCAACCTAGCGGATTTGCTCATTTTGCAAACCCCGCCAGGCCGCTCGCGCCTTTCAACCCCGCCGTAACTTACTTGGGCCGATTGGGCTTTGCAGTGAGGACGCGGTGACTCGCGAGCGCGTTGAGGATCTCGGGGTCGCCCTGGCACCACGCGTTGTCGATCGTGATCCGTTTGAAACGCCACTTATCGCCGTCGCGGACCAGTTCGCAATCGTAACGGTTCATCAGGAGCGCGTTCTCGGCCCCGCGCTGCGAGCCCTGGCGTGGCATGAAATGCTGCGACATGACGTAGGCGCAGAGGGTCGCCGCATCGCCGCTGATCTCCATCTGGACATTGCTCGCGCTGTGGCTGGTATCGAGCGGGCCGATAAGCGGAAGGACGGAATCGAGGATAGCCTGGCGGCCGCTGATCAGCGGAAAATCAATCCGGAGTTTCTTGCCCGCCGGACGGAAATCGAAAACGCAATCTTCGGCCAGCGCCAAAGCCAGTGCGGCCGCGTCGTTACGATCGAGGCCGAACGCGTATCGGTGCAGCGCATCGGCAATTTCAAACCGATCGTTCGCTACCCGGGCAGGATCGGCACTCATCGCGCGAGATGTTTGTGAACGTCCATATCAGCGAGTGTCTTGGAACCTCGGCGCATGCGAAACAACAAACTTGCGCAGCGACCCACGATTCTCGGACCGACCTGTAGCCCGGCGCTCCGTCGCCGCGCTCCACCTCGATCAGCTCTCACTCTGTAGGGGAAGGTGCTACCTTCCCGCCCCTGCCACCTGTAGCCGCGGTCGCCGGCCGCGGCCGCAACCCTGTAGGCCAAACCTGTTAGCTTCCTTAGCTCTCCCCGCTCCTGCGTTCCTGCTTTCCTGAGCAATAGCAGCACCGTGCGGAGCCTGCCCTGAGCCTGTCGAATGGGAACTGCTCGGCCACAAAGACGTCTCCACCACAATGATTTATACGAACGTCCTGAACCGCCCGGGCGTCGGCGTTCGCAGCCCGCTCGACGACCCGCAGCCATGAACCGCCCGTCCCTCGATTCCTAGTTAGACGAAAAAATGTTCGCCTTTAATTACGAAACTTCGTCTACATCTCGTTAGGCCGGCACCATCCTCATGAATTGGGAAATGCTCTCCGCGATCGGCCAAGTGGTCGCGGCCATTGGTGTCATTCCCTCTTTGATTTACCTGGCGGTTCAGATCCGAGAGCAGAACAAGGAGCGCCGCCGCGCCGGAATTAATATTCTAACTGCGCAGTGGAGCGACCTCGTCAAAACCGGTCAGGAGAGCCGCGAGTTTGCAGTGTTTTTTCTGCGAGGCGTTCGCTCGTTCGATGGCCTTGATGCGCCAGATAAGCTGAGGTTCAGTGCGTTTTTCACTCGCTATACGAGAAACTGTGAGGGCATGTTCATCTACTATCGTGACGGTGCACTGGAGAAAGCGCTCTGGGACGAAGTCGAACGAACGATGATCGATTATTTCGCTTACACCGGAGTGAGTGAATGGTGGGGCACGCGGAAACATTGGTTAACGGATGAGTTTCGCGTCGTGGTGGAAACAATCATCGCCAAGGATTCGGAATCCAAAATGTATGCGGCTTACAAGTTAGACGAGTCTCCCATGGCCTAACCACGGCGATGCAGCGAACCGCGTCGCCGAGGAAAGGAGACGTAAGGATCAAAATTTCACGGCAACGATGAATGCGACAGCCGAATTGTGAGAGCCCGGGTTGAGCCAGTAAGTAGTGAACTTCACTTTCTTGTAGGCGAAGCCGAGCAGAGGGCCGCCTCGGATATCAGAGTCGGTGCCGAATATCTTGTTGGAATCAACGACGAATCCGAGTCGAAGCCAGTGGGCTGGCGCCACGGTTAGCTTGGTCCACGTATAGAAGAAGTCGTTGCCGCGCGTCCGCGCGTCGATGAAGTATTCGCCCTGGCTAAACAGGTCGATCGACTTGTAACTGACGGACAAAGTATAACCCGGCGCGATGCCGGTGTAATCGCCGAATACTCCACCCAGCATGGGAGTAACTGCGAGGACCAGCTTGTCGCCGAAACTAAAATTGCGACCAAGCCAGATTGATCCCGTCCTGAGTGCCTCGTAATTGTAGCGCGCTTCGATATGCAACCAGTCGCGGTTAGCGACAAAGTTTGGATTAACGTAATCGGGCCCATTCAGCACGACGGAAGTCGAAGTGGAGAATGAGCACTCCCATCGGCTTTCGTCGGTTTTCTTCACTTCCGTCGTTAGGTCAGCGTCGATGCCGGCGAGCGATTCCATACCTGTAGAGAGGAGAGCGACTAAAACGACGGCGCCATATTTCATCTAGCCTCCGAATAAATGCGACGCCGACGAGCACCAGACCGGGCGCGCTCACCTCGCCGCATGGTGCCAGGATTCTCCGAAACGTGGCTATCGCTTCGGTATTGGACCTTAGTCCGACCGCAAGAAGCGTTCATGATCACGTCTCAGTACCGGTGGATGTTCAATCCGGGAAAGCGCTACTAGACCTGAAGCCATGAGGGTAACGCCTAACCATGCGACGGAGCGAACTCCGAACTCCGAAAGCTTTCTCGAGCATGCTGGCGGACCGCTGTACGCTTCACATTCGAGATGACTCCCACATCTCCACTCCGAGCGACGCGCGCTCTCGTCCGCCGTCGCTCACCTTGTTGATTCATTCATGCCACTCGTTCAGCCTTCGGGCTGCCCGTCTATGTCGCGGCTTGACAGTCCGCTCCATTCTCGTTAGGCGATCACACTAACTCGGTGAACGAGAAGTAACTATTATGCCATCACAAATCAAATTAAAGGACGGCCAATGTTGTCGTGTCGTTGGCGGCACGCACGCCGGTAAATCCGGAACAGTTCACGATATCAAAACGAGCAGGACGGGTCATATCACTGTCACGGTGAAGCAGAAAACGGGGGAACGTTTTAAGACTCTCGCGACGAATCTCGAGGTTCAGGCAGATGCTGGCGCCTAACCAGACGATGCAGCGAATGACTCAATCATTCCCACTCAATCGGCCTTCGGCTTTCCCATCCATGTCGCTCGCTTCCCAGCGGCTCCCATTCGCGGACCGTCCTTCTGCCTAGCTTTCTGAGCTTATGAAGTCATTTGTAGCTCGCGCGGTCGCTGTTGATGCTTTCACTCCCGTGAAGAGCACCCTCTCGGGCTCACCCATCCACGTCGCGCCGCTTCTCGCGGGCTCCATTCCGCTCAGAGTAGCACGAATCTTCCGGCGCACGCGAAATTGCGCGCGGTTCTTACCTCGCCAGTGGAGCCGGAGCCGGCAACGCTCCGTAGAAATACTGGCCATCATCCTCCTGCTGCGGCGAATTCATGAACACCTTCTCGATATCGCCCGCATCGCCCGACTTAGCAGCGCTGAAATCAGGCGTCTTTGCGGGTCGGGACGCGGACGATAAGTTCCATTGTCGTGCGCATTCGCCACAGTCGCGCCGTCCGTTTGTCCTTGCGCCCGAGTGCGCGCTTTGCTGAAATCCGGCGTATCCAGTCCCGGAACACCGTGACGGTAAGCGCCGGCGGGTCGGTTCTTGTGCTCTTGAGCTGCGATTCAGGAAACCACTCGATATGCGCACATCCCGCCGTCTAATCGCGACCACCGCCGCGACTTTCATCCTTCTCCAGCAACTCGCCCTCGGACAGGGTAGCCTTACTCCGCCTGGTCCCCCCGCGCCAACAATGAAGACTCTGCACCAGCTCGACCAGCATGTCACGGTCGCCGGGGAGAAACGCACGGATGTGCTTACGCTTGCGGGAGACAACTCGAGTAACTTGTACATCATTAGCGCACCGGGTTCCTACTACCTGAGCGGCAATGTGAATGGAGTAGCTAATAAGAGCGGCATCCTCATTCAATCCGACTACGTCTCGATCGACCTCAATGGCTTCAGCGTCATTGGGACTGGTGCGCCTTCTGTTACGAGCGGAATCTCGAGCACGCACAGCAACATTCGCATCTTTGACGGATACGTCATAGGCTGGAACGGCGTCGGGATCGCTGTCGGCGACAATGCCATCATCGATCACATCACGGCGACCGCGAATAGCTCCGCAATCAGTGCCGGAGCGAATGGTGTGGTGAGCCAGTGCGCCGTTGCGGGCCTGGGCGCTGGCAATGGCATTGCGGTCACGACCAACGGTGTCATTGCGCATTGCGCCGCTAATTCGTTTAGCAGTGGCATCGTGATGCAGTCGAACTGCGAGGCCTCTCATTCCATCTCCACGAATAACAGCGTCGCCGGATTCCAGTTCGGTCCCGGTTGTGTTATCACCGACTCGACCGCGAGCCTGAACACAGCTGGAACGCAATCCACCGGCTTTTACGGTCCTGGAAGCTTCAGCAGCTCGATTTCGCATTGCGTTGCCTTTCAAAATAACGGCCCGGGAATAGTCGTCAGCGCCTACTGCGTCATTTCCGATTCAGCCGTCTGGTTCAATAGCGCCGGCGGAATCATCGGTCATGCTAGCGCCAATACGATCAGCCGATGCGTAGTCAACCAGAACGCCTTTGGCAGCGGCAACGGCATTACTGTTAGTGACGCATCTTCGGTTACAGATTGCATCGTCGCCCAGAATGGCACGGCAGGCAGCGCTGCCAGCGGCATCTCCGGCACTATTCGCGAGTTGATTAGCGGGTGCAACGTTACCGACAACCGCGGCGACGGCATTAACGTGTCCGGCGATAGCACGATCCGCGACAGCAAGAGCAGCCACAACGGGGCGCGCGGCATCGTCACGACTGGCGGTGGCAGTCGCATCGACGGTAACCAGGTCCGCGATAACACCGGCATCGGCGTCGTTGTTACTGGACTCGACGTTGTCGTGCGGAACACGGCGGGCAACAACAACGGCAACAACGTTAATGCGTCTCAATTTAGCCCGGCAACCGGCACCAACGTCGGGCTGATCCAGGCCGCGAACGCGGTAACCAGCCCCGCCGCTAACATCGTTTACTGAGTCAACGGTCACCCGCAGCCTTTCTTCACACGTGGCAATCGTCATCGCCTATCCTGTCGCTATTCTTATGTTCGCGAACGGTCTTGGTCACATCGTAGCGTCGTGTATCGCCGTCGTATGATGCCGGGAGTTCATTCTTCGCCCCCTGCTGGCCGCGGCATCGACATACCTTTTTGTTGTGCGCAAGCTATGAGACATGCCGCCTAGCCAATCGCTGGCCGCTGTGAAGTCCACGTTTGACCTTATGAAATAGTCTTCGATGTGTGCCGCGCTCGCTCGGCCAGCGGTGGCTGATGATGTTTCACTCCGGTGAAGCGCACCCTCTTGGCCTTTGCTGTCCATGTGGGTTCATTCCCGCGCGCTCCATTGTTGTGTCTCGTTAGGCCTAAAGCAGCAAACCACACATGAAGGAGCTAAAGTGACAGACCAGTTCCAACACGTAATGGTGCTGACGTCGATCATTATCGGCCTTGGCATCACCTATATCCTCATTGGAGTAGGCTCGGCGATCGAGCGGATTACTGGACATGGAGCCCCTTTGCGCCTGAGTTGGGCGCACGCTACCTGGCTGCTTACCCTGTTTGTCTGGATGGTGTCCTTCTGGTGGTGGGAATTCCGGCTCCTCGCACTCCTGAAGAGTTGGACACTCGCCCACTATTTCTTCATCATCACTTATGCCGTTCTTCTCTTTCTCCTCGCCGTCCTGCTACTCCCCCGCGATTGGGCTACGACCGACAGTCTGGATGATTATTTCCTGTCCAAACGCCAATGGTTTTATCCTCTTTATCTGATCGCGACCTTCGCGGACATTGTCGATGCCTGGCTGAAGGGAGGCTGGCCGTACATTCAGGCAAATGGTGTATCGGCTTTTGCATACTGGGCGGCGGCCGTTCCTGTCTGCGTCGTCGGCGTGCGGTCGAAAAACATCCGCATCCACTCCGTTATGGCGATCATTGTCTGCGTCTTGCAGTTGATCGCCGTGTTCGAGGTATTTCCTAAGTTGGGTTTATAGCCGTGACAAGGCCTGACCAGGCGATGCTTTAGATGACATGAACTCCGCCTCTCGCCGACAAAGTCGGGCAAGCCTGGTCGCGATGATCGTCGGCGGGTTACTGGCAATCGCTCCTGTCTTCGGTCCGCTTGGGAGCACCTTGCATTATCTGGACGATTTCTTCGCAGAGCGTTCCCAATCGATGCGAGGCCCGGATATCTCATTTTACGTCGAGTTGCTGGCGCTGATTATTTGCCCTGTCGGTCTCCTCATTTTTGCCATATCGCTGTTTCTATTTATCCGGAGTGGCAGGCCAGCCGCAGCGCGCAGATGATACTGACGCCCATAGCCGAATGAAGTATTCCATCACTTTACTCGCTATCGCAGCCGTGATGCTTCTCGTGGGCATCGGTATTCGCATGCATGCCGACTGGAAATACACCAACAAGATGTATTACCATACTACGGACTCGATGTTGTATGAGTTCGAGGACGTATTCGCGGAACGCAAACTCGGTGATACTATCCAGATCTTGTCGCTTGTTGCAGGTGTCGCAGGAGGTGTTTGGTTAGCTGTCGTCGCCATCAGTCGTAATAAGACTAAAAGTTTATAGGTAGCCAAGGCTCAGGCTCCATTCGCGCCGTAATGCCGCTCTCGGGCTAACGAGGTGATGCAGCGAACCGCAAGATGACGGGACGGGACGGTCGACAGCGGGACGCGCGTTGCAATCCGGATTATAGCAGGCGCCTGGCACAAGCGCCTCTCCATCACTTCGCCAGCTTTACTGGGTCTTCAGCATTTCGATGAAGACTTGCTACGGAATGGTCTGATGTGACGGAAGTGCCGGCGGTATTGTCCCGGCGCGGTTTTGAGCGTGCGCTGAAAGACGGTGCGCATCGCATTCACATTAGCAAAGCCGCATTCGCTCGCGATTTTCTCCATGCTGTTTTGACTTTCTTCAAGCCGCCGACGCGCTGCTTCCACACGAAGGCGTTCGACAAACCTGGCGGGCGTGACCTTCATCTCGCCGGTGAAGACACGCGCGAAGTTGCGCGGACTCATAGCTACGCGTTGGGCGAGCACGGACACGGACAATGGCTTGTCGAGGTTATCGAGCACCCACGACTCCAGCTCGCGCAATGGCTTTCGATCTGTTGCCTGCAAGGACAAAGCCGCGCTGAACTGCGACTGGCCTCCCGGTCGACGCAAGTAGAGGACGAGATTGCGCGCGATCTGCAAGGCGAGCGACGAGCCATGATCTTCCTCGACGAGGGCGAGGGCGAGATCCATCCCGGCGGTAACTCCCGCTGAGGTGTAGATGTTTTCGTCGCGAACAAAGATTGGATCGGGATCGACTCTCGCCTGCGGTGCGCGTTTGACGAGAGTCTGGCACCAATTCCAATGGGTCGTAGCGCGGCGCCCATCGAGGAGCCCAGCCTGCGCGAGAAGCATCGCGCCGGTGCAGACGGAGCCAACGCGGCGCGCTCGATTCGCAGCGCGTTTGAGCCAGCGCACCGCTTCTCCTTCGATCTTGTTCTGTTCGATCGCATCGCCACCGGCAACCAATAACGTATCGATGCTACCGCGCGCTTCGCGAACGGTCTTGTCGGCGCTGAAATGTAAGCCGCAGTTAGCTATCAACGACCGGCGCGGGCCAAGACTCACTACTTCGGTCGAGTAGATCGGGTCCGCATCAGGATTGGCACGGCAATGCATGTCCGAGGCACGGGCGAAGACCTGAAGCGGGCCTACAAGATCGAGTATCTCGGTACCCGGTCCAGCTACAAAAACGACACGCTTCGTTGTCCCTGCGCCGTTTACCTTGACGTTAGCCATGGCTCGGTGGCGAACCGAGTTAGCGATTGCTATCCGAGGTTACGAACTTCTCCGGTGCAGCGTCGAAGGTCTGCTTGTCGTTCCCGGAACAAAAGTAGTAGGTCTTAGTCTTAAAAACCGACTTGGGAGCTGTAGCAGGATCGACATCCATGCCGCAGACCGGACACAGCGGATGTTCGACCGTGGAAACACGCTCCGTCGCATAAGCCTCGTTTGAGTTTGGATTCATCCAACCCTGTCCCTGGTATTCCATGTTGTAGGCGGTGTTCGCAGCCGCTTCGCGCCCGAAGTAGCGCTCCACGACGCGCAGCGCGAGGTCGATCCCGGATGAAAGTCCGCCGGCGGTAGCAAGGTTTCCGTTCTCCACGAAACGCGCGCCGCGCTTGAGCTGAATGTCCGGGAACTGCGCGGCGAAAGGCTTGAACGCGCCGTGAAAGGTAGTCGCGCTCTTGCCGGAGAGTAGTCCGGTTTTCGCGAGCACGAACGCACCGGTGCAAACGGACATCGTCACATCAGTGTTCTTGGATGACTGGCGAATCCAATCGAGCATCGCCTTGCTCGGTTCGCTTTGCGCCGGAATGACGATCACCTTCGGCACGGGAGCGTTGGCGAAGGTGTAATCGGGAACGATCTTCATCCCGCCGCCGGCACGGATCGGGTCGGTCCTATCTGAAACGGTGTAAAGCTGAAACGAACGGTCATTCGGCACTTCGGCATCCCTGAACACCTCCCACGGCCCGCAGAAATCGATAACGACAGCGCCATCGGAAATCACGAATGCAACCGGAATCGGGCCCGATGCTTTGAGCGGAGGCGCGCTGTCTGCGGCGGGTTCGGCCGGTGCCGCACTCGCGGAAATTTGGATGAGAACGAAAAAGGCGAGCGCGGCGATAACGCCGATTCGCGTTGCACCGAAGAGGAAGTCCCGCCGCGCAAAGGTGAGCGCTGATGTTTTCATGTGACCAGCTTCTTAGATTGGGATGCTGGCAGCAATGACAACAATCACCGAATTTCTGCCATTGCACGAATCAACGCCGCTCCGGAATGGCGTGTTGCTGTTCGAAGCAGGATTTCAGGTTGTCGAGGTTAACGGGAACGCGCGCGTGTGCGTCTCTCGGCGCGGCGCGCAGATATTGCACCGGCCATGAAACCGACTGACGAAGTTCGTGTGCCGCGCGCAATGGCCAGTAGGGATCGCGCAGGAATTCGCGCGCCATGAGAATCGCGTCGGCCTGCCCGGTGTTGACGATGTGTTCGGCCTGCGCAGGCGAGGTAATCATGCCGACGGCGCCGGTGAGAATGTCTGCCTCTTCGCGAATGCGCTGCGCGAACGGAGTCTGATAACCGGCGCCGACGGGAATTTTCGCATGCGGGACGCTTCCGCCGGAGGAACAGTCAATAAGATCGACTCCGAGTGATTTTAGCCCTCGGACGAGCGCGATCGATTGTTCCAAATCCCAGCCGCCTTCGACCCAATCAGTCGCTGAGATGCGCACGAACAACGGCGCGCCTTTCGGCCACTCATGGCGGACCGCCTGGACGATTTCGCGCAACATTCGCGTGCGATTTTCAAACGAGCCGCCGTAGTCATCGTCACGTTGATTGCTGAGTGGCGAAAGGAATTCGTGGATGAGGTAACCATGCGCGGCGTGAATCTCGATCACGCGAAAGCCGGCAT
Organism: Chthoniobacterales bacterium; assembly: GCA_045809945.1. Classification (GTDB taxonomy): domain Bacteria; phylum Verrucomicrobiota; class Verrucomicrobiia; order Chthoniobacterales; family UBA10450; genus CADDYX01. Next base: position 10,704 of record JBJMWW010000212.1, read on the forward strand.
CGCAGGCGCGACGTGCTGCCGCCGCAAATGCAGCGACGATTTCGCGAATGCCGTCGCGTGTAAGCGCCTGCGGCATGGGATAATTTTCAGTGAACGGAATCGCGTTTGGCGCCACGACATTCTTCCAGCCGCCTTCACTTTCCGGCACTGTGCCGTCTTCTTCCCATGGCCGACGCGTGCTTGCCTTGCGACCCGCGTGCGCCAATTGCATCCCGGCGATGCTGCCTTGCTCGTGAATGAAACGAACAATGCGTCGCAACGGATTCACATGAGCATCACTCCAGATGCCGAGGTCTTGCGGGCTGATCCGGCCCTCCGGCAGAACGGCTGCTGCTTCCGTCATGACGAGTCCAGCGCCGCCCACCGCGCGACTGCCGAGATGCACGAGATGCCAGTCGTTAGGTAAACCGTCAGTGCTCGAGTACTGGCACATTGGAGAGACAAAGGCGCGGTTCGCGAATTCCAGATCGCGGATCTTGAGCGGATCGAACAGGTGAGCCATGCGAACACTGTCTCGTTGCACGGCGAGCTTGGCGAATTCGCAGGGCGACTCATGTCGCGGTCGTGAAATATTGTCAGTGAAGAATCGACTGACCCATCACGGCAAAGACCTGCCGATGTGCCTGTGCAGGCCGATCAGCGCAGCACGAACCCAGCCCGGTTCTGCGTGCTTCGCGCCGCGAACTGCCGGGCTGGCGGAGTAGTAGCGACAACTCGAGTCGTTGTCATAGCGCGACGGGAATTCGGCGTAATGACCTGCACCGTCATGAACGCCGGATGCGTTCTTTCCCAGGACACGGCCTCGCGTTTCGTCTCGAAGAAGCGGTCGATAACGATCGCGTTCCGTTCTGCGGATGTCCGACCCGAACCACGAGCAGCCTTGCGAGTGACAACCGCAGTCCCGGTATCAACGGCGGTGAGAACGGCGTCGGAGAAAACCACTTTGCTGCCGTAGGGAATCCGGTGCGGATCGACTGCGCAATGTCCGGGGCGCAAACGGACGCCGGTAGAACACCTGTGCTGCCGGGTATCGCCATCAGAACCGCGGCCGCCGTTGGCCCAGTAAACGGTGACTCGCGCAAGTAATGATTGCCCCTCCTGGACAGAGCTTACCCGGGTATTGCTACTAAAGCCGGATGACGGAACAAAGAAGAGGGCCGCCGCGCCGGCGACAAGGGATGACTTCATTACAGTAACTGCAGCAGGCTGCACGCCTGCCGCGACCCCGATCGATTGTTATGGGGGTTTGGGACTTTCCCGTTGCTCCTGAGCGACTTGCGTCGGCGCCAGGGACGAAGCGGCGTTCTTACGCTCCCTGTTGCGCCACCCATGCGACCATTCGGGCGCGCGAGCTACCGGGATCGACCGCTGGTCACTCCAGATGTTCTTTCGCCTGCGGAAACCGGATGCGGAAGCAATTCTTCCAGAGATCTCCGCCACGGCGTGCCTTCGGCTTCGACAGGGTCAGGATGACACGTCACTGCGTTTTGAGCACTTCGATGAAGGCTTCTTGCGGAATGTTGATCCGCCCGATGCTCTTCATACGCTTCTTACCTTCCTTTTGCTTCTCGAGGAGTTTGCGTTTGCGGGTGATGTCGCCGCCGTAGCACTTGGCGGTGACGTTCTTGCGCATCGCGGTGACGGTTTCGCGCGCGACGATCTTGCCGCCGATCGCGGCCTGGATCGCGACCTGATAAAGTTGTTTCGGGATAACTTCTTTCAACTTCGCGGCCAGCTGGCGGCCACGGGCGTCGGCACGGTCACGATGCACGATGGTGGAGAACGCATCGACCGGTTCGCCGTTTACTAACAGGTCCAGCTTAACCAGCCTGGCCGCGCGGTAACCGGCGTGCTCGTAATCCATCGAGCCGTAGCCGCGCGTGATGCTCTTAATCTTGTCGTTGAAGTCGACGAGGATTTCGTTCAGCGGCAGCTCGCAATGCAGCATGACGCGGCGTTGATCGAGCGTCTCGGTGTGGTCCATCAGGCCACGCTTCTCGAGGATGAGCTGGAGGATGTCGCCGATGTTTTCGTTCGGGCAAAGGACGTAGGCCTTCACGATCGGCTCGCGGATTTCCTCGATGATGCTCGGGTCAGGCAGGTGCGCGGGGTTATCAATGAGCAACACTTCGCCGCGCGCGGTCAGGATCTCGTAAACGACGCTCGGGCTCGTCGCAATGATGTCCATGTTGTACTCGCGGCGGAGACGTTCCTGGATGATCTCCATGTGCAGCAGGCCGAGGAACCCGCAGCGGAATCCGAAGCCGAGCGCCACCGAGCTTTCCGGCGTGTAGATGAAGGCGGAGTCGTTGAGGCGGAGCTTGCCGATGGCGGTTTTGAGATGCTCGAAATCGGCGGTGTTGATCGGGTAAATGCCGCAGAAGACCATGGGATGGATCTCCTGGAAACCGGGCAACGGCTCGCGCGCTGAGTTGCGCACATCGGTGATAGTGTCGCCGATCTTGATGTCGGCGGTCGTCTTGATGTTGGCGATGAAATAACCGACATCGCCCGCGTTCAGCACTGGCTGCGCGTACATCTTGGGCGTGAAGACGCCGACTTCCTTGATGTCGTAACGCTGATCGTTGCTCATCAGCTTGATCGCGGTCTCCTGCTCGATTTTGCCGGAAACGACACGGACGTAACCGACAACGCCGCGGTAAATGTCGAATACGGAATCGAAGACGAGCGCGCGCAGAATTTCATCCTTTGGCTCAACCGGCGGTGGTATGCGATGCACGATCGCTTCGAGAATTTCATCGATGCCGATGCCGGTCTTCGCGCTCGCGTTGATCGCTTCCTCAGCGGGAATGGCGAGGATTTCCTCGAGCTGTCGATGCACCGCTGGCAAGTCCGCGTTCGGCAAATCGATCTTGTTGATCACGGGCACGATCGTGAGGCCCTGTTTGTGCGCGAGATGAACGTTCGCCACGGTTTGCGCCTCCACCCCTTGCGCCGCGTCGATGATGAGCAGCGCTCCTTCGCACGCGGCGAGCGACCTCGAAACTTCGTAGGCGAAATCGACGTGGCCCGGCGTGTCGAGCAGGTTAAGCCGATACGCTTCGCCATTCTTCGCGGTATACTTCATCGCGACTGGATGTGCCTTGATCGTGATCCCGCGCTCGCGCTCGAGGTCCATCGAATCGAGGAGCTGGTCCTGCTTTTCGCGCTCATGGATGGTGTGCGTCGTCTCGAGCAAACGATCGCTCAGCGTCGTCTTGCCGTGATCGATGTGCGCGATGATGCAGAAATTGCGCGTGTGATCGATGGCCATTGAGGAGCCGCAATTATCGCGTGCAAGGTTGATTTGTCATGTCGAGCGCCAGCCGAGACATCCTCGTGCTGCAGGAAGATTCCTCGACTTCGCTCGGAATGACACGTTCAGTATTGGCATGGCAAAGCTCGTCATCGCTGACACGAGTCACGATCTCGTAGAGGAGATCGTCACGATTGGCCGCGCGCCGGACAATCTGATTCACATCGACGATGCGTCGGTTTCCGGTCGTCACGCCGAGCTGCGCCAAAGCGGCGAGGATTGGCATTTGCGCGACGTCGGCTCGACCAACGGGACGCAGGTCAACGGCGTGGCGGTTACCGAAACGCGATTGCGCGCCGGCGATCGGATTCGATTTGGTCGCGCCGAGGCTTGTTACGAATGCGATCCAAACGCGGCCTCGCAGCCGTTGCCGGAGGCGGAGCTTGCAGAAGCGAAACCGGCTGATTTCAGCGCGCGTCCGGTGGATTTCACGAACGCATCCCCTTTCCCGCTGCGGCGGAAAGAGAAAGACGCGACGCGGACGATCGTCTTCGCCGCAGCGCTCGTCGCAGTCGTAGTGTTTATCGCGAGCGTAATCGCGGTATTCACGATGCAGGCGCCGTTGTTGTAAACCGATCGCGAATTTCTTCGGGCGTGGCGCCGCTTTGGCGTAGCGCGCGCAAGCTGAGCGATGCGTGACGTTTCGCCAGCCGCCGGCCGGATTCGTCGCGTATCAGCGGCCCATGGAAGAACTTTGGCGGCTGCGAGTTGAGCGACCGGTAAAGCAGCAACTGGCGAAAGGTCGAAGTGAGCAAGTCCTCGCCGCGAACGACTTCGCTGATTTGCATCGCGGCATCATCGACGACAACCGCGAGCTGATAAGCCGGCACGTCGTCCCGCCGCCAGACGATGAAATCGCCGAAATCGCGACCAGCGATTGCCGTCTGTAATCCAAGTCGCACGTCGACAAACGACAACTGTTCATCATCGCGAATGCGGAAACGCCAGTGCACACCAGCTGGCGAGTCGAAGTCGAGCTGGCGATTGCGGCAGGTGCCGGGATAGATCGGCTCCTCATTCTCGTCGTGCGGAGCGAGTCCGGCACTGAGCACATCTTTGCGTGAACAGGTGCACGGATAAATCGCGCCGCTGTCTCGCAGTTGTTTCCACGCGTCGAGATAGAACGAGCGGCGTTCGCTTTGTAGAAACGGGCTTTCCTTCCATCTGAAACCGAACCAGCGCAGGTCTTCGATCAGAGCTTCGCGGAACTCAGGCTGGCAGCGCGCCGCATCAATGTCTTCGATACGAAGAATGAGTTCGCCTCCGGCAGCGCGTGCACGTTCCTGGGCACGCCAGAACGTTGCGGCGTGGCCGACGTGGAGATAACCGGTCGGCGAAGGCGCGATGCGGCCGCGGTAGTTTTCTGTCATGTCGAGGGCAGTCGAGACATCTCCGGTTGCAAAGAAGTGTAGATTCCTCGACGGAGCCTGTCTTGAGCGCAGTCGAAAGGCACTCCGAATGACAAAGCGCGACGCCGAAATCGGAGGAATGCGAAAGCGTCTTTTGCTCTGGGACATCGACGGCACGCTCGTCAACACCGGCGGCGCGGGCATCGAGTCGTTGAAGCGGATGGTGCGCGAGCGATTTGGAGCCGAGGACGATCTCCGCGACATCGAGATCGCGGGTAAGACAGACGCCGCGATCCTGCGCGATATTCTGCGAAAGTACAATGTCGAAGCAACAGAGCGGCCAATTCGCGAGTTTGGCGATGACTACCTCCTTGGCTTGGAGACCGAGCTGCCGCGTTGCGACGGCCGCGTCTTGCCCGGAATTGGCGAGCTGCTGACGCGCTTGAAGGAGCGGCCGCACATCGTCCTCGGTCTCCTCACCGGCAATCTGGAGCGCGGCGCGAAGATGAAACTCGAGCATTACGGCTTGTGGCAGTTCTTCGAGTTCGGCGCGTTTGCCGACGATCACCATGATCGCAACGAGCTCGGCGCCTTTGCGCGGATCCGTGCCCGTGAAAAACACGGGCATGATTTCGACGCCGTGGACATCGATGTGATCGGCGATACGGGCCACGACATCAGTTGCGGAAAAGCGTTTGGAGCGCGGACGATCGCGGTGGCGACAGGCAGTTGGTCGCGCGAGCGGCTGGCCGCGCAGAAACCGGATTTCCTCTTCGACGATCTTTCCGCAGTTGATCAGGTGGTCGTGAAGCTCGATTGGTAAACGGAGCGAGTCACGCACGCGCCGAGGGGGCGCGCGACGAATCGCAAGTGATTATGCCAACCACGGAACGCCCGAACGTCCTGCCGCTCGAGGGAGAAATCGATCTGCACGTCTCACCACGCATCGCTGCGTCACTCGGCGCGATGGTCGAAGAAAAGCCGCAGCACCTGGTGGTCGATCTCGAGAAAGTGACTTACATCGACAGCTCCGGGCTCGCGGTGTTGATCGAAGGAATGCAGAACGTCGAAGGCTACGGCGGGAAATTCGCGCTCGCGGGTTTGCAGGAAAATGTGCGGCCGATCTTCGAGATCGCGCGGCTCGACCAGGTGTTCCGAATTTATCCGGATGTCGATTCGGCGCTAGCCAGCTGAACGAGCACATCAAGCGTTTGGTTGACGTTGATCGAGATGTCATAGCGCCGGGCTAATTCGAGACGATTCTCCCGCGTCTGGCGCCGCTGCTCTGTGTCAGACCAGAAGCGTAGAGCTTCGATCAACGCCGCACGATCATTCGGCTTCTCGACGATCGTGCCATCAACGCGGTCGCGCATGATTTCAGCGAAGCCGTTTGCGCGCGTCGTGATGACTGGCAATCCGCTGGCCAACGCTTCGAGGCAGGCGTTCGAGAATGGATCGTAGATCGTGGGCAGAAGAAAAATGTCGGCCGCGGCGTAAAGCGCTGCGACATCGTCGCGTTCGCCCAGGAAATGCACTGCGGGCGAAGCGAACCGTCGCTGATCACCGCGCCCTGCTACGCCAAGCCGCGCGTTGCTGAGTTCCGATGCCTGGACCGCTTCGATCGCGAAGCGGAGTCCTTTTCGCTCCCAGCCGGAACCGACAAACAGGATCGCGAGCGCCTCGTCGGACAACCCGAGTTGCTGCCTCGCATCCGCGCGTTGCGCCTCTGCATTGGCGAACATCTCCACCGGCACGCCGTTGTGGATGATGTCGATCTGCGAGGCCGGGTAATCATAAATGCGCGTGATCTCGGACTTCACGAGATGCGAGTTCGCAATCACCCGGCGCGCTGATCGGCGCCCAAAGAGAGATTGCTCGAGGCGCAGAATCGCGAGGTGTTTCGGATTGATGGCCTGGCCAAATCGGCGGAGCGGCCTTTCGAAAGGCGCGCGACGCTCGAGCCAGGCGCGATGCACGCCGTCCCCGGCGCGGTAAACATCGCAATGCCACACCCGCTCGAGACTCATGAGCAGATCGCACTGCGGCTTGGCGCGCTCAAGCTCCTCGGCAAAGCGCAGTGGCGCGTCCGGCCCGACCAAAACAAGATCACCGGGCCATTCGGACTCCGGCCAGGTCGCGCTCGTGAAGAGCACGACGCGGTGGCCTTTGTCGACCACACCGCGCGCCAGCCGTTTCAAATACGATTCCGCGCCCCCGCTCGGGGAATAGCCGCGGCGAACGAAGCCGATGGTGAGTTGAGTCATGCTAGCGGGGTGAGTCAGCCTTTACTTGCAGTCAGACGCCACAATAGTTGTCAGTCAAATGCCGGGTGAAACGCTCAATGCACCGGCGGCTTCGATCCATCGTGCGGTCGAGCCGCGCCTGTTGCCGCAGTCGCTGCTTTTCGCAATCTCGGCGCGTATCGGCGGCTCGGGACTCGACACCGATGCGTTCGAAGCGCTTCGTGGGTCGCATCGCGGCGGCTTCCTGGCACGCGCGATCGCCTACGATAACCGGCAAACGGAAATCCCCGCGGAATTCATTCGCTCGCTGCGCTGGCATCCGGTGCGGCTGCTCTCCTCATTTGAGCGGCCGTATTACTACGGAGCAAAAAAGAAGTACATCGGCTGGATCGCGGCGCGCGAGCTCAAGACCGGGCGCTACGACATGTTCCATAGTTGGTCGGGCGATTGCCTGGAGGCGCTGCATGTCGCAAAGCGTCGCCGCATTCCGTCGATGATCGAAATTCCCACCTGGCACCGTGACCAGGGAAAAAAGATCCGTCGCCTGCCGGAAACACGCCCACCGGCGCGCGACTGGTATCATGAATGGCGCGAGAGTTTGCTCGTCGACCGTGAACGTTACCTCGAAGAATACGAGCTGGCCGATCTCATCATCGTGCTTTCGCAAAAAGCCGCGGACACATTCCGCGTCGTAGGATTTCCAGAGGAGAAGCTTTTCTATCTCCCGCGCGGGGTAGACGTGCAGCGCTTCAAGCCCGGAGTGCGGCCTGCGAAATTTCGCGCGATTTTCACCGGCGCGTTGATCGAGCGTAAAGGCATTCACCATCTGCTCGAGGCGTGGCATCGGCTGGATTTGAAAGATGCGGAGCTATGGCTCGTCGGAACGGTTCATCCGGAGGCAAAACCGTATCTGCAGGAGTTCTGGCGCGACAACATTCGCGTGATTGGCTGGGCTCGAAATCCGGAGGTGTATCTCAGCCAATGCAGCATTCATGTTTTCCCATCGCAGCTGGAAGGAAACGCCAAGGTCACCTGCGAAGCAGCGGCCTGCGGTCTCGCCCAAATCACGACCCGCGAAGCCGGTGACATTGTGCGCGATGAAATCGAAGGGATCATCATCCAGCCGGGCGACGTCGATGCGCTCGCGGCGGCGATCCTGCGGTTCTATCGCGATCCCGATCTGGTGGAACGGATGGGTGCCGCGGCGCGGCAGCGTGTGGTGGAGAATTTCACCTGGGATCATTTCCGCACCCGCCTGCTGGACGCGTACGAGACAGCGATGCAGATCGCCCGCTAGCTCCTGCTTTTAATCTTACTCCTACTCCTAATCTTCCGCCGCGATTAAGAGCAAGATCATGAGCAGGAGTAACAGATTTTGGTGAACATCCTTCTCGTTCAGCTCAAGCGGATCGGCGACCTGATCCTGACCGTGCCGGCGATCACTGCCGTGCGTCGTCAATGGCCCGCCGCGAATATCTCGCTCCTTGTTGCGCATGGCGGCGGCGAGCTGTTGCCGGCGATCGAGAGCATCGATCGCGGTTTCGTCATGCATAGCAATCTCGCGGACTTGAAGAATTGGTTCGCGCTGATGCGCGGCGGCTTCGATGCCTGCGTAGATTTCACGCATAACGACCGGTCGGCTTTCTTCGTCGTGATGTCGCGGTCGCGTCGGCGGATTACGCCGCGTTATGTTGAACTGCAATCACGGTTCCGCGCGAAGTGGTATAACGAGTTCGTCGATGCGCCGGTGCGCGAGATGCACACGATCGATAAGCACCTCGCGTTCGTCGAGCCGCTCGGCGTCCGCGACGCGTCGCGCGAGATCAAGCTGACGATTCCGCCGCAGGTCAGCGCGCACGCTGAGAAAATGGTCAGTGGCGATTTTGTCCTGATTCATCCCGGCTCCGCCCGCGCTGAGAAATTCTGGCAGCCGGAATGTTGGGCCGCGGTGATCGATTACATTCAAAGCACAACCGGCCTGCAGTGCGTGATCACCGGGGGAACGACCAGGTTCGAGCAACATCAGATCGTCGCAATCAAGTCGCACCACCGAAAGCCAGTGCTGGATCTTTCCGGCAAAACGAACCTGCTTGAGCTGGCGGCATTGGTGCAGAACGCGCGGCTCCTCCTCACGGTTGACTCCGCGCCGATGCATTTCGCAGCCGCATTCCACACGCCGCAGGTCGCGCTTTTCGGACCGACGAATCCATTTCATTGGCGGCCGTTCACGCCAAATTCACTCATTCTGCAGGGCAACAGCGACAAACCGCTTACCCATTTCGCACCTCACCAGCCGCGGCAGCTGATGAGCGCGATCTCGACGGAAGCGGTGATTAATGCTATGGAAAGCCTGCTGTCGGCGCCGGCGGCTGCCCCTTTATGAGTCAACCGAAGCCCGCCAAGCCAAAGTTTTGGGAAACGATCCGGGCCGCTTCCGGCCCGTATCGGCGCATCTACCGCTACGTTCGGCCTTACAAATGGCGGTTCGTCCTAGGCCTCGCCTTTGGCTTTGGCTATGGCGCGGTGAATGGCGTGTTGCCGCTTGTCGTCAGCCAGGTGACCTCATTCGTTTTCCATGGTGCCGCGCCTAATCCGCAGGCGCTGATGCAGAACCACGGCATTCTGTCCGACGGCCCCAAGATCAACTCGATCCTGAAAATCTGCCTGTTAATCCCCGCCGTCATGGCCGGCCGGAGTATCTGTTCATTTCTGAATGCGTACTACATGCAATGGGTGAGCAATCGCGTCATCACCGACGTGCGCGATCAGCTCTTCGTTAAAATTGTCCGGCATTCGATGGACTTTTTTAACAAGATGCGCTCCGGCTTTTTGATGTCGCGCATCACGAACGATACGCGTGGCATGCAGGCCGCGCTCTCCAGCGTCAGCAGCGACCTCTTCAAACAGCCGGCCGCTATCATTTTCGGCGTGAGCGTGCTGCTCTACATCGATTGGAAATTCACCATCGCTACGCTTGTGCTTTTCCCGCTCTGCATCGGGCCGATCTCGGTCTACGGACGCAAGGCTCGGAAGGCGATGAAGTTCCAGTTCGAGGACATGGGCCAGATGTTGATGACGATGCAGGAGACGTTCGCCGGCATCCGCGTCATCAAAGCGTTCGCGCGCGAAGATTACCAGGAAGCGTCGTTTCGTCGCAGCAACCGGCTCCAGTTCGAGAACATGATGCGGATAGTGCGCGCGATGGAAGCGACCGGACCATTCGTGGAAACGCTCGCCGCCTTCGGTGTCGGTCTCGCGATTGTCTACGTCTACACGGCCAACCTGAGCGCCTCGCGCTTCTTCGGCCTCATGACAGGAATTTTCCTGCTCTACGACCCATTCAAGACACTGAGCCGGCTGCATATCGTGATGCAGCAATCGATCCAGGCAACGACAGAGGTTTTCGCCATTCTCGATTCGGAGCCGAGCGTGATGGACGCCCCGGACGCCACCGAACTGCGCAATTGCACGGGATTAATTGAATTCGATGACGTCAGGTTCCGCTACGCCAACACCGTGACCGACGCGGTGGCGGAATTGAATTTACGGATCGAGCCGGGTAGGACCTACGCGCTGGTCGGCGCGAGTGGCGCGGGCAAAAGCACGATCCTGTCGCTGATTCTGCGACTCTACGATCCGACTGCCGGCGCGGTCCGAATCGACGGACGTGATTTGCGAACGGTGACCCAAAAATCGCTGCGCGAGCAGATCGGCCTCGTCACGCAGGAGACCTTCCTGTTTCACGACTCAATCCTGAACAATATCCGGTTCGGGCGGCTCGATGCGACGGACGAGGAAGTTTACGCCGCGGCGACAACAGCCTACGCGCACGATTTCATCAACGCGCAGCCCCACGGCTACAACACCGTGATCGGCGACAAAGGTTGCCTGCTCTCGGGTGGACAACAGCAACGCCTCGCGATCGCGCGCGCGCTGCTCAAAAACGCGCCCATTCTCCTACTCGACGAGGCGACTTCAGCCCTCGATTCGGAATCGGAGAAACAAATCCAGCTAGCGCTCGAGACGTTGTCGGAAGGACGGACGGTGATCGCGATTGCCCATCGCCTTTCGACGATCTTGTCCGCCGACCAGATCGTGGTGATGGAACAGGGCCGAATCAAAGAGATCGGTACCCACGCCGAGTTACTCGACCAATCCGGCACCTACCGCCGTCTCTACGACATGCAGTTCAAGCACGGCGAAGAGGAGCGGGACACGCCGTACCTCGTCGAAGCGGTCGGGTAGCTCTGCTGCTGCGCGTGGGAAGCGGCATAGCTTGCAGTAGGTCTGTCATCCCGAGCGAAGCGAGGGACCTCGCAAGGTACGGTCCGCGCGATTACACATCATACCGTCGAAGGTGGCTTGCGAGGTCCTTCGCTTCGCTCAGGATGACACGCGCGTCAGGTGCTCGGCGTGTTCCGGTAGCTCCACCCACGACTTGCAGCCACGATATGCCGGCAGCTCAGGGAGGATCCACGGCTCATCGAGGGTCGTGACGCTGACCCATGCCACGTGCACCCCAGCGGTCGGACCGAACCCGAATCGCTCACGCACGACCTCGGGCTTCAATACGTGGAGTGGCTCGAGCGCTTCAACCTCTTCCCAACGCGTGATCAGCTTCGCGTCTGCGACTTCGACGAAGTAGCGGATCTGAATCTCGCCCTCGCGATGTCTCGGCAGCGTCGCACCTGGCATACGCACTTTGTCGAGCTGCTCGTGAAAGAATGTCGGAAAGAGGAAGAACTCGCGGTGTTTAAACGAAAATCCGTCCCCACCTTCCGCGATCCCGCCCTTCCGGATGATGATGCGCTGCTCGCCGCGGCCGAGCGCCTCACAGACCAGCGCCCACTCCTTGAAACCGACACTTTTCATTTCGCGACGTGCAAACTACCGTCGACGCCGATGGCCCTCAACGTAGACCTGCATACGCACACGTTCTTCTCCGGCGACGGCGTGTCCAGTCCGGAGGACAACATCGCCGCGGCGCGCGACAAGGGCATCCATGCCATCGCGATCACCGACCACAACACGTGCGATTGCACTAGTTATCTCCTGGCCAAGGGATTGATGCGCGAGGACGGCAAACCGGTGGACGGTTTTCTCGTCATTCCCGGCGTGGAGGTGACAACGGCCGAAGGTCACTTGCTTTGCATCGGAACAACCCTGCCTAATCCGCGGCAGCTCAAAGGGAGACCGGCCCGCGAAGTTTGCGAATTGATCCACGAACACAACGGCCTCGCCATTCCGCCCCATCCTTACGATTTATTCCGCGCCGGAATTCGGCGCGACGTGCTCGAGACGCTGCCGATCGACGCACTCGAAGTCTTCAATGCCGCGACGACTTTGCGCCGTTACAATCGATTCGCCTTTGCTTACGCGCAGCTCCGCGGTTTGCCGATGACGGCGTCGAGTGACGCGCATCACGCCGATGCGATCGGCACGGCCTACACAATTGTCGACACGGAGGATTTCAGCGTGCGCGGTATTCTCGACCAGGTCTGCAAGAGCAATAAGCTCAACGAGCATTACCTCACGCCCCGGGACAGCATGCGCAAGACCTGGAATAACTGGCTGCGTCTGCGGCGGCGCAAGCATCGTCCGGAAAGCATCGCGCGCGTCGCCGACGGGACGAACGGCTCGTCAACGGCTGAGTAGTGCGCGCAACTCCCGCGGATCGGTCACCGGCGCCTGACAGGTGAAATTCTCGCAGACGTAAGCCGCGGCGCGGCCATTCACCGCTCGCATCTCGCGCGACCGCGGAATTTGCGGATCGGCTCGCATCGCGATCGCATTCGGCAGGAAGTGCCGATGAAACTCGTGCTCGAGTTCGCGCGTGTCGGCGCCGGCGAACACGATTTGTTGCGGCGTAGCCCGCGAAAATTGCAGCGCCACCAGCATTTGCGGCAGCGCGCTTGGGAAACGCTCGAGCTGCGGAGCGAACGCCGCAATAGTTCGTTCGGCTCGCTCGCGATAAGCGGGCTGATCCCGCAATTCCGACAGCCGCAAAAGATTCAGCGCCGCGACTGAACTGGCTGACGGCTCTGCGCCGTCGTTGTCTTCTTTCATCCGGAGCAGAATGCTGGGGTCGTCGCCGCTCACGCTGAAGTAGCCGCCATTCACATCCTCGAAAAACAAGCGGTCCTGCGTGCTCTGCAGGCGCTCGGCAAACGCGACGTGACTCACATCGAATGAGGTGGAGTAAAGATCGAGCAATGCCTGAATAACAAACGCGTAGTCCTCCGCGAATCCGTCAATACTGCCCGGACCCTCGCGGTAGCTGCGGCGCAGGATCCCGCGTTTCTCATCGAACAACTGCTCGCGCAAAAATCGCATCGCCCGTTCAGCCATTTCCAGATACTCCGGCGCGTTAAGGACCGCGGCAGCACGGGCAAAGGCCGAGATCATCAAGCCGTTCCATGCGGTAATGATCTTGTCGTCGAGATGCGGGCGCGGACGTTTCTCTCGTGCGACGAACAACTTCTCGCGGGCTCGCTTCAACGTCTCGTGCGCTTGTTCTTCGCTGAGGGAAAAGCGCTTCGCGGTCTCGGCCATTGCGGCAGACTCGAAGAGCACGTTCTTG
>JBJMWW010000213.1:0-15374 GCA_045809945.1 Chthoniobacterales bacterium
AAGCATTGCACGAATGCGCTGGCACGCCGGGCCCAGTCTCACGCGTGATTCATGCTGCGGTTATCCGGCACGATGCTCCTCGGGCGGAATTGCGCGAGATCGTGCAGGAAGCCGGTCAGCTCGAAGTGCCGAAGCTCGAACGTTTCCTTGGTGTGCTCGCAACACTCGCTTATCTGACTCCGCTTCTCGGTTTGCTCGGCACGGTCACGGGAATGATTGACGCGTTCGGAACATTGAACGCCAACGGTGGCAATGCGACGGTGACGGAACTTTCCGGCGGAATTTATAAGAGTCTGCTCACTACCGCGGCCGGACTGGTCGTCGCCACGCCCACCTTTGTCGCCTACAGCTACCTCTCGTCCCGCGTTAACGCGATGATGCACGAAATGGAACGCGCCGGCATTGAAGTCGTGCACATGCTGAGCGATCGCGAGCCGGTCAGCGGGATCATTTCCTTCCAGAATCCGGAAGAGCAGCGGCGCCAACTGACCAGTGACAGGTGACCAGTGACGAGTAGGCGATCCGCTCGCCCCTCGTCACCGGTCACTCGTCACTTCTGATGAAACTCACACGCACGAAGCAGTACGACTTCGGCTGGCTGGGCCTGATCCCGCTGATCGATGTCGTCTTCATTCTGATTTTCTTTCTCATGCTCGGCTCGCATTTCGTGCTGCAGCCGGGCATCGCGGTCAACGTCCCGCTCTCGCGCTTTACCCTCGGCCCGCAGGTCAATCCGCAGATCATCAGCATCACCGGCGGAGCGACCTCAACAATTTATTTCCGGGATCAAAAAGTGACGCTTGAGCAATTGGCGTCATTGCTCGATGACACGAAAAAGCAAGGCCGGCCGGTCATCATCAAGGCGGATCGACTGACACCGTACGCAACTGTCGTAGCGGTGACGAATGCGGCGCTTGAGCACGGTGTCACCTCGGTCTCGCTCGCGACCGCGACTCCGCGATGAGCGCGGAAACAATCGCCAACAACGCGCTTATTTTTCGGTGGGCTCCGCCGCGGCCACGTAAACGCGCGATTGTCAGTTTCCTCATTGCGTCGATCACGCTGCACGCGGCCGCGTTTTATATTTTTCAAGTCATCTACCCAGCGCCGGTCGCGCTGCTCCCCGCGCCGGCGCGCGTCACCGTGATCTCGCCGGTTACTGAAGAGGGCCGCGTTCTTTTACGTTGGATCGAAGCGGAAGACCCGGCACTTGGCTCAATGACACTGCGTCCGCCCGGTGTGAAAACTTTTCAGCCGCCGAAAATCGCGCACGTGCCGTCATTCACCACTTACGAGCCGAAGCTACGAGACTTGCCGGCGTACGTGCCGGACCTGCGCGCGCCGGACCCATTGCCGCCGCAACCAGTGCCTCAACCGCGCAGCGCGGCGCTCCAGCCATTGCCGCCGAGCAAGACGACCGTCACCTTCTCGCGCGAAACGGAGGCGCTCGGCGAATTACAAACGCCACAGATGCAGTTCACGCGCTCGATCAAAGATTCACCGCAAGCGGCTGAGTTCCGCGTCGCGATCTCGAATTCTGGCGAAGTGCGCTACGCATTTTTGCAAACATCATCAGGCGACACTGCACTCGACGAACAGGCACGCCGCTTCCTGGCAAACTGCCGTTTCACCGGTGCATCAGATAGCGTGAATGATTTGATCTGGACGACCGCGGCGATCGTTTGGGGCAGCGACGTTGCCGCGCCGAAAGAGCCGTGATCCGCGTCAGCCTCGCGGCGCTGGTCACGCTCTATCTGCTGCTTTTTCTTGCGGCAGTTTTCCTCCTCTGGTTAAGTAGTGAATGGAACCGGCGACGACGCGAGCGACGTGCTTTGCGATACCGGCTGCGGTGCGTCATCTGCGCATTCGACTTCGAGGATCGAACCGATGCGCTCCTCCCGCGCTGCCCACGTTGCGGCAGCCTCAACGAACGATTTAAACCGGAGCAAATTTAATATGGGAATGTGGATCGGCCGTAACCGAAAAGCTCGCGTGACCTACGGGTTCGACGAGATCGCACTCGTCCCCGGCCGCGTCACGATTAATCCAAACGAAGTCGACATCACCTGGAAACTCTCACGCCGCGATGTCCGGCCGCTCGAGTTTAAAATTCCGATTCTGGCCAGCGCGATGGATGGCGTCGTCGATGTGAAGTTCGCCGCCGAGATGAGCAAGCATGGCGGACTTGCCGTGTTGAACCTCGAGGGCGTGCAGACGCGTTACAAAAATCCCGAGGAAGTGCTGCACAAGGTCGTCGAGGCTGACAAAAGCGAAGTCACCGGAATTCTGCAGCGCATTTACCAGGAACCGGTGCAGCCGGATCTGATCGCGGCACGTGTCCGGCAGATGAAAGACGCGGGCGCAATCGCCGCCGTCAGCTCCATCCCGCAGCGCGCAGCCGAGTTCGGCGCCATCGCCCAGGAAGCCGGCGCCGACGTTTTCGTGGTGCAAAGCACCGTGTCGACTGTGAAACACATCTCGACCGAGTACAAGTCGCTCGATCTGGAAAAATTCTGCCGTGACATGCGCATTCCGGTGATCGTCGGCAACACCGTTACCTACGAAGTCACGCTGGAAGTGATGGAATGTGGACCGGCTGCGGTGCTCATCGGTGTTGGCCCTGGCGCCGCCTGCACCTCCCGCGGCGTGCTTGGCCTCGGCGTACCGCAAGTTACCGCGACGGTTGATTGTGCGGCCGCTCGTGATGCTTATTTCAAGAAGACTTCGCGCTACGTTCCGATCATTACTGACGGCGGAATGAGCAAAGGAGGAGACGTGTGCAAAGCGCTCGCCTGCGGTGCGGATGCAGTCATGGTCGGGAGCGCATTCGCCAAAGCGCACGAAGCACCGGGCAAAGGCTACCACTGGGGGATGGCCACGCCGCACGCCAACCTTCCGCGCGGCACCCGAATAAAGGTCGGCGCGACCGGTTCGTTGAAACAAATCCTCTTCGGGCCGGCGGAAGTGGACGACGGCTCACAGAATCTGGTTGGCGCCATCACCACCTGCATGGGCAACGTCGGCGCGCGAGACATCGCGGAATTTCAGCAGACCGAGATCATCATTGCGCCTTCGATTAAGACCGAAGGTAAGCTCTTCCAGACCGTGCAAAGCGTTGGGATGGGCACGAGATAGCTGTTGATTTAGCGATTTACTGATTTAGCCAGTTAACGCCTGCTGAATCGTTAAATCGGTCAGTCACTGAATCGCCAAATGAATCGACGAGTTGTCATCACCGGCCTCGGCGTAATCACGCCGCTCGGCAACGACATATCGACGTTCTGGCAAAATCTGCAGAATGGTGTCAGCGGGATTCGCCGCATCAGCGGGATCGATGCATCGGAGTTCGACTGCCAGATCGGCGGCGAAGTGCGCGACTTCGATCCGAAGGATCACTTCAACAATCCGAAAGACGCGCGCCGCACCGATCGGTTCGCCCAGATGGCGATGGCCGCCGCGAAGCAGGCCGTGCGTGACAGTGCAATGGATCTCGATTCGGTAAATCGCGATCGCGTCGGGGTTCTGATCAGCAGCGGCATCGGTGGACTGAAAACGCTCCAGGACCAGATATCGATCTTGCACAAGAAAGGTCCGTCGCGCGTTTCCCCGTTTTGCATACCGATGCTGATCAGCAACATCGCGAGCGGCGTTATCTCGATGGAGTATGGCTTCCGCGGCCCGAACTTCTGCATCGTCACAGCGTGCGCGACATCGAACAACGCAATTGGTGAGTCATGGCGCATGATCAAATTCGGCGACGCCGACGTTTTTCTCGCCGGCGGATCGGAAGCGTCGATGGTCGAGATCGGACTCGCCGGGTTTGGCTCGATGAAAGCGCTCAGCACGCGCAATGACGAACCGGAGCGCGCCTCGCGTCCATTCGATCGTGATCGCGATGGCTTTGTCATGAGTGAAGGCGCCGGCGTCGTAGTAGTCGAGGAGCTCGAGCACGCGCAAAAACGCGGTGCGAAAATCTATTGCGAGCTAGCCGGCTATGGCCTGTCTGCTGACGCCTATCACATGACTGCTCCGCTCGAAGACGGCAGCGGCGCGGCGCGCGCGATGCGAATGGCACTGGGTCACGCGGAGATCAACACAAGCGAAGTCGATTATATCAATGCCCACGCGACTTCGACCGGACTGGGTGACATTGCTGAGACGCGCGCGATCAAGAGCGTTTTCGGCGAGCACGCCAGGAACGGTCTTGCGATCAGCGCGACGAAATCGATGACCGGCCACTTGTTAGGCGGTGCGGGCGCAATTGAAATGGCGGCCTGCGCGCTCGCCATGCGCGACAGCATCGTTCCACCGACGATCAATCTCGAAAACCCAGACGAGGAGTGCGATCTCGACTACACCGCCAACGTCGCGAAGCAGAAAAAAATTCGCGTCGCTTTGAACAACTCGTTCGGTTTCGGCGGACACAACGCGACCCTCGTGGCGAAGGAATTCGCTAATTAGCCGCAACCGCGTCGAGCTGAAGCGCCTGACGCAAGTGCGGCACGAGCCGCTTCGTGAACTCGACCGAATCGCCGGCTGAGAGATGTGACCACTCCGGGCAGTTGAAGCCGGCCAGCTCGGGAAAGTCTTCGAAGTAAATTCCGGGCACGCCGGTCTGTTGCAGAAGCGGGTCCCACGTTTTCGCGCGCGGTGTGAATTTATCCTCGAGCGTCTTGAGCTCACCGCTGACCGGAAAACGGACAAACACCATTTTGCCGCCTCGTCCGCGGATTTTATCAACCGCCGCGGCGGTGTCGTGGAAACGTGCTCCGATCGCCGACTTAATCTTTTCGCCAAACGCCTCCGGTGGGACGTAGCTCGGCGGCGGCGGCGGCGTGAACAGCGCGAGCCACCCATTCTTCACGCGATCCTGCAGCCGACCCGGCCGTACGCATTGCTCAACCATGCGCGCACGGCGGTCGCGGTCGATTGAGCAAAAGTAGGGCGGCAAACGCGGCGGTACCTGCGCATACGGGCGATTCGGAATCGGCAACTCTTTCAACAGCGCATCCAGAGTGAGGTCGTCTTGTTTCAGAAACGCGAAGCTGCGCTCTACCGGCATGGAAATTTCGTGACTGGCGCGTTGCGCCCACGTTTGGCCGTGATACCGCTGCACTGCTTTTTCGGAACGGTCGACCGGCGGCGAACCAGGCGGTGCGAAATAGAGCAGCGGCACAACGCTGCAAATGATGGTGCCGTGGAAATGCTCGTCGTTGGCTAGATCCTGCAGCACTGGAAACGCACAGCTGCCGGCCAGTCCGAGTTGCACCGGCCGCTTCCCGATCCCGTGTTCGATTTCGTTCAAGTCCATGTCGAACCACGCGCGCGAGTCGCCGATAATGACGATTGATTCAGGTTCGACGTGCCGGCGCGCTTCGGCCCACAAATCGGAAGTGTCGTTTAGCGTCGGTTCGTAACCTAAAGAACGAACGAAAATTTCCCATGCAGTAACCGACACAAAAACCGCGCAAATCACCGCAACGGTAATTCCGCGCCACGGCTGCGCCGGAATCACACGTTCAAAATTGGAAGTAGATGAATGCATTGCTGCTGCCTTGGGTGAGGACGATCGCGCCAGCCATCAAAAACCAGACTGCGCCGACCGCCCAGCGCGGTAGCCGCGCGACGACCGCTTCGATTGATGTTTCGCGCATCGACCAGTGCGCGATGAGGAGACCGACCGTGACGATCGTGACCTGCAAGATCTCGCGTGTGCTTAGGATCGCGTCGGGCCGGGCGTGCGTTCCAAACATTCCGCCGATCAGCCGGCTCGCCGTTTGAAAATCAGAAGCGCGGAAGTAAACCCATGCGACAAGCACCGCGAAATAAGTGACCGCACCGATTGCGATCTGCGCCGCAAACGTGTCGATCCATGGCGGGGGCCTGACAAACGCCTTCAAGAGGCGTTCGATGGCGAGATAGCTGCCATGCAACAAACCCCAGACGACAAACGTCCACGCCGCGCCGTGCCACAAACCGCCGATGAACATCACAACGATGAGGTTAATCATCGCGCGCGCGGCGCCGTGACGGTTTCCGCCGAGCGGAATGTAGAGGTAATCGCGCAGGAAAGTTGAAAGGGAGATGTGCCAGCGCCGCCAGAAATCGGAGAAGCCGACCGCCGCGTAGGGAAAGCGAAAGTTGTCCTTCAGATGAAATCCGAGACAGAGCGCCGCGCCGATTGCGCAGATGGAGTACCCGGCGAAATCGCAAAAGATCTGGCCGGCGAACGCGATCACGCCTGTCCATGAGTCGAGTGCCATGAGCGGCCCTTTGTAGCCGAATACCCGATCGGCCGATCCGCTCAGCAGCGTGTCGGCGAGCACGACTTTTTCAAAGAGCCCAAGCGTCATGAGCAGCAATCCCCAAAGAAAACGCCCCTTTTGTGGTTGGGGTGGACGTTCAAGCTGGGGAAGAAAATCGCCCGCCCGAACGATTGGTCCCGCGACCAACTGCGGAAAGAACGATACCGCTAGCGTGAAATCCCGCAGTGAACGCGTCGGCCGCATCACGCCGCGAAAAATGTCGAGTGTATAACTGAGCGAATGAAAGGTGTAGAATGAGATACCGATCGGCAAAAACACATCGAGGTGTGGCGGTTTGTATTGAATGCCGCCGCGGGCCAGCACCCAGGTGAAATTCTGCAGCAGGAAATTCCCGTACTTGAAAAAACCGAGCATGCTCAGATTCACCGCCACGCTGATCCAGAGCCATACCGTGCGCTCCTCCGGGCTCTGCCGTTTGCCCATTTGCCGGCCCAGATAAAAGTCGAGCGCCGTTGTCGCGAACAGCAGCGCGGCGAACGGCGGGTTCCATGCGCCGTAGAAAATGTAGCTCGCGACGAGCAGCAGATTCTTGCGTCCATTCCACGACCGCATGCTCCAGTAGCACGCGAGCACGGCGGCGAAAAACGCAACGAACGTCAGCGAGTTAAACAGCATCGCGCGATCGGTTTAGCAGCCGATGCGCAGGGCTGAAAGAAAAAGCGTGAGCTACTTCGCGTCCGCGAAGATTGCTGCCGCGGTCACGTCGGCGGCGTCGAATTTGAAGCCGTGGCTGCGCTACAGCGCGCGAGACCGCAGCACTTGGAGTTCTTCGCCGAAAAGCAGGCTCACCTTCTTTTTGTCGGCTGAAATCTGCAGCGGGCGGCGCGGCTCGAACCATTCCCACTGCGGTTTGCCGTCGAACGCGCTCAGCTTGTAGACCTTGAATCGCGTCGCGATTCCTTTACTCCGCTCGAACACGGAATTCACGAGATCGTCGCCGGTGCGACTTTCGCGCGTCACGTAGACATTTCCGCCAGAGACGAAGCAGTCCTGGTATTTGTCGAGTTTCCAAAGCACTTTCCCGTTGCTCGCTTGTACCTTGAGCAGGAGTGGCTCGGTCGGCGCGGTCGCTTCCTGCGCGTAACGGAGTGACTCCGGGCTGCCGTTTTGCGTCAGGAGGTAGAGGATCGCGCCGCGATCGAGCAGACCGCCGGAATCGAGCTGCATTTTGCGAATACCGACGCTCGGCAAACGCCAAACAACCTCGCCGTTCTGCCGGTCGAACGCCGTCAGGCATCCGCGGTCGAAGAAGTAGAGATGCTTGTCGTCTTCGATGCAGGGCAAGGACGTTGTCGTGCCGAATTCGTAATCAAAAAAATGCGGCGCGGCAGCAAACGCGAGCGTCGACTGCCACAGTTTTTTGTTTGACCGATCGAAGGCGAGCAGCGTCTGCCCTGCCACCACAAGGTCGAACGACTTGGTGGAAAAGAGTTCCGGACGTCCCTGCACTTTCACTGGGGCGGAATCGGAAACCGCGGGATTGAATGGACGATGCAACACGATTTCGTAATCGCTTTCGTCGATATGTTCTTTGCCGCCGGTCGTTTCGCGCTGCGCATCGTTAGCCATCGCGCGCGCAATCACCGCGGCGTCACTGGACCAGCCGCCGGTCGTATTTTTGTCCGCCTGTTCCCAGTCGGATACGGAATCTTGTTTCAGCGCCTGGCGCTCGGTGATCTTCGGCCGCAGCAGACGAACATCGAGCTGCGCCAGCTCGCCGTTCACCGCGCTGACTTCGGTTCGGTGTTGCTGCAAACTTGGTGTTCCGTCTGAGGTCGCGAATGAACGCTCTCCCATCGCGTCTTTTATTGTTGCCGCCTTGAGTGCGCCGTCCGCGCCGATCCGTATAAGTTGTTGCGTACCGGTTGCGTTTGCCGCCAGAACGTAGGCACAGCCGTCACCGGGCATGGTTTTGATGATCTTGCCCGCCACGGAAAACTCTTTCGTCACCCGGCCATTTGCGTGGTCGAGGATTCGAACGTTGTTGCTTTTTACGATCCAGATCGTGGCGGCGTCGCACAACACTTCCGGCTTCTCGTAATCGGACGAATCGTAACGCGGTTCCGCGTCAGTGCCTTCCATCGCGTAACCTCCCGAAGCGCCACTCGCATTTTGCGGGATCGCGGCCTCTTCCGTCTGCGACCGGGCTACTTCGGCTTGATAGCGCGCTTCTTCCTGTTTGAAATTTGCCACCTTCAACGGTGTGTCGAGAGAGTTCCGTTTCGCGTTGAGCTGCGCCGCCCAGACGTTGAGCTTGGCGGATCGATTCGCCAGGCGCGCCTGATTAATCTGATACGACGAATCGAGCTTCTGATCAGTTGGCGGGCGATTTACTCGCGCTGGCGCAACAGGCGCTGGCGCGCTGGCTTTGGCAGCGGGCGCGGTGTCGATGCTCCACTTTTGGAGGCCTGCTTCAGTATCGAACAGTGAGACGTTGGATCCGTTGATCACAAGCAGCTCGCCAGGCCCGATCACGTGAGAAGAAGGTGTGGTTTTCTTGTTCTCGATTTTTGAAGAGATAACGACGTGCGGCTTACGGCCAATTGTGTAGTACCAAAGTCCGCACGCGATCAGCAGGAAGATGAATGCTATGAACGCTTTCACCGCCAGTTCGTAAAGTTTCTGTCTCATAACGGCGGTCACGGCTTTGGGTTGAGCAGGACGGCTCCGGGAGGTACACGCAATTCGCGTGCCGCCGAAGCCCCCCAAGTCTCGACGTGGCCATCGGCGAAGAGAATGCTGCCGCCGTATTTGCGATGATTGGCGCCGGCACCTTTGCCATCGCTTGAAAACACCGGATCGCCGCACCGTTTACTCTTTGTGTTCACCTGGGCGTCGGAAACAAGCGGCACGTCGGCGCCGGCATTGCGTTTCACGCCCATGTAATAGGCGTAGCTGATTCGGCGATTCGCAAATGACTGCGCGCCCGGCAGCGCTTTCGCATTCGTTCCGGGACAAACGAAAATGCTGGTATCGCTCGTGTAACGCGGCACCAGTTCGCTAAGCGGCGCTTCGGAACTCGTCGCCGCCGGCGTTACTGGATATGCGCCATCATGTTCTGTCGCATAAACCGAAAGCGCGATCTGCATCTGCTCGAGGTTTGCTGTGCAAGCCGCTTTGCGCCGCGCCTGCCCCTGCTCTGATCCGCCACCGAACAGCAACACATATCCGATTAAACTGATCGCTACGCAGACCAGCAGCTCGACCAGACTGAACCCGTCTGTTTCCTGGAACCGCGGACGCATAGTCGCCGCCGTTAACGAGCTACTTCGCGTCCGCGAAGATTGGTGCCGCGGTCACGTCGGCGGCGTCGAATTTGAAGCCGTGGCCGTTGCCGTTGTTCTGCAATGATTGCAGCAACTTGCCCACGCTCTGCGCGCAGGCCGACGCATAGAATCGAACCAGACCGACGGTCGACTTCTTCCCGAAGACCGTGATCATAATCGTGTCGTCGTCGATCGAGTTCATGAAGATGTGATTGCCACTCCCCTGATGATAGAGCGCGTTGAATTCGACCTCGCCGATTCGTTTCGCGAGTTCTTTCGTCGCCGCGAATGAACCCGCCGCGAGTGCAGCGATGATCGTGACATCCATCACGGTCATGTCGCCGAATTGCGAGATGACGTTACCACCGCGATCGATCACCACGGTCAGCTCGGCCTCCGCCTTCTGCAGGAACTCGCCGAGAATGCCGTCGAGGTTCGCCACATCCTGAATCGTCAGACACGGGATCGCATTCATAAGCTCGCGGCTGCGGCTGGCTCGACCGGAATAGCGACCGGTGCAGGTGCGGTTTGCGGCGCCGCATCGCTCTGTTTGCTGAATTTGTGAAGCAGAATCTGCGATACCGCGTTCAGCGCGGCGAAAACGTTTTGCCCGCTGCTCGACACGACCTCGAAGCTTTGCACCCGCTTCTTTCGGTTGTTGAGCACGTACTCCATGTAGTTAACCGGCGCGATGTTCTCGAGGTCGCGCTTGTTGTACTGAATGACGTAGGGAATTTCATCGAGCGAGATGTTCTGCTTCGCCATGTTCTCCTCGAGATTCTTGAAGCTCTCGACGTTCTCTTCCATTTTTTCCCACTGCGAATCCGCGACGAACACGACGCCGTCGACGCTGCGTAGAACGAGCTGCCGGGTCGCGTTGTAGATCACCTGGCCGGGAACGGTGTAGAGCTGAAACTTGGTCACGAAGCCTTTGATCACGACCGCGTTCAGCGGGAGGAAGTCGAAGAAGAGCGTGCGATCGGCCGCGGTCGCTAGCGAGACGAGGTCGCCGCGGTTCTCCGGATTAATCCGTTTGTGGATGTAATCGAGGTTGGTCGTTTTGCCGCACAGCGCCGGACCGTAGTAAACGATCTTAAATTGAATCTCGCGGCTCGCGTAGTTGATGATCGACATGCGCGTTCCTCCGCTTAGACCGGGTGCGAGTATTTTCGCGAGAGTTCGTGAACAACGCGGCCCAGCTTATCCCGCACGTCAGCCGGGATTTCGCCATTCGAGTGGAGCGCGGCAAGGCAAAGACTATCATGCACGAAGAAGGTCACGGTGCCTTTTGCACAAGCGAGCGTCATGCCGCGCAACGCGCCAAGTTTCGTATCCGCGACGTGGTTCTCGACACGCTGCATCAGCGTCGGCGCCATCGCGCAAAGGCCGTCCGCCTCGATTTCCGTGGGCAAATTGCCCGCCAGGTTCAGTCCGTCATTGAAAAGAATTGCGCTCGCTTTAACGCCAGCCATGCGGTTGATGTGCCCGATCACGCTTTTCGCATCGAGCTTCTCATTCGTATTCAGCGCCACTTGTAGCGGCGTCCGTACTGAATCGCCGGCTCGCGCTTGACCCTCAGTCGTCGCCGTTTGCTCTTCTTTGTGCTTGTCGCCTTCCTCCGGCTGCGCGCCTTCTTCGCTGCCGCCGTCGACGACTTCGGCTACAGGAACTGACTTCGATTCAACCTTAAATCGCTCCGCATCTTCTGCCGCTGTTTTTGAGAACGGGGTCTCGAAGGTTGCGCCGACCTCCTGCGCGACTTGATCGTCGCGCATCTTAAGAGAGGCGGCCGGCAGGTTCTTCAATACTTCCTGCAGGGGCAACGCGACGTCGGCCGCGCAATCTGCTTTGAAGAGCGAGCGGAACGACTCCGGCACGGCGGCGGCAAAAACTTCTGGCGCGACCGTCACGCGGCCCGCCGCCAGCTGCGGCTCGACCATTGCGAATGGCAATTCGAACTGCACGTCTTTCGGTACGCTCGCAGGATCACCGCCCAGTTGAAATTCAGGAAGAGCTTTGAGCACAATGTGCAAACCGAGGCGAATTTTCGGCTCCGATTTCCCAGCAGTTTCGCTCTCTTTCGGCGCGTCCGGCTGCGTCGCGCCATCGCGCGGAGGCAGACCGAATGCTGCCGCGGTCAGCCACGGCTCAGGTTTCGGCGCTGATTCTTCCTCCTCAACAGAGGGCGCGAGTTTGAAAGCAATGCGCGGCGGTGCCGGTGCCGCTGCCGCACTGTCCGAATTCACCTTTGGAACGGACGGCCCGCCTGAGGCTGGAACACTCTCGTTGGCGGACGCGTCCGTCCCATTCGGTGAAAGTTTGAAAGCAATACGCTTCGGCGCTGTCGCTGGCCGCGGCTGAGCCGACGCTCCGGACGCCTCCGGCATCTTGAAAGGAACTGGCGCTCTTGCTCCCGGCGCTTCGATTGCCGGTTCGGGCTCGGCGTTGGCCAGTGCTTCCGCTGTCGCCGGTTCCAAGTCCACCCGGACCGGCGGCAACTCAGTCGTTTCGAGGTCCTCCGTCGCCGTACCGAATTTCGCGCCGTCTTCGAGGGCGACTTTCAGGAATGGCGTCGCGACCTGCGGTGCTGCGTTTTGGCGCACCTGATCGGCGCGGACTTGCAGCTTCGTGAATTCTTCAAGGACTTTTGCGAATGGCAATTGGACTTGAGTAGTGTCGTCGGCCGCCACCGGTGACATGAAAATTTCTGGCATCTGTTGATGGATGCTTGTCAGCGACACAGTTGGTCGACCGTTCGCCATTCCCTTTTCCACTTCGGCAGCTTTGAAGAGCACGCGCCGATTTCCGTCGAGAGTTTCGAGCGGGTGCGCCAGTCCGGCCGGAATTTGTGGAACGATATCGAGCAACTCGAGTGAGATCACGCGCTCGACTCGTGGCTCGAGAGCAACTGCAACCGCAGGCGGAATCTGCGGACGCGGGAACGCATTCGGCGCGGATGCGAACGAAATGCTCCGGGGGGAATTTGTTGTTTGTTGCAGCGCTGGCGCTGGCGCAGCTGCCAGACCGGGCGACATCGGCGTGCCATTGCGTGTTGCGCTCGGCATCACGGTCTTGCTGAATTTTTCGCTGCTTGGCTTTTCGAGCGGCGGCGGTGGAGGCGCAGGCGGCGCAGCTTCCACCTTCGGCTTGCGTTTAAAGTAGTGCAGAAACGGAATCGTCATCGCCTAGTGATCCTCTGCCGTGACGCGCCAGACTTCTTCCAGCGTCGTTACTCCTTCGAGCGCCTTGTCGATTCCGACCATGCGTAACGTTTTCATTCCTTCGGTCACCGCCTGGCTTTTCACTACGGCAGCGGAGGCACGTTTGATGACGAGTCGACGGATTGCTTCGCTCACCGGCAGCGCTTCGATGATCGCTGCGCGCCCCATATAACCGCGGTGCTTGCAACGATCGCAGCCGTGGCCGTGATAAAAGACCGCGCCGGAATTCACATCGAGGCCAAGCCGCTCGAGCATCTCGGGCTCGGGGATGAACTCTTCTTTGCAGTTGCCGCAAATTCGTCGCACCAGTCGCTGCGCGCACGCCAGAATGACCGAGCTGGAAATCAGGAATGGCTCGATGCCCATGTCATCGAGTCGCGTGATCGCACCCGCCGCGTCGTTCGTGTGGAGGGTCGACAGCACCTGGTGACCGGTCAACGCCGCTTTCACCGCGATATCGGCGGTTTCGTTGTCACGAATTTCACCCACCATCACGATGTCGGGGTCCTGGCGCAGGATCGATCGCAGCGCCGAGGAAAAATCGAGACCGATGTCTGCGCGCACCGCGACCTGATTGATGCCGACCAGCTCGTATTCGATCGGGTCTTCGACCGTCACGATGTTGTACTGCGGACTGTTCAACTCCTGCAGCACTGAATAAAGCGTTGTCGTTTTACCGGAACCAGTCGGGCCGGTGACCAGGATCATGCCGTGCGGCGCATCGATCGCTTTCTTGAATTTCTCGAGCGTCCCCTCGTCCATGCCCATCGTGTCGATCGAACCGGAGAGCGCACCTTTGTCGAGAATACGGATGACGATCTTCTCGCCGTAGGCGGTCGGCAGGACCGAAACACGGAGATCGACATCTTTGCCGAGCACCTTGATGCGGAAACGCCCGTCCTGCGGCACGCGTCGCTCCGCGATGTTGAGTCCTGCGAGAATCTTGATGCGCGAAGTGATCGCGAGCTGGAGCGCTTTCGGCGGCGATTCCGCGGCAATCAGTTCGCCGTCGATTCGGTAGCGCAGCTTCAAAAACTTGTGGAACGGCTCGATGTGAATGTCGGACGCCTTTTCCTTGATCGCCTGGACCAGGATCAGGTTCACGATCTTGATCACCGGCGCGTCGGCGCTGTCGTGCGCCAGCCGGTCGAGATCGATCTCTTCCGACGCCTTGCTCTGGACTTCGACGTTGTCGCCCGCTTCCTTCGCAGCTTCCTCGGCAGCCTGCCGCAGGACCTGCTTCATGTTTGCGCCGCCGCTGTGCACGCCGGCCAGCGCGTCGCTGACCGACTTCTCGGTCGCGATCATCGGCAGAACATCCACCTGCACGCGCCGCTTCACGTCGTCGATCGCGAGCACGTTCGTCGGATCGGCCATCGCGACGAACAGCTTCCCGTTCAACCGCGCGATCGGGACGAGCTTGTTCGCCTTCGCCATGTCGCGCGGCACGAGCCCGAGGATCTCCTCCGGAATGCGCAGCTTCGAGAGATTGATTGGCGGCACGTTCAGGCAACGTCCCATGCTGAACGTCATGTCCTGGTCGGTGACGAACTGCCGGTCCGTCAGAATCTTGAGCAGGCGGCCGCCTTCTCGCTGTTGAATGCCGACCGCTTCTTCGAGCTGGTTCGGCAGGAGCAACCCGTCCTCAATCAGGACATCGGCAATGCGTTCGGCGAAGGATTTGCTTCTCATTGGGCTCCCTTACGCCTTGGCCTCGATCCGATACGATTCCTGCAAAGCTCTAAGCACCGCACTGGGACGCGCCAAATACCACGCCACTGTGTAATCGAGCGATTGCTGCACCGCCTCGCGTCCCGCAGCGTCATACGGATTGCAGCACGCCACCATGATGGTGCGGCTGATCAAATCGAATGGCACAAACAGGCGGCCGAGCGTCAGCTCATCCGGCAACATCCGCACGGTCTGCCGGTCCAGGTCGTAATACTCCAGCGGCACATAGGCGAACTTCGTTCGGTCGATCAACGCCGAGATCACCGCCTCGGTCTTACCGTTATCCTGCTGGCAAAGCTTGTCGACCAACGACGCCGCCAACGTCTGCCCATCGAGATTTTCGTTCGCGACGCGCACCGTCTCCATCGCCGCGGCCACCTCTTCCTCATTGAAAAGCTGCTGCATGACGAGAAACTTCGCGAGCTGCTCGTCACCGCGATCACTGCTCAGACTGTGACCATTGCGCGAATGGATATTAATTAGCGACCCGTCGCTGGCGCCATTCGATCCGCGGATCAATCCTCCGTCTGCGCTATTGACCGTGAGCCCGCCATTTACACCGCCGGCGGCGACCGGCATGCGTGTAACGTTGAGGCGGCTGTCGATCTCGCCGAGCATCGCGAGCATCTCCGGCGAATTGGGCTGCTGTTTCAAAACCGCCTCGCACTCCTGCATCGCCAGCGAGTAGGAACCGACGTTGAAATAAGCTTCGGACAGCCGGCGCGAAGTCTTCAGCGCATCCTCGGGGCGGCCGAGTTTCGTGTAACTGTCCTTGAGAATTGCCAGCGATTGGTAATCGTCCGGCTGTGTTTGAGTGATGACCTCAAACA
>JBJMWW010000214.1:0-3033 GCA_045809945.1 Chthoniobacterales bacterium
CCGCCACGTTTGCACTCCACTCACCGAGATTGGCGCATTGATCGTGAGCGAAAACGCATTGGCGTTGTCGACCAGAATTCCGAGACCGCCAGTACCATTTATCGTGCCGCCTGAAAAATTCAGGGAGTTACCAGCGCTGCCGGATATGACGACGTTTTGCCCGCTATTGCCCGTCATCCAAACGCCGTCGATTCCCTTAGCGACGCTCAAGGTCGGCTGAAGAGCAAAGGTCGTGCTGAAAACGGCATTATCTGGGCTGCCTGGCGCCGATCCGCCGACCCAGTTGGAGCCCGTATTAAAGTCAGTGGACGTGCCGCCGGTCCAAACCGCATCGGCCGAATAGGCGCGTGTTGCGAAGAATAAACAAATTGCGCCCGCTATGACGCGCACTCGGCAAAGACTCACGTCTGCGTCGAAAGCTATTAACGTACCACGTAATTATGGTAATTATGGTCGGCGGCCGTCTGCCGGAAGGCATGACGGCTGCTAAAGAAGAGATGCTTTCGCACATCTGTCGCAGACCAGACTGTTTGCCTCTGTAATGCTAAACCCTCGAGATAGAGAATGCGGCCACGTCCGCACCATCGCCCGACTTGAATTTCTTCTGCGCGCGGCGCACTGGTGCGTCGCCATTGCCGGCGTTTCGCTGATCGCGTGCGGCGCGTACGGCATCTACGGCATCTGGAGGAACAAACACCTCGAAGCACAGGCTCAGACCTTCGCGACGCGAGGCGACGTGCAAAGCGCCGTGCTCGTCGCGCGGCATCTGTTGCAGATCGACAAAAATAATCTGGTCGCTACGCGCGTTATCGCTCAACTCGCGGACCAAAGCGGCCGGCCGGAAGCAATCGAGTGGCGCAAGGGCGTCGCTGCGGCCGAACCCAAGAATCCCGAAAATTATCTCGCCCTTGCGAGCACCGCGTTGCGCTTCGGCCAAATCGATCTCGCGGCGCGAGCGCTGGATTCTATCGACACGAGCTTCCGCGATACTGTCCGCGTGCATCAACTCGCGGGCACTATCGCGCTTGCGCAACACAAGCCGGAACTCGCGGAACAACATTTCGCTGCCGCCCATGAACAGGACACCGAAAATCATCAAATCGCGCTGAACCTTGCGACCACGCGCCTCGCCTCGTCGAAGCCGCAGACTACGGAAATTGCGCGAGAACACCTCGTGCAGCTGAGCGCGCAGAGCGACGTGCGGACGGCTGCGCTGCGTGCGCTGGCCGCGGACGCAATTGCGCGTCACGACCACACAAACGCAGACCGCTGGACTGCGGCCCTCGTGCAGGAACGCTCAGCGCCGTTCGCCGATTTCCTCCTCCGGCTTCAAGCGACTTACCAGACCGATAACTCCGCAACTGTGATGACCGAGTGTCAGCGGCGCGCGAGAGCCAATTCAGCGAATGCAGTCGAGTTGATCACGTGGATGAATCGTCATGATCTCGCTGCAGCCGCGCTCGAATGGAGCGGCTCGCTTGATCAGAAAGTCGCGGAGACACAGCCGGTCCCACTCGCGATTGCCGAGTCGTTGAGCTACACGCACGATTGGCGAGCGCTCGCCCGCTTCGTTCAACACGCACACTGGGGCGCGCAGGAATCGCTGCGCCTCGCCGTGCAAAGCCACGCCGTGCGTCACCTCGGTGATAGCGACTCGGCAGTCGAAGCGGCCACGCTCTGGCGGGCCGCGACGAAAGCGGCGCAGCCCCATCCAGACCAGCTCGCCATGATTGCCAGGCTTGCCGAAGGTTGGGGTTACCGCGCCGAAGCAGGCGACGTGTTGTGGCAGATCGCCAGCGGCGCGGTGGGCGCAAAAGAGGCGCTGACGGCGTTGCAGCGAATTTACAAACAGACGAACGACACCCACGGCTTGCTGCGCATCGCGAAACGCGCACTCGAGTTGAACCCGGACGATCTCGTCGCAGCGAACAGCTGCGCGAATCTCGGGTTACTCTTGAACAGCGACGCCACTGCGCGACGCCTAGCGGAGAAACTGTACAAAGAGCACCCGACTAATGCTGCATTCGCCGCGACCTACGCATTCGCTTTGCACATCAGCGGCAAAACCGCAGACGCGCTGCGTGTGATCGAGCGGCTGAAGGAGCAACAGCTCCGCCAACCGGCGCTGGCCGCCTATTACGTGATGATGCTGGCCGCAAACGGAGAGCTGGAACGAGCGCGAGCATTCCTGCCCGCAGCAGAACATGCGAATCTCTTGCCGGAAGAGCAGACGTTGCTGACCGACGCCGCTCGAAAGATCAACGCGAGCTCGTAACGGCAATCTCTTGCACGATTACCCGCCGGTCGCGAAGCCCGGGTACAACGTCATCCCACCATCGACAAACAACGTCTGGCCAGTGACGTAATCGGAAGCATCGGAGGCGAGCCACACAGCGGCACGGGCAATGTCCTCGGGCATGCCGATTCGTCCGTCGGGGATTAACGTCAGCAAGGAAGCCAGCGCTTCCGGCGTTTCCCAAGCGGCGCGATTGATCGGCGTCTTAATCGCGCCCGGTCCAATGCTGTTCACGCGAATTTTTTTCGGCGCGAGCTCCTGCGCCATGCTCTTCATCAACTGCATGATGCCGCCTTTCGAAGCGGCATAATTAACATGACCGGCCCATGGGATCACCTCGTGCACGGAGCTCATGCAGATGATCTTGCCGGCCGCGCTCGAGACTTCCGGCACGACGCCGCGCCGCAAAAACTCGCGCACCGCTCCACGCGCGCACAGGAATTGACCGGTGAGATTAACCGAGATGACGGTGTTCCATTGCTGCAGCGTCATTTTCTCGAATGCCGCGTCCTGCTGCAGGCCGGCATTGTTCACCAAAATGTCGACCGTACCGAAGATCTCGATTGCTTTTTTGAACATCGCCTCCACTTCATTCTCGCGGCTCACGTCGCATTCGACCGGAATCGCATCGCTACCGGCTCG
This sequence comes from Chthoniobacterales bacterium, assembly GCA_045809945.1. Classification (GTDB taxonomy): domain Bacteria; phylum Verrucomicrobiota; class Verrucomicrobiia; order Chthoniobacterales; family UBA10450; genus CADDYX01. The sequence goes on from JBJMWW010000214.1 coordinate 2,939, forward strand.
CTTGATGATTTCTACAACGCGCTCCGCTTCTTCTGGATGCGCGTGGTAATTAACAACGACTGATGCGCCTGCCTCCCCGAGCCCGATGGCACACG